>JAZBPI010000140.1:0-6599 GCA_036351555.1 Pseudomonadales bacterium
CCAGCGCCGAAAGGCCTCGATCTCGCCCGCGACGGCCGCCATGGCCCAGCCGATCACCGCGGCGTCGTCCAGGTAGCCGACCGCGAGCAGCACGTCCGGCACCAGGTCCGTGGGCACCACGAAATAGAGCACGGCGGCGACGACCACGACCAGGGACCGCGGCGACAGGTCCCGGTACTCACCGCGCTGCCAGGCCCCCATGAGCCGCAGCAGGGTCCGCAGATCGTCCGCGACGGCGCGCAGCCCGGGCCCGCCGGCGCCGAGCTTGGCCATCGCGGAGCGTCCGAGGCGGCGGACGCCCTGCGGATCGCGCAGCAGCGTCTCGGCCCGGTTGCGGAAGGGGCCGAAGGCAGGCGGCTCGCGATCGCCGGGCACCATCAGGAGGCCTCCGCCCGGGGCACCGCGCGCGCCAGCACGAACTGCAGCAGCCAGCGCGCGATCAGCGGGGCGTCGATGCGGCCGCCGAGGGACGCGAGGCCCGCCTCGAACACGGGCTCCCCGAGCCGCTCGCGACGCTTGTGCAGGAGGTCCCGGGAATAGGGCTCCCGGAACTCCGGGTGGGCCTGGAGCGCGATGAAGTAGTCGTCGATCGTGAACCCGGCATTCGGGCAGAAGCTGCTGCCGGCGAACCGCTGCGCCCCCGGCGGCAGCGTCTCCACCTGATCCTGGTGGCTGGCGAGCAACGCGAACCCCGGGCACGGCGGGACCATCCAGGGTCGGGGCGCGACCACCTCGTAGCGCTGCGACCCGACACCCCAGCCGACCGCCGCCTTCCCGACCACGCCGCCGAGGGCTCGCGCGATGAGCTGATGGCCGAAGCAGATGCCGATGAGCGGATGGCGCGCGGCATGGAGGCGGCGCACGAAGTCTTCCAGGGCATGGATCCAGGGCAGATCCTCGTAGACGGAGCGCCGGGAGCCCGTGATCAGGTAGACGTCGCAGGCCTCGAGCGTTTCGGGGCAGGCCTCGACCTCGACGCTCCAGGTGCGGAACCCCACCCCCACGCCCAGGGCATCGGCCGCTTCCGAGAGCAGTGCGCGGAACATGGCCGGATAGTCCCCGTGCACGGACGCGAGGTCCGCATCGACGCGGTCGGCTTCGAGGATCCCGATCTGGAGAGAGGCGGTCAGAACGGCAGCTCCGGGTGTCCTGCAGGCGCCCCACGATAGCCGACCGGGGCACGGCCACAAAGGTCCCCCGGGGACGCGCGCCCCGGAAGCGGAGAACGATCCTCGCGAGGGCGACGGTCAGCCCTGCTGTCAAGGCCGAAGTTGTCCACGTTTTCTGTGGATAACTTTGAGGATAAGTCTGTCCGCCGGGGTCCGGCCCCAGTCACCGCAAGGGGCGGCGGGAATTGTTCATTTTTCGATCATATTCCGATTACCCAATGAATACATGAGGTTGCGTGAGCTTTGTCAGGCTGGGTGTCAAGGAATCGACGCATGTCGTCGTCGAAAATTACCTGCATCGAATTTGTGCATAAGTCGGGACGGCTGCTCCCGTAAGTGGCCACTCACCGGAAGCTGCCGACCGCACGAGGGTTGGGAGAAACGATCCTACTGAAGCGCGCGCCACCATGGGCCCGTTGTAGCTCGATGAAGGGCGAAGCGCTCAGGTCAGGAGGAGGAACAGCAGCACGGCGAGCACGCCGAGCGTCAGGCCTGCCGCAAGCAGGGCCGGGGGCCGCCGACCCTCGTCCGGCGTCACCCTGGCGGCCGTGTCGCGGCCGGGGCGCGTGTCGGTCTCGTCCTCGTCGCCCCAGGCTCGGGTGGTCTCGTCGCCATGCACCATGGCATCGAGGATCCGCGCCCGCAGGCGTCGGTAGTCGTCCTTGCGCATGCGCCCCTCGGCGCAATCCCGAGCCGCGCCGCGCAGACGGCGGGCGGCACCCGTGGGCTCGAGCAGACTCATGGTGAACCTCGCCCGTCCAGGCGGCGGATCACGATCACCGTCACGTTGTCCCGGGCCCCACGGTCCAGGGCCCCGTCGAGCATGGCCTGGGCGATCTCCTGCACGCTCTGCGCTGCGCCCAGGTGCCGGGCGATCTCCTCGCCCGAAAGCTCACGATAGAGACCGTCGCTGCAGAGCAGGAGCACGTCCCCGGGCGCCGTGTCGAAGGCCATGAGGTCCAGGTGCAGTTCGGGCTGGGCGCCGACGGCACGCGTGATCACGCTCGCCTCGGGTCGCGCATCGGCCTCTTCCGGCGTGAGCGCGCCCCGCTCCACGAGATCCTGGAAGGGATCATGGTCGCGCGAGACCTGCAGCAGCTCGCCGGCGCGCAGGCGGTAGAGGCGCGAGTCACCAGCCCAGAGACAGACGCCGACGTCGCCCTGTGCCAGCAGGGACACCACGGTGCAGCCCATGGTGCGGCCCTCGAGGTGACGGTCCGCGTAGGCACGGATCTCGACGTTGGTCCGAGTCAGAGCGTCGTCGAGGCGATCGACGAGGGCCGGAAGATCGGCCTGCCCATCGAGCGCCTGGACCGCGTCGGCCACGAGACGACTGGCGATGTCGCCGGCCGCATGCCCCCCCATGCCGTCGGCGACCATCCACAGTCCCGCATCCGCGCGCGCCACCCAGGCGTCCTCGTTGTGCGGACGCTGGCGCCCTTCGTGGGTGACGCCGGCGGTCTCCCAGACAGCGGCCTTCACGCGCGCCCCCGATGCCGGTTCGGTGCAGGAGCCTTCACGCGCACGAGAACCTGAGCAGGTCGTCGGGTGCGGCGTCGATCCGCTCGCCGAGGCCGACCATGCCCTGCCCCCAGATGGCGAGCTCCTCCCCCTGGAGGTGAACGGCAGTGCCGTCCGCCGTGCGCACGTGCGTGCCGTTCGTGCTCTGGTCGACCAGGAAGAACTGGCCGAGGCGATACTCGAAGCGACAGTGGAGGCGGGACGCGAGCTTGTTGTCGACGACGAGATCCGCCTGCGGGCTGCGCCCCACGGTGACCGTCGTCCGATCGCGGGCCGGCAACTCGATCTCGCGATCGCCATAGCGCAGCACCAGGCCCCGGGGCGGGGCCACGGAAACGCCGAGCGCCGTGACGTCCTCGGGCTCCCAGGTGATCTCGAAGACCCGCAGCTCCGGCTCGGCGGCGGCCAGGGCGACGCGCTCGATCTCCCGGGCACGGGACCGGACCTCCTCCGCCAGGCCCTGCCAGGTCGTCTCGCTGGCGATGACCTGTCCGCCCCGGGCGAGGCCCGCAAGGCGCGCCGCGACGTCCACGGCCGGACCGAACAGCTCGGCGCCGGCGCGGCGGACGGCGCCATGATGGGTGGCGGCTCGCAGCGTGAGGGCCTGCCCGGCGAAGGTCCGTCCGGCGGCATTGCCCTCCTGGATGTCGCAGGCGGCGCCGACCGCACCCCGAGGCGCGTCGAAGCTGGCCATGATCTCGTCTCCGATGACCTTGAGCACGCGGCCGCCGTGCGCCTCCACCGCCTCCGTCATGTAGGCGATGCAGGCGTCGATCACGGCCTGACCCCGCTGATCGCCCAGCCGCTCGTAGAGACGGGTGCTGCCGCACACGTCGGCGAACAGGATGGAGAGATCGATGCTGTCGTCAGCCATGACTCGGGCGCGGCGCCACCGGGGACGTCAGCGAGGGTACCGGAGCATCGGAAGCGGCGCGAGCCGGACGACCCGGGCACGCAGGGGGCGGGCGGACGTCCGGACCGGTCGCGTGCCGCTGCGGTGAGGACGGGCGGGCGGGGACGATTGGCGGAGAGGGTGGGATTCGAACCCACGGTACGCTCGCGCGTACACCTGATTTCGAGTCAGGCCCGTTCGACCACTCCGGCACCTCTCCGAGGCGCGCGATCATACCGACTCGCGCCGGCCCTGGGAACGCGACGACGGACCGAGCGGCCCCGGACAGGCGGCGTCTCGTCGGCAGACGGTAGGGTCCGGGATCGCGTGCCATACTCCTGCGGACCGGGCGTCGGGCCCTGGGTCAGCCTCCTGCGTTCGAGACGACACCGGAATGACACCCAGCGACCACCCTGCAGACGACGCGCGCAGGCCCGGGCCGGACAGGCTCCGGGCCTCGGGCCTGCTCCTCGCAGCGCTGCTGGCCTGCGTCGGCCTGATCCCGTGCGCCCACGCGGAACGCATCCTGCTCCTCGTCGACAACTCCGGCAGCATGCGCAGCACCGATCCCGAGCGGCGCATTCCGGCCCTGATCGACCGCTTCGTGGCGACCCTGCCCTCGGACAGCCACGTGGGCGTCGTCGCCTTCGACGGTCGCGCGGTCATCGTTCACCCGCTGCGCATCACGGCCGACTGGGATGCCGACCTCCTCGCGGACCTCGACTACGGCGGCGCGCGCACGGATCCCGCTCGGGCGGTCGAGCGGGGCCTCTACGAGCTGCGCCAGCCCGGCGCGCCGGGCTTCGGGCCGGACAGCCTCCTGCTCGTCACGGACGGGGTCGTCGACCTTGGTGACGCGGAATCCTCGCGCCGCGCCGAGGACTGGCTTCTCGGGGAGCTGCGGACCCAGATCGAGGAAGCCAGCATCGCGGTCTATGCCGTCGCGCTCACGGAGGCCGCGGACTTCCGGATCCTCTCGCAGCTGACGACGGCGAGCGGTGGGGACTACTTCCGCGCCCTGGACACCAGCTCCGCCGCCGAGGCCATGGCGCGCATCGGCGACGCCCTGACGCGCCGTCGCCAGGCTGCCTTCGTTCCCCGCGTGATCAGCTCGGCGCCGGCCCGGATCAGCAGCGACGCGCCGCCATCGGCGGTCGACAGCGGCACCGTCGTGGTCAGCGCTCCGGCGGCGACCTCGCCGACGGTCCGCGACGACGCGGCGACCGCGTCGATCACCCCGCCGACCGCACCCGCCGCGGCCGAGCGACGACGCAAGGATCCCTGGCGCTGGGGCGCGGCCATCGTGCTCCTCGCGAGCGGCATCAGCCTGCTGGTGATGGTGGGCCTGCGCATCGCGCGCGGACGCTCCCTGACATCGAGTACGCCGGCGCCGGTGCAGGAGTATTTCCCCGAGTGCCATCTCGTGGATCTCTCCGGCGTCACCGATACGCCCCGGCATCTGCTCGCCGGCAGATACAACATGATCACGCGCCTCGAGGCGCCTCCGGACGACGGCGTCCACTACATCCGCATCGCGCGCAAGCAGATCGGTCGTCGCCACGCGATGATCGAGTATCGTGATCTGGCCTTCTGGATCAGCGATCAGAATTCCGTGAACGGGACCTTCGTGAACGGCGAGCGGGTGACGAGCGAGACGCGCCTGAAGCACGGTGATCGTCTGCGCTTCCACGACTACGAGTTCGAGTTCGTGATCTCCGACCTCGCCTACTCGAACGAGACCATCCTCGGCGAGACGACAGGCGCGCCGATCGCCTGAGCGACCGCTGCCATCGGAGATCCCGCGTGCCTCTGCCTCCCGAAGAACTGACCCGGCGCATCCATGCGGCCACGCCCTTCGTCGCCACCCTGGGCGTCGAGGTCGTGTCCGCGGGCGGCGGCCTTGCGCGCCTGCGCATGCCCGTGACACCGGCCCTGTCCCAGGATCTCGGTCATCCCCACGGCGGCGTCATCGGCGCACTGGCGGACATCGCCTGCAATCTCGCGCTGCGGGCGCCCAGCGTGACCATCGAGTACAAGGTGAATTTCCTGCGTGGAAGCCCGGCCCGGACCCTGCTCGCGGACGCCGAACTGATCCGCGAGGGGCGCACCACGGCTGTGGCGGAAGCGCGCATCTACGCACAGCGCGACGACGCCGAGGACGTGCTGATCGCGCTCTGCCTCGCGACCCTGCAACCGATCCGCCGCGATCCCTGACGCGCCGCCGCTCGCTCAGACCACCTCGAACCAGCCGCTGAAGGCGTCCTGCACGGCGACATGGCGATGCGCGTCGAGCCCGTCCATGACTTCCGCAAGGGCGGCTTCCGCATGGGCCCGCGTGTTGTTCTGTTCCGACAGATGGCCCGCCATGAGCACCTGCAGCCGCTCCGGCGCGAGGGCGCCGAGGAGCTGCGCCGACTGGCCATTGGCGAGATGGCCGAAGTGTCCGCCGACACGCTGCTTGAGGGGTTCCGGATAGCGCCCGTTCCAGAGCAGGTCCGGCTCGTGATTGAACTCGAGCAGGAGCCCGTCGCAGCCCCGATACTGCTCGACCACGTGTGCGGACGGATGCCCGAGATCCGTCAGGACCCCGACGCTCCGGTCCCGGTGACGAAAGCGGTACTGCACGGGTTCGCGCGCATCATGGGGCACGGTGATCGGCGCGATCTCCACGGCGCCGATGCGGAAGGGGCGGTCCGCCGTGACGACATGATCCGCCGAGCGCGGCGCCAGCTTCATGCCCCGCCAGGTGCCGAGGGTCGCGTGCACGGACACACCGGTCCGCCGCACCAGGGGTCCGATGCCTCCCGAATGGTCCGAATGCTCGTGCGTGACGAGCACGGCGTCGAGATCGTCCAGGGCGAGGCCCGCAGCGCCGAGGCGCGTCTGCAGCTGGCGCACCGTGAAGCCGCAGTCGACGAGGATGCACAGGTCGTCGACACACAGCAGGGTGCCGTTGCCGCGACTGCCGCTCCCCAGGGAGGCGAACTTCATCGGCGCCCTCCTCGCCGTGCGGATCG
>JAZBPI010000141.1:0-6037 GCA_036351555.1 Pseudomonadales bacterium
GTGAGAGCACGCTTCAGCTGCAATCCCGGCATCCCGATCGAAACCATGCCGTCGCCGCTGGAGCTGGCTCTCGCATGCGCACCTCCCTGTGGGAGCACGCTTCAGCGGCGACCGACGCGAACGACGACGGCAGCGCGATCGCGACGGAAGTCCGCTGCTCCCACAGGCGCGCCGCCACTCATGCGCTGACGGCAGCCGGCACCAGCGCCAGTACGGCCTCGAAGCCTTCGAAGCACGGGTGTCCGAGATAGATGCCCTTGTTCTGGCCGGCGCTCGCGTGCGCAGCGCGAAAGGCTTCCGACCGCGTCCAGTTCTCGAAGGCCTCGCGATCGGCCCAGATCGTGTGCGAGGCGTAGAGCACATGGTCGTCGGCTTCGGGTCCTTTCAGGAGATGGAACTCGACGAAGCCGGGGACCTCTTCGAGACGGGAGTCCCGGGACGCCCAGACCTCCTCGAAATCGGCCTCGCGGCCCTTGCGTACCTGGAATCGATTCATGGCGATGAACATGGTTTGAGCTCCATGGTTGCGGTGGCTTCAGACCGGGACGACCAGAGGTCGCCCCGTGTCAGGATGGCGGAGGATCAGCGATTCGACGCCGAAGGTCTCCCCCATGAGGTGCTCGGTCAGGACCGCGTCCGGCGGGCCGTCGCAACAGAGCGCGCCCTCCTTGAGCACTGCGACGCGATCCGCATAGCGCGCAGCGAGGTTCGGATCGTGGAGGATCGCGAGGACACCCACGCCGCGAGCGGCAAAGTCGCGCGCCGTCCTCATGAGCGCGTGCTGATGCGCCAGATCCAGATTGTTCGTCGGCTCGTCGAGCAGCAGATAGCGAGGCGGATCGTCCTCCTGATCGGGCCAGATCTGCGCGAGTACGCGCGCCAGCTGCACCCGCTGCCGCTCGCCACCGGACAGCGCCAGATAGGAGCGCGCGGCAAGGTGAGCCACGCCGGTCTGCGCGAGCGCGGCCTCCACATGCTGCAGATCACGCGACCCCACCGCACCTTCGCCATGGGGCGCGCGCCCGAGCAGCACCACGTCCAGCACCGAGAAACCGAAGGCCAGTTCCGCCGTCTGCGGCAGCACGGCCCGACGTTGCGCGAGGATGCGGCGATCCATGCTGCCGAGGGGCACCCCATCCAGGCACACGCTTCCGGACGACGGTGCGAGAGTGCCGGCCATGGCCTGCAGCAGCGTCGACTTGCCCGCCCCGTTCGGCCCGATGACGGCGACCACCTCACCGGCCCCGAGGGACAGGGAAACGTCCCGGAGCACGACGCGACCCTTGCGCGTCACGCCGACCTGTCGCGCGTCGAGCCCCCCGGCATGCATCTCCGCAAGCATCACAGACGCCCCGGCTCGCGAGGACGGCAGAGCAGCCAGAGGAAGAACGGCCCGCCAACGCAGCTCGTGAGAATCCCGATGGGCAGCTCGGCAGGCAGAACGAGCGTGCGCGCGAGCACGTCCGCGAGCAGCAGCAGCGCGGCGCCGGCCAGCGCGGACGCGGGCAGCAGCACCCGATGATCCGGCCCGAGCAGGAGCCGCACGAGATGCGGCACCACGAGACCCACGAAGCCGATCACGCCGGTCAGGGCGACGGCGGCACCGACGGCGAGCGAGACGAGCAGAATGGCGGACCGCTTCACCCGCTCCACGCGGACGCCGAGATGGCCGGCATCCTGTTCACCGAGGAGCAGGGCGTTCAGGGGATGGCCGAGCCTGAGCAGCAGCACCGTCGGCACCAGCAGCAGCGGAAGCGCAGGCAGCAGTCGCGTCCAGGTGATGCCGGAGAGACTGCCCAGCATCCAGAAGCTCAGCTCGCGCAGCTGGGCGTCATCGCTGAGGAACACGAGGAGGCCGATGGCCGCACCGGCAATCGCGTTCACCGCGACGCCGGCGAGCAGCATGGTCGGCACGTCACAGATCCCGGAACGGGAGGCGATGATGAAGACGAGCGCCGTCGCACCGAGCCCGCCGACGAAAGCGGCCAGGGGCAGCAGCCAGGCGCTCAGGGACAGGGCCAGCGCGGGTGCCAGCGTCCCGCCGAGGACGATGGCGAACGCCGCCGCCAGGGCCGCACCGGTGGAGACACCGATGAGCCCGGGGTCCGCGAGGGGATTGCGAAACAGGCCCTGCAGGCTCGCGCCACAGACCGCCAGCGCCCCGCCGACGAGGACCGCGAGCAGGGCCCGCGGCAGGCGGATCGCGAAGAACACGGTGTGCTGCAGAGGATCGACGGCTGCACCCGCGCCGAGGCCGATGGCCTGCAGCAGCATCCGCAGCTGCGCCTCCGCGGCGATGGACACGGCGCCGTGCCCCACCGCGAGCACGAGCGACAGGACCAGACCGACGAGCAGGAGGACCTGCGCGTGGCGGGCCCGCTGCCGGCCGCGTTCATGGACCGATCGAGCCCGACTCGCTCCGAACGCTCCGACCGTGCCACTGATGGAGGTCACGGCAGCGCACCGGCGAGTCGGGACGTCAGCCGCTCGGACAGCTGCTGCGCCGCCTCCGGCGTTCGCGGACCGAAGCCGAGCAGCAGGAGCTGATCCATGGTGACGATGCGTCCCGCCTGCCCCGCCGGCGTCGGGGCGATCTCAGGGCGCGAGAGCAGCCGATCGCGCCCGCCGAGCAGCTCGAGCCCCCGATCGGGAATCAGGAGCACGTCGGGCGCGAGCGCCACCACGGCTTCCGGCGCGAGCGGTTTGTAGCCGACGACACCGGCCGCGGCATTGCGGGCGCCGGCAAGGCGGATGATCGCGTCTGCGGAGGTGCCCTCCCCGCCCACGAGCGGCGCCCCGGAGGCGCTCACGGCCAGCAGGAGGAGCACGCGCGGCGACTCCGGCGATCGCGGCGCTTCGGTCAGCGCCGCGAAGTCGCTCGCCAGCCGCGCCATCAGGGAGTTCCCTTCCTCGACCCGCCCCAGGGCCTCGGCGACGACCCGGACCTTGTCGATCACGCTGTCCGGTGTCGGCGCATCGGGCACGATCACGAGGGGTACGCCGGCGGCACGAAGTTGATCGAGCACGGCCGGGGGGCCCGCGTCCTCGAGCGCCAGCACGATGGACGGCGCCAACGCGATGATCGGCTCTGGCGCGAGGCGGCGGAGATAGCCCACATCCGGCAGATCCTTCGCAGCCGGGGGATGACTGCTCGTCGAATCCACGGCGACGAGACGATCGCCGGCGCCGAGCGCGAAGACGATCTCCGTGACGGCACCGCCAATGGCGACGATGCGCTCCTCCGCTGCAGCGGACAGGCTCGCAACCAGGAACAGGACCAGGCAGCAGACAGGGCGGGCGGCAGGCATGGTGGTGTCCTCCTAGGGCGTCCAGGTGAGCCGGACGGCGAGATTACGGCCGGGCTGCGGCGCACCCGTGAACACGCGGGCGTAGTTCTCGTCGAAGGCGTTGTTCAGCTGGAGATCGACGCGATAGGCGCTGCGGGCCGCTTCCGGCTGCCAGGAGAGGTAGAAGTCATGGACCAGGTAACCGTCCCGCTCGAGCTCCGGCTCCGCGACCTCGTCGAAGGCCGCCGCGGCCATGAGGCGCCAGCCCGCGGTCGCGCCCTGGCCCGGAAAGCGCAGCGCCGCGTCCAGGGTCAGCTGCACGGGGGTGAGCAGGCCCAGATCGTCCCCGGTGATGCGGTTCCGGCCGTCGACGTCCGAGAGGCCGACGGCGATCCGCGTTCGCGGATGCGTGTAGGTCGCCTCGAGCTCCCAGCCTTCGAGCACGGCATCGTCGACGTTGATCGCGCGGGTCGTGCCGTCGCAGGCACCGAAGACGAAGGGGTCGCAGGCGGCGAAGGGCGCCGGCTGGGTGACCTCGAGATCGATGAGCTCCTCGGCGTCCGTGCGGAAGCGTGATCCCTTGAGCTGGAGTCGGTCTCCGTCCGCCAGGAGAGCGACCAGATCGACACCGGCGCCGTACTCGAAGGTCGCCGTCCGCTGCGGCGCCAGCGCGGTGTTCGGCACGAAGCGATTGACGACACCGGGCCCGAGCGGGATGCGGAAGTGAACGCCATTCTGGAACAGCTCGCCGATCCGGGGCGCGCGGAAGGCCTCGCCCCAGTTCGCGAACAGCAGTCCCCAGGCATTCGGCCGCCAGCTCACGCCCAGGCGCCGCGACTCGGCGGCGTCCTGCGTTTCGCGGCCCGCATCATCCTGCCCCTCGAAATCGTCGCGACGGAGGCCCGGCAGGAGAAAGACCTCTCCGGGCAGACCGAGCGGCCTGGACAGGGAGAGCTCCGCCTGCACGAAAGCCGCCCGGAACCTGGCGCGCGCGTCCGGCACGCCACCGCGTTCCGCCGCCCCTGCCGAGCCCTGCTGATCGTCCTGCCAGAGCTCGGCGCCATAGGTCAGGGTCGCGTCCATGCGATCGCCGATGGCGAACCGGGAGCGGTTGTCGATACGCGCGCCGCGCGTGGCGATGGTGCGGCGCTGCAGTGTCCCAGCAGGCACGTTCCCGAGTGCATCGAGCGCAAGCTCGTCGACCGTGCTCTCGTTGCGATAGGCCACGGCAGTGAGATCGACCCAGGGCGTCCCGCTGTCCCAGCTGTAATGCAGGCGCAGATCGCTGGATCGGATCCGCTTGTCCACCACGTCGTCCCCACCGACGCCCTGGCCGTTGTTCGGCTCCTGAGCGTCGCCCGAGAAACCCTGCCAGGTGAGCTCCAGGCGCTGGCCCGGCCGCAGCGCCCACCCCGCCTTCAGGAGCGCCGCATCGAGCGCATCGTCGGTGCGGTCGAGCGTGCTGCCGTCGCCGAGATCGATCTCGCCGGACTCACGGCGCGTGACACTGCCCACGAGGTCCAGCTGCCGCAAAGGGCGCCCGTAGGCCGTGACGACCGCGAGGCGCTCGTCGTTCACGGACTGATAGCCACCGGACAGGCGAACCCCCGCACGCTCGTCAGCGCGCAGCAGATCCTCGGCGCGGATCGTCCGGAAGGCGATCACGCCGCCGGTCCCGCCGCTGCCGTAGAGCGACGAGGAAGGTCCGCGCACCACCTCCACCGACCGCAGCAGACTGGGATCGAGAAAGTAGCGACCGTCATGGGCGGAATCGAAGTTCTGCCGCGTGCCATCGACGGTGACGACCACGTCAGGCCCGGTGAATCCGCGAATGCTCGGTTGCATGCCCGTGCGGCGCGGTCCCCCGGTGACCTCCACGTTCGGCACCCACTTCAACAGATCGTCCGTGGTCGAGGGTTGAAGCAGACGGATCTGCTCACTGTCGATGACCGACACCATGCCCGGATAGTCGAAGGCGGCGAGTGGATTGGAGGTGGCCGTGACGGTCACGACCTCGAGAAGCGGCGTGGCGTCGCCGTCGTCCGCCGCCGAGGGCGGCGCCGGAATTCCTGCAAGGAGGGCGGCGCCGGCGAAAAGCCAACCCGAACGCGCCCTGTGATGACCTGCTGCCATAGTCCGATCTCCCGGAGCGGGTGGTGATCGGGCCTGGCTGGCCGGGCGGCGGCGCCGTCCGCTGGCTGGGTCCCTCGTGCTGTGATCGCGCGCGAACGCGCGACGTCCTACTTGGTCAGAATGAGCTTGCCGTGACGCGTCAACCGCAGGCGGTAGCACTCTCCCTCGTGCTCGATCAGGACTTCGGGCCCACCCTGGAAGATTTCCCGGCTGGTCAGGATCGGCGGAGAGCGACGCGTCACGGCGGTCGAATCGGGCGCGGGTGACTTCGGGGTACGCATCATGGAGTCCTGCACGCCTCGCCAACAACGCGAATCTATATGATAACCATTCCTATTAGCAACCCAGCAGTGCCCTTCCCAAGGGAACGTCGGTCGCCGCTGAAGCTGGCTCCCACGAGCGACCCCACTATGCGAGCACGCTTCAGCGGCGATCCGAACCGCCTGATCGAAGCCGTGCCTGTCGCCGCTGAAGCTGGCTCCCACGAGCGCGCTCCCACTGCGCGAGCACGCTTCAGCGACGATTCGAGCCGCCTGATCGAAGCCGTGCCTGTCGCCGCTGAAGCTGGCTCCCACGGGCGCATCCCACCATGCGAGCACGCTTCAGCGGCGATTCGA
>JAZBPI010000142.1:0-4830 GCA_036351555.1 Pseudomonadales bacterium
CCGCTGGTGAAGGCCGCGACCGGCGAGGAGGTCGATGCCGAGACCCTCGGCGGCGGCGACGTGCACGCGCGGACCTCCGGCGTGGTGGATCACCTGGCCGCCGACGACGAACAGGCCCTCGCCATGGCTCGGGACATCGTCCGTCGGCTGCATCTGCAGCGGCGCCCCAGTGTCACTGTCCAGGCGTCGCGCCCGCCGCGCCACGATCCGACGGAGCTCTACGGTGTCCTGCCGCGGGAGACCCGCCAGCCCTTCGACGTGCGGGAGGTGATCGCACGCCTCGTCGACGATTCCGATTTCTCGGAGTTCAAGGCCCTCTACGGCGAGACGCTCGTGTGCGGCTTCGCGCAGCTCCATGGATTCCCCATCGGCATCGTGGCCAACAACGGCATCCTGTTCTCGGAATCGGCGCTCAAGGGCGCGCACTTCGTGCAGCTCTGCGACCGACGGCGGATCCCGCTGCTGTTCCTGCAGAACATCACCGGCTTCATGGTCGGGCGCCGCTACGAGAACGCGGGCATCGCCAAGGATGGGGCCAAGATGGTGACGGCCGTGGCCTGCGCCAGGGTGCCCAAGCTCACGGTCGTCATCGGCGGGTCCTTCGGTGCGGGCAACTACGCCATGTGCGGCCGGGCCTACTCGCCCCGTTTCCTGTTCACCTGGCCGAATGCGCGGATCTCCGTCATGGGTGGTGAGCAGGCAGCCCAGGTGCTGGCGACGGTGCGTGACGATGCCCTCGCGGCGCGCGGCGAGGGCTGGGAGGCCGAGGACCGGGACCGCTTCATGGACGACATCCGCAGGGACTACGATCGCCAGGGTCACCCCTATTACGCGAGTGCACGGCTGTGGGACGACGGCGTGATCGATCCGGCGCAGACGCGCGATGTCCTCGGCCTCGCCCTCAACGTCGTGAGCGCCGACGTGGCGGACCGCGCGGGCGAGTTCGGCGTGTTCAGATTCTGATGGCCGGGAACGCGTCAGCCTGCATCGGCCGCAGGGTGCCGGTCTCCGGATCCCGGCGCAGCAGGGGCGTGCCTCGATGAGCCCCCGGGCGAGGCCCTTCGGATCCGTGCTCGTGGCGAATCGCGGCGAGATCGCGCGCCGGGTCCTGCGCACGACCCGGGCCCTGGGCCTGCGCGGGATCGCGGTCTTCTCCGATGCCGACGCGACCGCCGCACACGTGCGCGAGGCCGACGCGGCGGTGCGCATCGGGCCGGCGCCGGCGCGGGACAGCTATCTCTCCATCGAAGCGATTCTCGCCGCGGCGGAGGCGACCGGGGCCGAGGCGATCCATCCCGGCTATGGCTTCCTTGCCGAGAATGCGGCCTTCGCCCAGGCCTGCGAGGAGGCCGGTCGGGTGTTCGTGGGTCCGCCAGCCGATGCGATCCGTCTCATGGGGTCCAAGGATGCGGCGCGCGCGCGCATGATCGAGGTCGCCGTCCCGGTGCTCCCGGGGGCGGCTGCGGCAGACGTGGACCAGGACCCCCTGGCCGCGGCGCAGGCCGTGGGCTTCCCGCTGCTCGTGAAGGCCGTCGCCGGCGGCGGCGGCAAGGGCATGCGCGTCGTGCACAGCGCCGAGGACCTGCAGCCGGCGCTCGACGCGGTGCGCCGTGAGGCCGCCGCTGCCTTCGGCGACGACGCCGTGCTCTTCGAGCGCTGGCTCGGCGAAGCACGTCACGTGGAGGTGCAGATCTTCGCCGATGCACAGGGCCGCTGCGTGCATCTCTTCGATCGCGAGTGCTCGATCCAGCGCCGGCACCAGAAGGTGCTCGAGGAAGCCCCGGCGCCGGACGTCCCCGCGTCGCTGCGGGCGCGCATGGCGGAGGCCGCGATCAGCGCCGCGCAGGCGGTCGCGTACCGGGGGGCCGGCACCGTCGAGTTCCTGCTCGCCGGAGACCAGTTCTATTTCCTGGAAATGAACACCCGCCTGCAGGTCGAACATCCGGTGACGGAGATGATCACCGGCCAGGACCTCGTCGCCTGGCAGTTCCGCATTGCTGCAGGGGAACCCCTGCCGCGCAGCCAGGACGCGCTCGTCTGTCGCGGTCACGCGATCGAGGTCCGTCTCTATGCGGAGGACCCGGCGGCGGGCTTTCTGCCGTCCGTGGGGCGTCTCGATCGGCTCTGCTTGCCGGACGACCTGCCCGGCGTCCGCGTCGATACGGGCGTCGTGGAAGGCGACCGGGTCGGCACCGACTACGACCCCATGCTCGCCAAGATCGCGGCCCGTGGGGAGGACCGCGACCAGGCCCTGGCTCGCCTCGGTGGCGCGCTGCGCGCTGCGCGGGTGCAAGGGGTGGAAACCAACCTCGACCTGCTGCGCGCGCTGGTCGCGGACGACGCCGTGCGTGGAGGCCCGGTCACGACGTCCTGGCTCGAGGCCCGGGCCCCGGCGCTCCGACCGTCACGCACGCTCGCCGCGGACGAGCTCGCCGCCGCTGCGCTGACGGTCGCGCTCTGCCGCGAGGCCGATGCTTCCGAGCCGGTCGATCGCGGGCCCTTCGCCCGTCTCAGGGGTTTTCGCGTGAATCGCCCGGCGGCGGAGCGGATCATTCTCGGCGCGGACGGCAGGCGCTGGTCCTGTCGGGTGACCCGGGCCGTCGATGCATGGCTGGTCCAGGTGGAGGACGCCGTGTTCCGCTGCACCGGTGCGCTGCGGGAACGCGGTGTCGACCTGGTGATCGAGAACCGGGCGCGCCGTCTGGAAGTGGTCTGGTCACCCCATGGGGATGCGCCCTTCATCAGCCTCGAGGATGGGTCCGGCACCCGTCGCTACAGACTCGCTGATGCGCTGGCGTCCGCCCTTGCCGGGCAGGCCCCCGTGGCGGGATCCCTCGAGGCACCCATGCCCGGGCAGGTCATCGCGGTCATGGTGGCCCCCGGCGATCAGGTTGAGGCCGGGGCGCCCCTGCTGGTGGTCGAAGCCATGAAGATGGAGCACACGCTGCGGGCGCCGGACGCCGGTCGGGTGCGGGCCGTGCATGCAGCGGTGGGGGATCGCGTGGACGTCGGCACCTCGCTCGTGGAACTCGACGACATCACGTCCTGAGCCTTGCTCGGCTCAGGGGTCTGGATGCGCAGGATGCCCGAACGCACGCGTTCGCGAAGGATACCCGGTGCCTCGAGCCTCCCTGTCCCGGTGAAGCGACGGGGACAGAGCCGGGCCCTTCGATCGCTGCCGTGCCAGACTGGGCACGGGCAGGAAGATCGGCACGATCCCGACCCTGAGACGCGCTGCGTCCTGCCCGAGCCCCTGTGGTCCGCGGGCGCTCACTGATCTGGTGCGCGTGACGGCTTGCGGAGCAGCGCGTCGTCGCCCCCGGGCGGAGGCCGTGCGCGCTGGGCCTAGAACTGGAGACCCCCCGATGCATGCACTGCCTGCCTTCGATTTCGGCCTCGGGGAGACCCTCGATCTGCTCCGCGACACGGTGCGCAGCTTCACCGAGCGGGAGATCGCGCCGCGGGCGGCGGAGATCGACCGGGAGGACCGTTTCCCGCGGGATCTCTGGCCGCGCCTGGGCGAGCTCGGACTGCTCGGGATCACCGTCGAGGAGCAGTGGGGCGGCGCCGGGCTCGGCTACCTCGCGCATTGCGTGGTGGTCGAGGAGCTCAGCCGCGGCTCCGCGTCCGTCGGCCTGTCCTACGGGGCGCACTCCAATCTCTGCGTGAATCAGCTCCGTCGCTGGGGGACGGACGCGCAGAAGGAGCGCTATCTGCCCGGCCTCATCGCGGGCACCGCGCTGGGGGCCCTCGCCATGAGCGAGCCGGGCGCCGGCTCCGACGTCATGGGCATGAAACTTCGCGCGCGCCCCGTGGACGGCGGGTACCGGCTCGACGGAAGCAAGATGTGGATCACCAACGGGCCCGGCGCGGATCTGCTGATCGTCTACGCGACCCTGGATCCGACCCTCGGCAGCAAGGGGGTCACCGCCTTCCTCGTGGAGCGCGGCGATCCAGGATTCCGCTGTGCGCAGAAGCTCGACAAGCTCGGCATGCGCGGTTCGGAGACCGGCGAGCTGGTCTTCGAGGACTGCTTCCTGCCCGCCGACCGGGTGCTCGGCGCGCCGGGCCGCGGGGCAGCGGTGCTCATGAGTGGCCTCGACTACGAGCGGGTCGTGCTCGCCGCCGGCCCCGTCGGCATCATGCAGGCCTGCCTCGATCTGGTCGTGCCCTATCTGCACGAGCGCGAGCAGTTCGGCCAGGCGATCGGCACCTTTCAGCTCATGCAGGGCAAGCTCGCGGACATGTATGTGGCCACTAACTCCGCGCGCAGCTATGTCTATGCGGTGGCCCGAGCCTGCGACGCGGGCCGGACCACGCGCTTCGATGCGGCCGGCTGCATCCTGCTGGCGGCGGAGCAGGCCACCCAGGTCGCCCTGCAGGCGATCCAGGCGCTGGGGGGCAACGGCTACATCAACGACTACGCCACGGGCCGGTTGCTCCGGGATGCCAAGCTCTACGAGATCGGCGCCGGTACGAGCGAGATCCGACGCATGCTCATCGGGCGGGAGCTCTTCGACGCCTCGGCCTGAGGACGCCCGCTTAACGCTTGCGGTCGAACGGTCTATACTCCGCGGCCCTCGGGCCGGAATGCGTTTCGGCCCGATGCATGTCGGGCGTCAGCAATCTTTGGAGTGACCATGAAGCCAGTGTTCCTTCGACTCCGCAGCTTCGCCGTCACGGGTCTGCTCATTGCCGTCGCGCAGGGCGCCGTCGCGCTGCCGCCGGGCACGAGCGCCGAGATCCTGGAGCGCATCCGCCCCATCGGGTCCCTGCGGACCGCGGACATGCCCGTCGCCGAAGCGGGCGCAGCCCCGGCCGAGGCTGCCG
>JAZBPI010000143.1:0-9162 GCA_036351555.1 Pseudomonadales bacterium
CTGGGAGGAGATCATGAAGCGCTTCCGGCACGTGGAGCTGGTGGGCGACGTCAAGCGCCTGCCCAACAACTTCATCCGGGGGATCGCCGACGTGCCGGTGCGGGTGCACCCCTGGTAAGGCTGCGGCGGGCCGAGCCCGCCGCGATGACGGCGCCGAACGCGCAGACGCGCGCTCGGCGCAACCTCAGGTGCCGGTCCAGTTCGGCGCGCGCTTCTCGGCGAAGGCGCGGGGCCCCTCCTTGGCGTCCTCCGAGCTGAACACCTGCTTCTGCAGCGGGATCTGCATCTCCCAGAGCTTGTCCTCCTCGATGCCGCTGGCGGCGGCGCGGACGAGCTTCTTCGAGGCGGCCACGGCGAGTGGCGCGTTCTCGGCGATGCGCTCGGCGAGGGCCACGGCGGCATCCAGCGCGCCACCCGGTTCCGTGACCTCACTGAGCATGCCGGCGTCGAGGGCGTCCTCGGCGAGGATCGGCTCGCCGGTGAGCGCCATCTCCATGGCCTTCGCATAGCCGACGCGCGCAGGCAGCCGGAACACGCCGCCGGCGGCGGCGAACAGACCCACCTTCACCTCGCGGATGCCGATCTTCGCGCCCCTGGCGGCCACGAGCAGATCGCAGGTCAGCGCGATCTCGCAGCCGCCGGCGATGGCGAAGCCCTCGATGGCCGCGATGAGGGGCTTGCCGCAGCCTTCCCGGATGAAGGTCGACAGCGGGCCGATGTCCTCGCCGCGGGCGAAGGCCTTCAGGTCCATGCCGGAGCAGAAGCCGCGGCCGGCGCCGGTGATCACACCGGCGGTGAGCCCGCTGTCGGCGTCGAGTTCCCGGACCGCCGCGAGCAGCCCGTGCGACAGGGCGCCGTTGATGGCGTTCATGGCGTCCGGGCGATTGAGCGTGATGATCATCACCCGGCCGCGGCGCTCGACCAGAACGGCCTCTTCCTGTGCTGCGTCACTCATCTGTGTACTCCCTCCCGAGTTGGGTCGCTGCGAATCTGCAGGCGGAGCATGCCCGCAGGGAGGGGCGCAGACCAAGCCATGTTCGCGACCGGATCGCGCTGCCGCGGCACTTCTGCAAGACTCGGCTCCTCGATCTGGGAGGGGAGAGACCATGGCGGAGACCGGCGCCAGCATCCGCACGGGCCTGCCCGTGCGCGCATCGGTCGTGGCGATGTGCTTCGCCGCGATCTTCGTCTGCTACATCGATCGCGTGAACATCTCCGTCGCGATCATCCCCATGGCGCGCGATCTCGGCTGGAGCCCGTCCACCCAGGGGCTCGTGCTCTCCTCCTTCTTCGTCGGCTACCTGCTCATGCAGATCGGCGGTGGCCGTCTCGCCGATCGCTTCGGTGGCAAGCTCATTCTCGGCCTGGGGGTGCTGTCCTGGTCCCTGTTCACCATCCTCACGCCCCCGGCCGCCTGGATCGGCTTCGGTGCCCTGCTGCTCGCGCGCGTGGGCATGGGGCTCGGCGAGGCCGTCACCTTCCCCTCGGTCTACAACATGATCGCCCGCTGGGTACCGCCGACCGAGAAGGCACGCGCCGTGGGCGTTGCCAACAGCGGCATCCCGGTGGGAACGGTGTTCGCGCTCGTGTGCACGCCGGTCATCGTCGAGCAGCTCGGCTGGGAGTGGGCCTTCTATCTCTTCGGCGGCGTCGGTGTGCTCTGGTTCCTCGCCTGGCAGAAGCTGGTCACGGCGCGGCCCGAGGAGCATCCGCGCATCGGCAGCCAGGAGCTCGCCCTGCTGCAGGGTCAGCACGACGCCGACGGCGAGCAGACCACGCCGCCGATCACGCACTTCCTGAAGAACCGCGCCATGTGGGCCATCATCGCCGCGCACTTCTGCAGCAACTGGACGCTCTACGTCATCCTGTCCTGGCTGCCCAAGTACGTGAACGAGGGCCTGGGCGTGAGCTTCGCGGCCGTGGGCGTCGTGGCCATGCTGCCGCACATCGCGTCGCTGCTGTTCTACAACATCTGGGGCAACGTCGCGGATCGCATGATCACCGCGGGCCACTCGGTCACCTTCGTGCGCAAGCTCATGCAGTCCATCGCCGCCGGCGGCCTCGCGATCTGCCTGATCGCCATCGACTTCACGAACGGCATCTGGGCGGCCATGACGCTGCTCGTGTTCGCCAAGATCCTCGGCGCGGCGGCGATCGGCGGCTATGCGGTGAACCACATGGACATCGGCCCGCGCCACGCCGGCACCCTCATGGGCATCTCGAACACGGCGGGAACCCTGCCCGGGATCATCGGCGTGTACGTGACCGGCCTCATTCTCGAGTTCACCGGGTCCTGGGCGCTCGTCTTCCAGGTGACCGCGGGCGTCGCCCTGGTCGGCATGGCGATCTATCTGCTCCTGGCGAGCGGGGAGAAGCAGTTCGACTGACGGCACTTCGCCGACGCCGGTCGCGGTGGGCATCGCGCGCCGGACCCTGGAGAGCATCCGTCGCGCGCCTTCGCCCTGCACTCCGACATCGGGGACGAGCGTTCGGCACCGCGCCTGCTTCGAGAGCGGCGCATCGAGGCCCGTGGCGCCCAGGCAAGCCGTTTGTCGTCCAACACCACCCTGGCCGACCAGGAGGAACCCGGACATGCCCATCGAGATCTCGGAGTTCCGCATTCCGAGTGGCCGCGAGGGCTGCCGTCTGTTCCTGCGCAACAAGCGCCTTCCGGACGCGATCGGCGTGCCGCTGCTCTGTGTTCACGGCGCCACCTACGCCTCCACGATCACCTTCGACTACGCCATCGACGGGACCTCCTGGATGGACTGGCTGGCTCGGCGGGGCTTCGATGTCTGGTGCATCGATCTGCTCGGCTACGGCGCATCGGATCGACCACCGGAGATGGCGCTGCCGCCGGACGCGAACGCTCCCCTGGTCGATACGGAGGAGGCCGTGGCCGACGTGCATCGCGCCATCGATCACGTGCTCGCGCAGACGGGCCACGCACGGCTCGATCTGCTGGGCTATTCCTGGGGCACGGCGATCTGTGGCCAGGCAGCGGGCGATGCACCCGAACAGGTTCGGCGCCTGGTGCTGAGCGGCGCCCTGTGGTTGCTCGAGCGTGCGCCGAAGACCCTGGTTCCGGACGGGCTCGGCGCCTTCCGCCTGGTCGCCGCCGAGGCGACGCTCGAGCGCTGGACTCAAGGGCTGTCTGGCGAGCAGATCGCCTGCATCGGCCCCCGAACGCGGCGCGAGGCCTGGGCCACGGCGGCGGTCGCCTCGGATCCGGACAGCGCGGCCCTGGATCCACCGCAGCTGCGTGCGCCGGCAGGCGTCGTGAAGGATGCGCTGACCCGCTGGCTACAGGGCGTGGCGCCCTATGATCCAGGCCGCATCTGCGCGCCGACGCTGGTCGTGGTCGGTGAGTGGGACCAGGAAACGACGCCGGCACAGGGGCGTGCCGTGTTCGATCGCCTGTCTGCGGCCGCGTCGCGTCGCTATACCCTGATCGGCCGTGGCACGCACTCGCTGCTGCTGGAGGATCAGCGCGGTGACCTGTATCGCGTGGTTGCGGACTTTCTGCGTGAAGGAGATCGAAGCGATCCGGCGTTCATGCCCTGAGAGCCCCCGTGCCTTCCGGTTCCCGAACACAGGAGCGGCACGGAAATCCCGCAAGCGAGGGCTCAACGGCTGCAGCGGGCGACTCGTCGGGATGTGCCGGGAAGGAATCGTGGTGGGTACGGCTGGATTCGAACCAGCGACCCCCGCCGTGTGAAGACGGTGCTCTAACCAACTGAGCTACGCACCCACGAGGCGCGCGATTATACACAGCCCCCCCGGACCGCAACACCTGCTCAGAGGCGCGCCCGCCGCGCGCGCCAGGCATCGCGCAGGGCGTCCCGGAAGTCCGGCGCAGCGATGGCGATCAGGGCCTCGGCGCGGGCGTCGACGGACCGCCCGCGGAGCTCCGCCACCCCGTGTTCCGTGACGACGCAGTCGACGTCCGTGCGGGCGGCGGTGACCGCCGTGCCTTCGGCAAGGGCCGGGACGATGCGGGACAGGGCGCCGTCCTTCGCCGTGGCCGTCATGGCGACGATGGACCGCCCCTGGGGGGCACCGGCTGCGGCGCGCATGAAGTCCACGGCCCCGCCCGTACCGGAGATCTGGCGCCCGCCGACCATCTCCGCGCTGACCTGACCGAACAGATCGACTTCCACCGCGGAATTGATCGAGACGAAGTGGTCGAGCTCGGCGATCACCGCGCTCTCGTGCGTGTAGCAGGCGGGTCGGAAGACCACGTCGGGCCGCTCGGCCAGGGCGGCGTAGAGCGCGGCCGAACCGAGCGCCATGCCGGTCACGTGCTGCCCCGAGTCGATCGCCTTCCGGGCCCCCGTGATGACGCCCCGCTCGATGAGGGCGAAGGCACCGTCGTCGATGAGCCCGCCGTGGAAGCCGAGGTCCTCGTGATCCTCCAGGGCACCGAGCACGGCGGCGGGAATGCTGCCGATGCCGGTCTGCAGGCAGGCGCCGTTCGGCACGAGCCCGGCCACCTGGCGACCGATGGCCCGGGCCGCATCGTCGATCTCCGACGCCGGCAGTTCCGGGAGACCGTGATCGATCTCGAACAGCTGATCGATGCGGGCCCGTTCCAGCTCCGGCGCCCCCGCTGGCGGCCCGAGTCGTCCGTTGAGCTGCGCCACCACTCGGCGCGCGCGGGGCAGCACGGCCTCGAGGAAATCCACATTGGGGCCGTGGCGCAGCCGCCCCCGGGCATCCGCGCCGACCTGAAGCAGGACCAGGTCGAAGGGCGCCGATCGTGCGAGGTGGTCGTAGACCCGGCGCATGTGCATGGGGAGGAAGGCCGCGCGTCCACGCTCGAAGGCAGGCCGGATCGCGGGCGACAGGAAGAAGCTCTCCATGCGCGCATCAGGATGCCACGCGGTGAAGTCCGTGCGGTTCATGCCCGGCAGGGGGAACTGGACGAAGGTGACGCCGGCCGCGCAGTCGGGATCGGCCGCGACGAGTTCGAGCAGACCGCGGGGTTCGTTCGACGCGCCCGGCACGAAGACGCGCATGCCGGGCTGCAACAACGCACTCAGGGATGCAGCACCCTCGACGCCTGACACCTGGCTCTCCCCTGCAGCGTTCCGATCGAGGATCAGGCGCGCTCAGCGCGCGCCGGTCGCCTCGAGTACCTCATCCGCCATCTCGGGAAACTGCTGCCGCACGCAGTCGGGGCAGATCCCATGGGATGCACGATAGCGCGAATGGCGGGCGAGATAGGCGAAGACGTCGTCCCAGTAGCCTTCGTCGTCCCGGATCTTGCCGCAGCCACCGCACATGGGCATGAGGAGATCGAGCTGTTCCGCACGCTGCACGGCACGCTCTCGCTCCAGGAGCGCGTCGAAGCGGGCCTGGCGATCCTCGTCCTGGATCTGCGATGCCCAGACGCCGATGAGGTTGGCGAAGACGAGCGCCACCAGCGTGTAGCCGGAGAAGTAGCCGGTCTGCTCGGCATTGAGGACGACGGCGACGGCCGCGACGATCGAGAACAGGACCGTGGGGATCATGCGCTGCCACAGGGGAATGCGCAGCAGCACGTGGACCATCACCACGGCGACGATCGGCATGATCCCGTTGGGGCTCGGTGTCAGCAGCATCACCACCGAAGCGAGGATCGCAATGCTCAGGAGGTAGCCGAAGGCGAGCCGATCATGATGCCTGGGTTCCCTGACCCCCATGGCCACGAAGAACGCCCAGAGAGTGAGGATCAGGGTCGCTACTCGCCCCCACTGCACGGGCTCGGTCCAGGCCACGGCCCCAGAGGACACCACGAAACGCAAGGTCGCGAAGGCGAAGAAGATCGCCATGGCACCGAGGAAGTAGAGCAGGCGCTTGCGATCCGGCTCGAGATGCGCAAGACGGAAGGCGTCCTGCGCCCGAGTGGCGTCATCGGACGCCGCGCGCGTTTCGGGACCGGACGGACTCCCGCTGCGCATCGGCGCGGGAACGGATGCGACAGGCTCGGATCCCCCGGGCGGGCTCACGGCGGATGAGGGCGGCACGCAGGTGTCGCACAGGCGCGCTTCGCCGCGAACGATGCCGCGGCGCTGCAGATGGCTCGAGGCCGTCTCCCAGAAGCCGTCGTCCCGTCGGACCTGCCTGCAGTAGGCGCACACAGGCAGGAGTCGCGCCAGTTCGGCTTCCTGCTCGAGCGCCCTGATCTTCTCGCGTTCGGCGACAAAGCGTTCGCGACGCCCGCGCATGACCTGCATGGACGCGGCCAGGGCGACGACGAAGGCGAGCACCAGCACCACCATGTTGCGAAGGAAGGGGCCCCGGAGCTCCGGCGCCTCTGCAACAGCGGCCAGGCCACTGGACAGGCTGGCCCCCGCAAGCAGCAGGGCAGGCAGTGCTCGGTAGAGCATCGGGACCGGGAAGAGAAGCGTGAAGGAGACGATCGCCAGCACGGCGCCGCCGTGCGCAATGCGCGGGCCGGAGTACTGCTGGGCGATCACCACGAGCAGCGCCGTGCCGAGATACCAGGCGCCGCCGAGCAGGTCGAGCCGCCTGGGCGCCCGAACATGGCCGGCAAGCAGGGCCGCCGCGAGCGTCCAGGCGAGATTGGTCAGGTTCAGCGCGCGCACCACCCCGAACCCCGGCACGGACGCGAGCAGGGTCCACTGGTAGATGAGCAGGGCCGCCAGGCATCCGGCCCAGGCAAGGAGCAACCGCCGCATGAGGCGGCGATCCATGGCCAGATACTCGGCACGGAAGCGGTCCTCGAGCGCGCCCAGATCGCCGTCCAGACGACGCAGCGGCGCGCGAACAGTTTGCGCCCCGGTCGGTGCGGCCAGGTCCAGGTCGACGGGCTCGGCCAGGGCGAGGTCCGTCGCCGCTCGGGATTCGTGATCGTTCATGGACAACCGGGATTCCTGACGCGCACGCCATGGCGCCTCGCGCCCCCCTCGGGCACGAAGCGTCTGGCTGTGGCTCCACTCCCAAGTCTGGACGATCCCCGCTGATCGTGCCGCTCGGATCTGCCCCTCGACGCCTGGAGGAACGGTCCCTTCGCGGGGGCCAGGGTGGGTGCAACTTGCGCGGAGCTTCCCTAGCATCGAGCAGGCAAGGAGGACCGGCCATGAACATCGATGTCTTCTCGGACCTGATCTGCCCATGGTGCTGGATCGGCAAGCGCCGCCTCGCCGAAGCCCTGACCCTGCCGGGCTGCGAGGACGTGACCGTCACCTGGCGCGCCTATCAGCTCTATCCCGGCATTCCCCTGGGGGGCATGGATCGAGACGAGTTCATGCGCCTTCGCTTCGGCGAGGGGGCCGATCGGTCCGGCGCCTGGGCGCGCATCGAGGAGGAGGGCCGACGTGCGGGGCTCCACTTCGCCTTCGGCAAGGCGAAGCGCATGCCCAACACGCTCCACGCGCATCGCCTCACGCGCTGGGCGCACGTGCAGGACGGGGCCGACGGGCAGGACCGCATGGTGGAAGCGCTCTTCGACTACAACTTCACGCGGGGCGAGGATCTCGGTGATTTCGACGTGCTCGCGGCCGCGGCCGGCGAGGCGGGCCTCGACGACGCGGAAGCGCGTCGCTGGCTCGACGGCGACGAAGGCGCGCGGGAAGTGCACTTCGAGGTCGAATGGTCCCGCGAGAACGGCATCACCGGCGTTCCCTGCTTCGTGCTGCCGAACGGCTTCGGCGTTCCCGGCGCCCAGGACGCAGAGACCCTGGCGCGCTTCATCCGCCGCGGCAAGACCCTGACCGCCACCGCCTGACCCCCCACCCACTCCAGCCCGAGGCAATCCGCATGACCCCCACCGGCAGGGACCGGACCGAGGCGCTCGAAGCACAGCTTCAGGCGTTCATGAAGGAGCACGTCTATCCGAACGAGACGCGCTATCACGCGCAGCTCGACGCGCTGCCGGACCGCTTCGGCACGGTGCCGCTCATGGAGGAGCTGAAGGACCGGGCCCGGGAGCAGGGCCTGTGGAATCTCTGGGTCACGCCGGAATACGCCGGCGAGGCACTCACCGCCGGCGCCGATGGCCTGACCCACGCGCAGTACGCCCCCCTGGCCGAACTCATGGGCCGCGTCCTCTGGGCGCCGGAGATCTTCAACTGCAACGCGCCGGACACGGGCAACATGGAGGTCTTCCTGAAATACGGGTCCGAGGCGCAGAAGGCCGAGTGGCTCGCACCGCTTCTGTCCGGCGAGATACGTTCGTCCTACTGCATGACCGAGCCGGACGTCGCGTCGAGCGACGCCACCAACATCCAGACGCGCATCCGCCGCGACGGGGATGACTACATCGTCGACGGCCGCAAGTGGTTCATCACCAATGCGCCCTACGCGCGCACGAAGATCTTCATCGTCATGGGCGTGTCCGATCCGGAGCACGAGAACCGCCACAAGCGCCACAGCCAGATCCTCGTACCCAAGGACGCGCCCGGCGTGACCGTCGTGCGGCCCCTGACCACGCTGGGCTACGACGACGCGCCCCTGGGTCACGCGGAAGTGCGCTTCGAGAACGTGCGCGTGCCGGCGAGCAACATGCTCCTGGGCGAGGGCCGCGGCTTCGAGATCGCCCAGGGCCGGCTCGGACCCGGCCGAATCCATCACTGCATGCGACTCATCGGCAGCGCCCAGCGGGCCCTGGAGTTCGCCTGCCGCCGCGCCGAGGCCCGCGAGACCTTCGGCCGGCGTCTCTCGGAACACCAGTCCGTCCTCGAGGACATCGCGAAGTCCTTCGCGGAGATCACCCAGGCTCGGCTGCTCACGCTGGAGACGGCCCGACGCATGGACGAGGTCGGCGCGAAGGATGCGCGCGACCTGATCGCAGCGACCAAGATCACCGTGCCCCTCATGGCGCAGCGCGTGATCGACCGCTGCATGCAGATCCACGGAGCGGGCGGGCTCACGGCCGACTACCCCATGGCCGAGGCGTTCAACTATGCGCGCTGGTGCCGTCAGGCCGACGGCCCGGATCAGGTGCACATGATGGCGCTCGGCAAGCAGATCGTCCGCCGCCACAGCGCCTAGCGGGCGACGCGATCGCGCTGCAAGGGCGAGCGCCACACTGTGGGCGCAGACTTCAGTCGTGACCGATCCGGCCGCGTCCTCGCAGTCGCCGCTGAAGCGGGCTCGCACATGGACCTGGCCACACTGTGGGAGCGGACTTCAGTCGCGACCGATCCGGCCGCGTCC
>JAZBPI010000144.1:0-14654 GCA_036351555.1 Pseudomonadales bacterium
AGGGCAGCGACTCCCGGGCCATGACAGGCATCATCGCCAGGACACAGAAGCAGGCCAACAGCAGTCTCGTGATCATGGGTTCTCCTCGTGGCGTCGCAGGGACAGCAGCGCATGGACCGGGCTTCGCGCCGGAACGTCGAGCCGGAACGTCGAGCCGCCGCGCGTCAGGCGGGCGACCAGCATAGGGATCGCTTCGTACAGGTGCCAATCCCGCAGCGGCGACTGCGCAGCTCAGCCGGTCCCGGCCAGCTCGAAGAGATTCGCGGGGAGCAGGCTCTCATAGGGCGTGATGCCGTGGCGCGCTCGGATGTCCTCGATGTCGGCGGCCCATTCCGCTTCCCATTCGACCGACATCAGGGGCGGCGTGCGGCGACCGTGCTGCCAGGCTTCCGCGACCAGCAGACCGATCACGGGAAAGACCTCCGGGCGCTGCAGATGGGTGATCGCGCCGACCACCGCGAGGAACATGGCCGAATAGTTGTGTCCGAACTGGGCGAGCTGGAACGCGGAGATGGCGATCTCGTGGGACGCGCTGGTGCTGTAGCCCGCGACCAGATGCCAGACGTCGTGCATCTGCAGGATGCGCGTATTGAGGTAGCGCAGCGCGGGTGGCAGGGTGCTCAGCCGGATCGCATCCCGATCCAGCACCTCCACGTCATAACCGTTCTCCGTGAGCAGATCGTGCAGGGTGCGACCGAGGGTCCCCGGCGCGAGCGCGGCCAGCGGCGCAAGCTCGATGAACCCGGGCACCGCGCGCTCCGTGACCTCGACGGCATCGGGCCAGTGCCTCGCTGCCGCTTCCGCAAGCCCGGAGAACTCGGGCGCGAGGGCGCCGCCCAGCGCAGCCACCGCCGCCGTGATCGACGCGGCGTCGTAGCCTGCCTCCGGACCGACCAGCACGCCTTCGAGCGCCGTCCAGAAGGCCTCGGGGATGGCAGTTTCCTCACCGTCGATCGGCCCCGCCTCGCCCGGGGCCGCGTCGAGCGGCTGGGCGAACCAGGCCGCAGCGAAGAGGTCGTAGACCGCCGCGACGGCGGCAGGCGCGGCGAAGGCGGCCCAGGCGAGCGCCCCCACCACGCGTCCACGCGCATCGGCGTTTCCGTCCCGCGCCGCCAGCACGTCGGCGTAGAGCTGCCCGGCATCCGGGCGCCGGATGCTGGTGCGCAAGGCCCCGAGGCCGGAATCATCCGGCTGCGGCCGCTTCGTCGAGGTCGTCATCGAACCTGCTCCACACCCCATGCCTCTCGCATCCGGTACGGGGCCGCACCGGTGCCACGGATCGAAAGGTTGGCACCCTGTATGCCCGGTCGCAACGGCGCTTTCCCGGGGGCGCACCCTGCTGCGCCCGTTCAGGGGGGCTCGGCCGATGGACCAGCGGTCCTCCGGAGCGATGCATCGGGCCCGGCTGCTTCCCTGATCAACGTCGAGGTCGATCCTGCCCATGGCGCAGACCTGCCCATGGACGAGCATCGACGAGGAGAGCAGCCTGAGGTCGGATTCGGTAGCCTCTGCAGCGTCGCCCGCGCCGATCAGCCGCCGCACGGCGCCGCCGGCCAGGGAGAATGCCTTGAACCTATCCATCACCAACGTCCAGCTCGACCTCGGCGCCGGGCGTCGCGGCACGGACATGGGCCCGTCGGCGATCCACGTCGCGGGGCTGGTGCCCCGGCTGGAGCATCTGGGACACCAGATCGATCAGGTGCAGAGCTTCGGTGTCGATTCGCCGGAGAACATGGAAGAGGGCGACACCCGCGCGCGCTTCCTCTCGATCATCGCCCGGCTCTGCGTCCGCATCGCCGACAAGGTGGAAGCGGACTGCGAGGCCGGCCGCTTTCCGCTGGTGCTCGGTGGCGACCACGCCCAGGCGATCGGCACCATCTCGGGCCTGGCGCGATTCTGGAAGAAGCAGGGAAAGCGCATCGGGGTGATCTGGGTCGATGCCCACACGGACATGAACACACCGGAGTCGAGTCTCTCCGGCAACATCCACGGCATGCCGCTCGCAGCCCTGCTCGGTTACGGACCCGAGCCTCTCACGTCCCTCGCCGGGGACGGTCCGGCGCTCGATCCCCGGGACGTCGTGGTCATCGGTGCGCGAGACGTGGACGGCGGCGAGGCGACGCTGGTGCGGAAGACCGGTGTGCGCGTGTACACCATGAGCGAGCTGGATCGCCGCGGCACCAGCGTCTGCGTGGAGGAGGCCTTCGAGCACGTCGGCCGGGAGACTGCAGGCATTCATCTGTCCTTCGATCTCGACGGGGTCGACCCGAACGATGCCCCCGGCGTGGGCACGCCCGTGCCGGGCGGTCTCAGCCTCCGCGAGAGTCATCTCGTCTGCGAGGCCGCCGCCAGCTGCGGCAAGCTCATCGGCATGGAACTGGTCGAGCTCAATCCGACCCTGGACTTCGAGAACAAGACCGGACGCTTGTCCGTCTGGCTCATCGAGTCCGCGCTCGGGCGCACCATTCTCTGACCCTGGACCTTCCTTGCGGCGCTGGCATGGGACGCTCGGGGTGTGTCGGCCTCCGCCTCCGCGGAGGCTGCCTCGTCTCGTCCCCTGCCGGAGCACGGGCATGCAGAAGCTGAAGAGTGTCTCGAGAGCGTTCCTGGGGCTGGCCGGCCTGCTGGTCGTCGCCTGTGGTCAGCCGGTGGGGGACGAGGCGTCCGATCCGGCACGGGCCGATCTCATCTTCAGCAACGCCGCCGTCCATACCATGAATCCCGGCCAGCCCCGCGCCGACGCCGTGGCGATCCGGGACGGCCGGATCCTCGCGGTCGGCTCGACGGAGGCGATCACGGCTGCCTTCAGCGGACCGGTGCGTGATCTCGAGGGCCGGATGCTGCTGCCCGCGTTCCACGATGCGCACGCTCATCCGATCAGCGGGGGTCTACAGCTCCTGGGTTGCTCACTCTCCGGAATCCGCGGCGAGCTCGAGCTCCTCGCCGCGATTCGTCGCTGTGCCCTGGCGGACCCCGACGGCGACTGGTTGATCGGCAGCGGCTGGGAGCTGTCGGTCTTTCCGCCCGACGGCAATCCGGACAAGCGTCTGCTGGACGACATCGACGAGGACCGCCCCGTGCTCATGCGGGCGGCCGACGGACACAGCAGCTGGGCCAATTCCGCTGCGCTCGCCCGGGCAGGCATCAGCGCCGACACACCCGATCCACGCAACGGGATCATCGAACGGGACGCCGACGGCGAGCCCTCGGGCACGCTGCGCGAGGCGGCCCAGGCGCTCGTGGAAGCGGTCGTCCCTCCTCTGACCCAGGCGCAGCGCCTCGCCGCGGCGCGCGCAGCGCTTCGCCACGCGAACGAACTGGGCGTGACCGCCTTCGTCGATGCGTCCGTCGGGCCGGAGGAACTCGCCGTCTGGGAGGCCCTCGAGGCCACCGATGAGCTGACGGCGCGGATCGTCGCGAGCATCCGGGTGCGCGGCATGTCCGATGACGTGAGCGACGCCCTCGCCGATCCCGCGACGCGCGGCACGACCGCACTCGTGCGTACGGACGCCGCGAAGCTGTTCCTCGACGGGGTCCTCGAGGGCGAGACCGCCGCGCTGCTGGAGCCCTATCTCGGCGGCGGCACCGCATCGGGCACCCTAAATGTGCCCTGGGAGGATCTGGTCGCGACCGTCATCGATCTCGATGCGCGCGGCATCCAGATCCACATGCACGCGATCGGCGACGCGGCCGTGCGCGAGGGCCTCGATGCCATCGAGGCTGCGCGAGCCGCCAACGGCCCCAACGACAATCGCCATCACATCTGCCATCTGCAGCTCGTGCACCCTGACGACTATCCTCGCTTCGCGGCGCTCGGCGTGCGGGCGAACTTCCAGGCGCTCTGGGCCTATCCGGATCCCTACATCACGGACGTCAATCTGCCAGCGGTCGGTCAGGCGCGCGTCGACCGCATGTATCCGATCGCCTCCATCGAGCGCGCCGGGGGCATCATCGTCGGCGGAAGCGACTGGCCCGTGTCATCGCTCGACCCCCTGCAGGCCATCGAGACCGCCGTGACGCGTCGCGATCCCGACGGCGTGATCGCAGGCGCACTCAACACGGACGAGTCGGTTTCCCTGGACACCATGCTGGCCGCCTACACACGAACGGCGGCGGAGCTGATGCACCAGGAACAGGAGAGCGGCACCATCGAACCGGGCAAGGCAGCGGACCTGGTCGTGCTCGATCGCGATCTCCACGAGATTCCCGCGGACGAGATCGGCGACGTGAAGGTCCTGACGACCCTGTTCCGGGGCGAGGTCGTCTACACGGCCGACAGCGGGACGCCATGAGCGCAGGCGCTCGTCGGATCAGCCCTCGCAGGGCGCCACCATGAAGGCGGCGCGGCGCACCGCCCTCGTCACCGGCGCCTCCGCCGGACTGGGTGCGGAATTCGCTCGCCAGCTGGCCGCCCGGGGCAACGACCTCGTGCTGGTCGCGCGGAGGCAGGACCGGCTCGAGGCGCTGGCCGAGAGGCTGCGCGCAGCGCACCCGATCGAGGTCCTGTGCCTCCAGGCCGATCTCTGCGATCGCGAGACACCGGAACGACTGTTCGAGGCGCTGGCCGCCCGCGACGTCCGGGTCGACATCCTCGTCAACAACGCCGGCGCCTCCGGCCCGAATCTGCTGGACAAGCCGGGCTTCGAACAGCACGGCCGCTTCCTCGAACTCATGGCGGTGTCCGCGGCACACCTGTGCCATCTCTTCGTGCCCGCCATGCGCGCGCGCGGCTTCGGCCGGGTCCTCAACGTCGCCTCCGTCGCCGGTCGCCTGATCCGCACAGGGGACTACAGCTACGGACCCCCGAAGGCCTACCTGATCGCGCTGTCCGAGGGCATGAACGGCGAGCTGAAGGCGCACGGCGTGCACGTCTGCGCGCTCTGCCCGGGCTTCACGCACACGGAGTTCCATGCGGTGGCCGGGAAACTGAAACTGAAGGAGCGGCTGCCGGGCTTCCTCTGGTACGACGCCGAGGTCGTCGTCCGCGAGGGCCTGCGCGCGGTCGAGGCCGGCCGCCCGATCCTGGTGAGCGGCCGCCTGTACCGATGGCTGGATCCGCTGTTCCAGTCCGTGTTCACCCGGCGCTGGCTGCGCGGGCTCGGCGGCGCCTGATCCGCGCCGGTCTGCCTTGCCCTCAGCCGCTCGCGGCGAGCGCCTGCTCGAGATCGGCCAGGATGTCGTCGATGTGCTCGATGCCGATGCACAGCCGGATCATCTCCGGCCGCACCCCGACACGGAGCTGTTCTTCGGCACCGAGCTGGCGGTGCGTGGTGGATGCGGGATGACAGGCGAGCGACTTGGTGTCGCCGATGTTCACCAGGCGCTTAATCAGGCCCAGGGCGTCGTAGAACTTCACCCCGGCCTCGAAGCCCCCCTTCACGCCGAAGGTCAGCAGGGACGACGGACGGCCCCCGACATACTTCTTCGCGAGGTCATGGTGCGGGTGATCGGGCAGGCCGGCGTAGCTCACCCAATCCACCCGCGCATGAGCGCGCAGGAACTCCGCGACCGCCATGGCGTTCTCGCAGTGCCGTTCCATGCGCAGGGGCAGCGTCTCGATGCCCTGCATCAGCAGGAAGGCATTGAGCGGCGAGAGGGCCGCGCCGGTGTTGCGCAGCGCCACCGTGCGCACCCGCCCCACGTAGGCCGCGGGCCCGAAGGCGTCCGCATAGACGACCCCGTGATAGGCCGCTTCCGGCGTCGTGAACATGGGATAGCGCTCGGCGTTCGCGCGCCAGTCGAAATGGCCGCCGTCGACGACGATCCCGCCGAGCGTCGTACCGTGCCCCCCCATGTACTTGGTCAGGGAGTGCACCACCACGTCCGCGCCGTAGGTGATCGGCTTGAGCAAGGAGGGAGTCGCCACCGTGTTGTCGACGATCAGGATGACGCCGTGGCGATGCGCCATGGTCGCCATGGCCTCGATGTCGACGATGTTCCCGGCGGGATTGCCGATGCTCTCGCAGAACACCGCGCGGGTCCTGTCGTCGATCAGCTTCTCGAGGCTCCGGGGGTCGTCGTTCTCGGCGAAGCGCACCTCGACGCCGAGATCGGGAAACATGTGCGCGAACAGGGTGTAGGTGCCACCGTAGAGCTGCGGCACCGTGACGATGTTGTCACCCGCGCGCACGACGTTGAGGATCGCGTAGTGAATGGCAGCACTGCCCGCAGAGAGCGCCAGCGCGGCGACGCCGCGTTCGAGTTGAGCGACGCGCTCCTCGAGCATGCCGTTGGTGGGATTCATGATCCGCGAGTAGATGTTCCCGGGTACGGCGAGATCGAAGAGATCGGCGCCGTGCTGGGCGTTGTCGAATTCGTAGGCCACGGTCTGGTAGATGGGGGTCGCGACGGACTTGGTGGTGGGATCCGTCGAGTAGCCGGCATGAATGGCAAGGGTCTCGTCGCGCATCGCTCTGCATCCTGGGCGGGGGACTGGAGCGGAACCCTGCCATGAATCCGCGCCCCAGTGGAGCCCGGGCGTTCGACGACGCAACCGGAGCAGCGCGACGACGAGTCATGCACCCACGGCCATGCTGCCGATCGACGCTGCACGAGGACGCGTGGTGGCCATCGCCATGGGCAGGACGCAGCGCCTCCGGTAGGCTCTCGCGGTCGATTCGCAACCCGCCAGGAGTGACGTCGTGAAGAAGATCGACTGGTACTACCACCGCAACGGTTGAACCGGATGCACACGAGCCGCCAAGGTCTTGGGGGCAGGTGACATCCAGATCGTCGAACAGGTGTCTGCATCGAAGAAGCTGGGCGCGGAAGCCGCCGCAGAGCTGCTCTCCGGCGCCACGAAGCTGATCACCGCCAAGGGCAGGAAACGCATCGATTTCGATCTGAAGAAGGCCGACAAGGCCGAAGCCGTCGCCGCCATGCTCGGGCCCACGGGCAATCTTCGGGCGCCCACCCTGAAGACCGGCAGGACGGTCGTGGTCGGCTTTCACGACGAGACCTACGCCGAGCTGTTCGGCTGACGCGAGCGCCGGCGCGTCCTTCAGCAGCCGCTGGGGGACGCGCTGGCGCGCGAGAACGCCACCCTCGACGGGGACGCCACCTCCGCCGCGCCGCGACGGGCGACGAATGACCGACGGAATCACCCCCGTGACACGACAGCAGGCCCTCAGCGACACCGCCGAGAAGGTCTTCCTCCAGCTCACGGGGGACGATGCGGGTCGTGTCTGCCGGGACATTCCGGAATCCGCCTGCGACGCGCAGCCCGAGAACTTCCTCAAGCACGTGCTCGCCCTTGCCGCGAGCAAGACCGGCGACGGCCTCGCGGACGCCAAGCTCGTGCTCGCCTGGCTCCTGGGTGCACTGGGCGCGCCCGCCTTCCTGATCGGTTTCATGGTGCCCATCCGGGAGGCCGGTGCGCTGCTTCCCCAGCTGGTGACCGCGGGTGCGATCCGCAGACTGCCGCTGCGGAAACGCGCCTGGGCCGCCGGATCCGTCGTTCAGGGCCTCTGCGTGGGGGGCATGGGCATCGCCGCGCTCCATCTCGAGGGCGCCGCCCTCGGCTGGACCGTCGTCGGACTGCTCGCGGCGATGTCCCTCGGCCGCAGCGTCTGCTCCGTGGCCTACAAGGACGTCCTCGGCAAGACCGTCGCCAAGGCCGCGCGGGGCACGACGACCGGCACGGCGAGCACCCTCTCATCGGCCGCGGTCTTCGCCTTCGGCGCCGCCCTGGCCAGCGGCGCGCTACCCCTCACACCTTCCGTCATCGCGGGCGTCCTGATCCTCGCAGGCGGACTCTGGATCCTCGCGGCCGCCGTGTTCCTGTCGCTGGCGGAACAACCCGGAGCCACCGAGGGCGGCGCCAACGCACTCGAGGTGGCCCTCGATCATCTCTCGCTGCTACGCAGCGATGCCCAGCTGCGCCGCTTCATCGCCGTCAGGGGTCTGTTGACGGCGACGGCGCTCGCGCCGCCCTTCCTGCTCGCGCTCGCGGGACGCAGCGGCACCGGCGCCCTCGGCGAACTCGGGCAGTTCGTGATCGCCGCCGCCCTCGCTGCGGTCCTGAGCACCTATCTCTGGGGGCGGCTGTCGGACCAGTCCAGTCGTCGCGTGCTCATCCGCTCCGGGCTCATCGCTGGCGTCGCGCTCGCCGTCGCTGCCGGTCTGGGCCTGTCGCGACCGGGATGGCTCACGATCACCGGCGTGCTGCCGGGGCTGCTCTTCGTGCTCATGATCGCCTATCAGGGCGTACGCCTCGGTCGCGCGACCCACGTGGTGGACATGGCCACTCCGGAACGACGCGCCGCCTACACGGCCCTGTCGAACACCATCATCGGTGTCTGGCTCCTCACGGGCGGCATCCTCGGCGTGATCGCGGAGGCCTGGGGCGAAGCGATCCTGCTCGGCCTGCTCGCATCCCTCTGCATGCTCGCAGCCGTGGTCGCCCGGGGGCTGGAGGAGGTTCAGGCAACCTGAGGTCCCCCTGCCCGGCGTGTCCCGGGGCGGACCGCGCTGCGGCCGTCCTCGCGCCCCCCCGCATCGACGCCTCAGCGGCGATAGACGATCTCTCCGTCGACGATCGTCATCAGGATCCGACCATCGAGGATGGCGCCCGGGTCCGTCTCCGCCAGCGCGAGCGGATCGATGTCCATCACCGTGACATCGGCCCAGCGTCCCGGCGCGAGCACACCACTGTCCTGTTCCATGAACGCCGCATAGGCCGACCATCCCGTGTAGGCGCGCAGTGTTTCCTCGCCGGTGAGGGCCTGCTCCGCATACCACCCGCCCTCGGGCTGCAGCGCCTTGTCACGCCGTGTGATGGCGGCGTGCAGGCCGTAGAAGATGTCGTGATCGGACCCCGGATTGTCCGCATTGAAGGTCAGGCGGGCGCCGGCACTGCGCAGGCTGCGCCAGGCATAGGCACCGAGGATGCGGTCGGCCCCGAGGCGCTCCTCCGCCCAGCCCTTGTCCTCCACCGCGTGCGGCGGCTCCATGGACGCGATCACGCCCAGCGCCCCGAAGCGTGGAACATCCGCTGGCGAGACCACCTGCGCATGTTCGATGCGGTGACGCCCGGCGCGGGTCGCGGGATCGCGCGCGTGGACCTGTTCGTAGAAATCGAGGGTCGCGCGATTCGCCGCATCGCCGATGGCGTGGATCGCGAGCTGGAAACCGCGCCCCATGGCTTCCTCGGCGAGCGCCTGGTCGAAGCCGTATTCGGCACCGGCCACGCCGCGATTGCCGGGGCGATCCGAGTAGTCCTCGAGCAGCTGCGCCCCGCGGGCACCGAGCGAACCGTCGTAGTAGCCCTTCACCGCGCGCACGACCAGGCGATGGTCCATTTCCATCTGGGGCCCACGATCGATCCAGGCACGCATGAGCTCGGGATCACGCAGGGAGAGCATGGCGTAGAAGCGGATCGGCAGCGCGTCCTCGGCGGCGAGCGCCTGCAGGGCCTCGACGCTTTCCGCGTCCGTTCCGGCCTCGTGCACCGTGACGTAGCCGTCCGCCGCCATCTGGCGCATGGCCGCGACGACCTGGGCCTTGCGCTGTGCCAGCGTCGGCGGCGGTATGGCCGCGTCGAGCAGCGGTACGGCGCGATTGAGGAACAATCCCGTGGGCTCCCCGTCCGCGCCCTTGCGGATCTCGCCGCCACTGGGCGACGGCGTGGTCCCGTCGATGCCCATCTCGTCCAGGGCGCGCTGATTCACCCAGCCCGCAAAGCCGTGGAGACCGCGCAGGAAGACCGGGTGATCCGGCAGGGCGTCGGACAGCAGCTGCTTGTCGGGATAGTGATCCGCCCAGGCGCCCTCGTCCCACCCCTGACCGACGATCCATTCTCCCGGCGGCGTCTCGGCCGCCCGGGCCAGGACCCGTGCGACCGCCTCCTCCTCCGTGGCGACGTCGAAGAGCGGCACCCGCGACAGCGCCGCGCCGAGCTCGAAGAGGTGCGTGTGCGAATCGACGAGACCGGGCACGACCGTCGCGCCGGCGAGGTCGACGACCTCCGTGTCCGGGCCGAGATGGGCCGCGAGCGCCTCGGCGCGGCCGACCGCGAGGATGCGGCCGCCGCGGAAGGCGATCGCCTCGGCGTCACCCTGCCAGCCGCCCGCCGATCGCGGTGCCTCGGGCGAGGGCGTGCCGTCCCGGGCGGGCTCGGGCCAGGAGAAGGTGTAGATGTTGCCGCCGGTGAGGACGAGATCGGCCACGCCCGCCGCCGCCGCGCCGGCGGAGCGTTCGGGCACCGACGCGGCACCGGACGGCGCCTCTCCTCCGCAGGCCCAGAGCAGCGCGACCAGGCAGAGAGACAGCGACCGGACACCCGGGGTCTTGGCATGCATGAATGACGATCTCCTTTCGGGCACGCGGCTGCGCCGCCGATGATCAGGGAAGCTCGGGCCCCTGCGCCGGATCCGCGATCGCGGTCGTGCCCAGGGCCCGGGTGAGCGCATAGAACAGGGCGCCGCTGACGACGATGGCGAGACCGAACCCCGCCTCCGCGGGCCGCTGCAGGAGCAGGTAGACGAGGGTCCAGCCCGTGAGGCCGAGATAGATCAGCGGCGGCAGGGGATAGGCGAAGGTCCGATAGGGCCGCGGCAGGTCCGGCTGTCGCCAGCGCAGCACGAAGACGCCCGCCACGGCGAGGAACGAATTCAGACCGAGCGTGAAGCCCGCGAAGACGAGAATCGACTCGAAGGACGCCGTGAGGATGAAGGCCAGCGCCAGCGTCGACTGGAAGGCGATCGCCACGGCGGGCAGGCCACTGCCGTTGGTCCGTGCCAGCCAGCGAAAGGCGGCGAAATCCTGGCCGATGACCTGCAGCACCCTGGGACCGGCCAGGGTCATGGCGCTCACCGTCGACACCAGGAGCAGGGCGAGGACCGTGCCCATGATGGCAGCCCCCTGGGGCCCGAAGATGAAGGTCGCGGCCACGTAGCCGACTTCCACCTTGCCCGCCATCTCGGCCTGCGGCGCCGCGTGGAGAAAGCTGTAGTTCAGCCAGACATAGAGGACCAGCACCACGGCCGTCCCGATGCCGAGCACGCGCGGCAGATTGCGCTCGGGATCATCGAGTTCGCTGGTCAGATAGGTGGCCGCGTTCCAGCCGGTGTAGGCGTAGTTCACGTAGATCAGTGCGACGGCGAAGGCCGCGGAGAAGATCTCGTCCGCATCGGCCGCGGCCGGACGGAAGCGGACCGGCTGACCGTCGTCCACGAGCAGCGCCGCACAGAGACAGAAGACCACGATCAACGCGATCTTCAGGACCGTGAACCAGCGCTGCACGCCGCCGGAGGTGCCGCGCGTGCTGGCGTGCACGAGCGTGAGCGCGAGCACCAGGCCGCAGGCGAGCCAGGTCGGGGAGAGTGCCGGAAACACCGACGAGAGATAGCTGCCGAAGGTGATGGCGGCGAGCGCAACGGGTGCGGCGAAGCCGATGGTCGCGGACACCCAGCCCGAGATGAAGCCCGCGGCCGGGTGATAGATCCGCGACAGGAAGTTGTATTCGCCGCCGGAGCGGGGCAGCGCGGCGCCGAGCTCCGCATAGGTGAGCGCGCCACAGAGGGCGGTCACGCCGCCGACCACCCAGAGCATGATGAGCACGAAGCCGGACTGGATATCGAGCAGCTGGAACCCGAGCGACGTGAAGACGCCGGTGCCGATCATGTTGGCGACGACGACGGCGGCGGCCGTGGCGCCGCTGAAGGATCCGATCGGACGCTCTGCCGGATCAGCCAAGGACCGAGGATCCATCCCGGCTCCCCGGTCTGCCCGGCTCGGCCCCGCAGCCTGGCGCTGCGACTCCTGGGCACTGGTCAATCAGCCTGCTCAGCGTCCGCCCTCCCCTCTTTCGTTCCCATCGTCCATGCAGACCGATCACGCCCGCCTGTCCCGGACGACGCAGCAGGTGCGCACGAGGGCCGCAGGGGATCGCGGAGATCCACAGCGTTCCGAGTGTAGCGAAGGCGGGGCGCCGACGGGGCCGGGAGACGCGTGCTCCGGCCCCCCCCTCAGCCATGCGCCTCGAGCCAGGCGATGACCCTGGGCCAGGCCGCGCGGTCCTGCACGAGGAACAGGTGCCCACCTTCGAACCATGCGAGTTCCGCACCGGGAATACGCCGCGCCAGCGCTTCCGCATTCTCCGGCGGTGCGATGCCGTCGTAGCGCCCTGCACAGACCAGCGTCGGGACCCGGATCGACTCGAGGCGATCCCAGGTGTCGTGGCCCGCCCGCGCCTCGAGCTGGAGGGCGAGGCCCCGTGCCCGGTCCGGGTCCTCGGCGCCGACGGCTGCATCGGCGTGCATGAAGTCGAGCATGCGCTGCACCCGCTCGGGATGTTCCGCCTGCCACCGGGGCGTCCGGCGCCGGTCGTTGAGGGTCAGGCGCAAGCGGTCCCGCTCCGCCTCGGGGAGGGTTTCCAGACGCTCGAGAGGCCAGGACGCGCCGCCCTCGCCCCCGGAGGAGGTGCAACAGAGCACGAGCGCGCGCACGCGGTCGGGGTGACGGAGCGTCAATTCCTGCGCGACCATGCCCCCGAAGGAGACCCCGACCACCAGGCAGTCAGGCCAGTCGACGGCGTCGAGCAGCGCGGCCGCATCGTCCGCGTAGTCGTCCATGCCGTAGGGGCCCGGCGGGCGTTCGCTGCGCCCGAGCCCGCGCTGATCGAAGGCCAGCAGGTCGAAGCCCGCTGCGCCCAGAGGGCCATCGAAGACCCCCGGCGTGCGGCGCAGATCCCCGCCCGTTCCGCCGATGAAGAGCACGCGAGGGCCGGTGCCGCGGCGCTCGATCTCGAGCGTCAAGCGCGCCGTCGTCAGCTGCATGGACGGGATCCTCGTCTGCGGAGAGGGGAAGCGGCGTCAGGCCTGCCCCGGTCGATACAGGGACTCATTCGACGGAAGGGCCGGCGTCGGCATCGAAGCTCCAGTTGAGGATCCAGTAGCGGTCACCGTCGTGATGGAGGGTGATGCTGTTGACCCCGCCGTGGGTCGGTGTCCCGCCGGGCTCCGACGCGTAGGCATAGTGACTCCAGACGTGAACCAGATCGCCGGAGCGACGCACGCTGCGATCGGTCTCGTACTCGTAGAAGGGGGCCGCCCGGGGCGCATTGGCGCCGTGATAGTCCTCGAGCGTCATCACGTCGACGCGGCGAACGCCGTCGTCTCCGGTGCGGATGATCGCGACCTGCGCATCGGGATGATGGAGACTGCGATCACGGGCCGTGTCGACGACGCCTCCGGCCGGGCCCGAGACCACCTCGTAGTAGGCGGCGATGATGCCGTCGAGCGTGCCGACGTCGGCCGGATCGGCCTGCACGGCGGCCGCATCGGCCGCGATCAGGGCGACGACCAGGAGCAGGGACCGGATCGACAGGGACATGCTCGGCATGGACATGGGCGCTTTCCAGGCGGCGGGAACCTGCCGGGGATGATGCCCGCGCAGCGGCGAGCAGGTACAGGAGCGACGACGACCATGAACGCATTCCTCATCCGGGCGCGGCATCTCGCCCTGCTGACAGGCCGCGGCCTGCTCGGCCTCTACTTCATCCTCCCCGGCGTCATGAAGATCACCGGCTATGCGGGTACGGCCGCGTACATGGCGGCCCACGAGGTCCCGGCCATCGCGCTCCTGCTGCCCCTGACCATCGTCCTGCAGATCGGCGGCGGCCTCTGCCTGCTCCTGGGCTACCGACCCGCGCCGGTCGCCTTCCTCCTCGCGGGCCTGACCCTCGTGATCAGTCTGTACATGCACGACTTCTGGTCCCTCCCCGAGGGTCTCGAGCGCGCACACGAAATGCAGAACTTCATCAAGAACCTGGCGATCATGGCCGGTCTGCTCTGCATCTCGGGCAGCGCCCGGCCGGGCGACCGCGTCACTGCGCAGGCAGGCGACGACGGCGAGGTCCCGGCGATCTGACTCACCGTGCGGGCCGAGCGCGGCCTGCCGCGCAGGAGCCGTCAGGCAGGGGCGGTTGACGCCCCGGAAGCGCATGGCTAGCGTCCCGTGCCTGCGTCGCCCTACACCCGACCGGACCTCTGCATGCTGACCTTCTCCAATACCTTCGTCCGCCGAGGCGAGAAGGTCATCCTCGACGGCGCGTCCTTCACGATCCACGCCAAGCAGCGCGTCGGCCTCGTCGGCCCCAACGGCGTCGGCAAGTCCACGCTGTTCGAGCTGGTGCTGGGGCGGCTGCTCCCGGAGGACGGCGACGTGCTCCTGGCGGATTCCGTGCGCATCGCTCACCTGGCCCAGCACACACCCGACTCGGATCGGGCCGCCCTCCAGTTCGTGCTCGACGGCGATCGGGAGCTGCGGGCCGTGCAGGCGGAGATCGCGCGCGCCGAAGCCGAGGAGCGGCACGAACAGCTCGGGGTGCTCCACGCGCGCCTCGATGCCATGAACGGCTACGCAGCGGAAGCGCGCGCCGGTGCCATCCTCCACGGCCTGGGGTTCAAGGGCGGCGACTTCGATCGACCGGTGCGGGATTTCTCCGGCGGCTGGCGCATGCGTCTGGCGCTCGCGCGCACGCTCATGCAGCCCGCGGATCTGCTCCTGCTCGACGAACCCACGAACCACCTCGACCTGGACGCGACCCTCTGGCTCGAACGCTGGCTGACCCGCCTCGACTGCACGCTGCTGCTCATCTCCCACGATCGGGACTTCCTCGACCGTGTGGTCCAGTACGTGGCCCACATGGACGC
>JAZBPI010000145.1:0-45984 GCA_036351555.1 Pseudomonadales bacterium
ACTCCAGCGCCTGTTTGACAACATCGGGGAGATCACCGGCCAGTTGGATGGCGTCCTGATAGCCGAGGAAATCGGGCGCGTGGAGCAGGTGCAGGTGCAGGGCATGGCTCTCGATCCATTCGCCGCAGTAGAGCAGGCGCCGGAGGGCGCGCAGGGTCGGCGGCAGGATGGTGTCGGTGCCCGCTTCCAGCGCGTGGACCGCGCTCATCTGATAGGCCGCCGGGCAGATGCCGCAGATGCGCGCCGTGAGATCCGGCGCCTCGCGGTGATCGCGCCCGACGAGGAGGGCCTCGAAGTAGCGCGGCGCCTCGAAGATGTCGAGGCGGACCGAGGTGAGCGCACCGTTCTCGACGGTGAGATCGAGGGCGCCTTCCCCCTCGACGCGGCCGATGGAGCCGACCTCGATGCGCCGCGTCACGACGCGCTCCGGAACGCGGTCGCCCAGCCGTTGAAGGACCGCAGCAGGTCCCGGCGCGTGCGTGCGTCCACGCCGGCCGCCGCCCAGTGCGCGGCGAGGAGGTCCGCTCGCGCGTGCTCCTTCGGACCGAAGCAGCCGTAGCAGCCCCGATCGTGGGCCGGGCAGATGGCGCCGCAGCCGGAATGCGTCACCGGACCCATGCACGGAATCGCGGAGGTCACGGTGACGCAGCTGACCCCGCGGCGCTTGCACGCGGCGCAGACGCTCTCGTCGGCGATCGCGGGGCGGCGTTCGTCGACGTAGGCGAGGATCACCTCGAGGAGCTCGTGCTTGTCCACGGGGCAGCCCTGGAGGCTGTAGTCCACGGGTACGTGGGCGGCCAGGGGCGAGGACCGCGCGAGGCTGTCGAGCCACTCCGGATGAGGGTAGGCCCGACCGGCCCAGGCGGGGTCGACGCGGCCTTCGCGCGCGATCAGGTCCTCGTCACGGGCGGGGAGGAAGTTGCGCAGGGCCTGGATGCCCCCTGCCGTGGCGCAGGCGCCGATCGCGACGAGGCGGCGCGCCTGGGCGCGCACGGTACGGAGGTGCTCGATCTGCGCGGCCGTGGAGACGGAGCCCTCGACGATGACCAGATCGTAGGGGCCCGGCCGGGCGAGGTCCGTGGCCTCGCGGAAGTAGGCGATGTCGACGCGCGTGGCCAGGGTCAGCAGTTCCTCCTCGAGATCGAGCAGGGAGAGCTGGCAGCCGTCGCAGGACGTGAACTTGAACACGGCGAGCGTCGGACGGCGGGTCGTCGTCATGGTCACACCTCCCTCAGGGAGAACCAGGGCTGCAGGCGATCGACGCGGAACACGGGTCCGTCCCGGCACACGAAGGCCGGTCCCCACTGGCAGTGGCCGCAGAGGCCGACCGCGCAGTGCATGCTGCGCTCGAGGGACACATGGATGCGGTCCTCCGCGACGCCGCGCCGCTTCAGGACGGCCAGCGTGTGGCGGACCATGGCCGGGGGGCCGCAGAGGAGCGCCACGACGCGCTGCGGATCGAAGGCGTGCACCGCAAGTCGCTCCGTCACGAAGCCCACGGCGCCCTGCCAGGCGGCCGATGGCTGATCCACGGTGACCTCGATGCGCACGCGCGGATCGCTGCGCCAGCGTGCGTGATCGACTCCGAACAGGATCTCGTCGGGCGTGCGGCAGCCGTAGAGCAGGGAGACCGCCCCCGCCCCGGGGTCCGCGAGCTGCGCGTCCAGGGCGTAGCGGAGCGGGGCCAGGCCGATGCCGCCGGCCACGAGCAGGCGCTCGTCGCCGCGTTCCGGCGCCGGCCAGCCCTGGCCGAAGGGGCCGCGCAGGCCGACGACCGCGCCCGCCTCGAGCGCGCAGAGGGCGCGCGTCAGGGCCCCGACGGGGCGCACCGTGTAGCGCACGGCGCCGTCGTCCTCGACGCCGCTCACGGAGATCGGCGCCTCGCCCTTGCCGAACAGATAGAGCATGGAGAACTGGCCGGGCCCTGGTGCGGACTCTCCGGCTTCGATCACGAGCGTCGCGACCCCCGCGGCCTCTCGCTCCACGGCGAGCACCCGGAGCGGCTGCGGCAGCCTGGAGAGGTGCCCGCTCATGGCCCGTAGACGTCCAGCAGGCGCAGGCGGGTGGCCTGCAGCCGCGTCGTGACCATGCGCAGCACCCGCCGCAGCATGCGTTCGGCGAAGGCCGGGTCCGCGTCGACGATCTCGCGGACGCGGCGGGCATCGACCTCGATCAGCCACGCGTCGTCCGCGGCGCGCAGATCGAACATCCAGCGGTCCTCGAGAAGCCAGGACCAGCCGGCCGCATCGCCGGGGCCGAGGGTCTGCAGCACGACCCCCGCGCCGCCGCGACGCGGCGTCTCGATGGCGAGGTGGCCGGCCTCGATCAGGTAGAAGTGATCCGCCGGGGCATCCTCGCGCGCGACCAGCGTGCCTGCGGCCACCGACCGGAGGCGGCTCGCGGAGGCCAGGGCGCCGAGGGCGGCGGTGTCGAAGCCCTCCAGGAAGGGATGGCGCGCGAGACGATCGAGCAGTGTGTCGGTCATGGGTCGGCCTCACCGAGGTCCGCGAGCACGGCGGTGACGTCGATGCCGACCGGGCACCAGGTGATGCAGCGTCCGCAGCCGACGCAGCCGCTGCTGCCGAACTGGGCGTGCCAGGTGGCGAACTTGTGCGTCGCCCACTGGCGATAGCGGGCGCGGGTCGAGGTGCGCTCGTGGGTGTCGTGGATGTAGGTGAAATCGAGATGGAAGCAGGAGTCCCAGGTCTCCGTCCGGGTGGCGGTGGTCCCGGCCACGTCCACCTGGTCCTCGCTGCGCGTGCAGAAGCAGGTCGGGCAGGCGCTCGTGCAGTTGCCGCAGGCGAGGCAGCGTTCCGCGACCGCATCCCAGACGGGTGATTCCTGAGCCTCGAGGATGCGCGCCGGCAGGGTGGCGCTGTCGAGGTGCCGGTCGATCTCTGCCGCGGCCGCGCGGATCTGTTCCCTGCGCACGGCGGCGCCGTCACCCTCCGCGGCGTCCAGCTCGAGAACCGCGACGACCGCCGCGCCGCGGTCGCTGTGCGCGCACAGGCGGAAGGCGCGCTGCGCCGGCTCCTCCACGAGCTCGAGGTCCGCACCGGCGGGAAGCGCCGGGCCCGTGCCCATGGACGGGCAGAAGCAGGTGGCGGCGGCGGTCCGGCACTGGACGGCGACGAGCAGGGCCGAGGCGCGCGTCTGGCTGTAGGCCGCATCGCTGCCGTTGCGCACGCGGTCCTGGATACGCAGGGCCGCGAGGTCGCAGGCGCGGACGCCGATGAAGGCGAAGGGACCCGTGTCGACGGCGCCCTCGCGGGCAATCAGGTCCGCACCGCAGCTGAACAGGGTGCGCCGACTCGGGTGGAGGACGCTCTTCCAGCTGTTCGCGGTCGCGTTGTGGCCGAAGGCACCGGCATCGCCCGGAGCCAGGCGATAGCGGCCGGCCTCCTGGGTGTCCCGCAGACCCCAGGGCAGATCGCGGGCGTCCTCGAGTGCCCCCAGGCTGATGGCGCCCCCCTCGATCCGCGGGCCGATCGGCCGGTAGCCCTGGTCGCGCAGGGCCTCGAGCAGACGATCGACGTCCGCGAAGGGCAGCAGCAGATCCGTGCCCCGGGGCTGCGCGCTCATGCGGGACCTCTCGCGGCGAACAGGGCGCGGAGCGGGGCCTGCAGCCGCTTCTCGAACTCCACGAGCACCAGGAGACCGGCGCCGAGGGCGCCGACGCGCCACCTCTCGAGGGCGCGCACGGCGCGACCTTCCTGGACGTGGCCGATGATCGCGTTGATCAGCACCACGCCGAAGATCACCCCGGTCTCGACCCACTCGCCGAGCAGGGCCGTGACCCGTCCGGCGCCCATGAGCAGCTGGAGCAGGCGGTCGTCGAACTGACGGAGCAGGCGTCGCAGCCGATCCGGGGGCGGGGAGAAGCGCAGGCGATTGGGACCCCATGCGCGCAGGCGCGTGGCGGCGGAATCCCGATCGAGGCCGCTCGGGTCGCTTTCGAGCGCGGCGAAGCAGTCCGCGACAGGGCGCGCATGCCAGGGCAGCGCGCCGTCCGCGCGATCCTCGGCGCTGACGTCCTGGGCCGGGACGGCTTCGGCGTGCACGCGGTCTCCCGAATCCATGTGCCTCGAAACAGCCTGCCGCCTGCGGTCCCCCGGGGCCTTGTCCCACGTCATGGAATCGATCGAGCGGGGAGCGGCCGCGCGCGGGCGCCGTTCGCCTGCCCCGGCCGACGACGTCGGGCATCATGGCGGCGAGCGGACGCCAGCGACGGGAGGAACCCATGAGGACACGCGTTGCAGCAGTCATGATCCTGGTGCTGGCGGTGCTCGCCGGCTGTGCGTCCTATCCGCTCGTCGAGGATCCGTCCGTGAACGCAGGCAGCCGGATCCGTCAGCTGGTGCTGCACTTCACGTCCGAGGATTTCGCCGAATCCCGCCGTCTGCTCACCCAGCGCACGGCGAATCCCGTGAGCGCGCACTACCTGGTGCCGGCGCCGGGTGGTGCCGACGGGGACCCGAGCTATCCGGCGCGGCGCGTCGTCGTCCACCGGCTCGTGCCCGAAGCCCGGCGCGCCTGGCACGCGGGTCGGAGCCAGTGGCGGGGCGAGACCGCCCTGAACAACAGCTCCATCGGCATCGAGATCGTGAACCTGTCCCGCTGTGAACCCCGGGCCGGGGTCCTGGCGGTCGCCGGGCCGGAGGACGAGGACTGCCGCTTCCTGCCCTACCCGGAGGCGCAGCTCGCCGTGGTGATCGCCCTCGCGCAGGACATCCTGGCGCGTCATCCGGACATCGCGCCCTGGAATGTCGTCGGCCACGCGGACATCGCACCGACGCGCAAGGTCGACCCCGGTCCCCTGTTTCCCTGGGCGCGGCTGCACCAGGCCGGGATCGGGGCCTGGTACGAGGAGGAGACCGTCGCGCGCTATCGGGCGCGGTTCGAGGCGGCGCGACCCAGCCTTGCGATGCTTCAGGCGGCGCTCGCGGCCTGGGGCCACGCGGTGGACGTCACGGGCGAGGACGACGCCCGGTCGCGCTACGCGGTCCGGGCGTTCCAGATGCACTTCCGGCCGCGTCGCCACGATGGCGTCTTCGACGCGGAGACGGCGGCGATCCTCCACGCGCTGCTCGAGCGCTATCACCCGGAGGCGCTCGCGGCCCTCGGGGCTCGAGCCGCGCCGGGCCCGTTCGGGCAGGACTGAGCGTCGCCGGCGGGCCTCCGCCGCGGTTCGCGCCATCCCTCAGGGCGCGGCTGCGTAGACTTCCTCGCCCGCCTTCACCGTTTCCAGCACGCGCAGGGACATGAGGTCTTCGGGCGCCGTGGTCAGCGGGTTCCCGGACAGCACGACGAGATCCGCGAGCTTGCCCACCTCGAGGGAGCCCTTGCGGTCCTCCTCGAAGTGCTGCTCCGCGGCCCAGAGGGTCATGGCCTTCAGTGCGGTCGTGACGTCGATGCGCTGGTCCGGGCCCAGCACGACGCCGGAGCGGGTCGTGCGGTTCACGGCGCTGTGGAGCAGGCGCATGGAGTTGGGGAAGGTCACCGGGGCGTCCGAGTGGATCGTGAAGTGGAGTCCGGCCTGCTGCACGGCAGCGGTGGGGGAGATGAAGGTGGCCCGCTCGGGCCCTGCCACGGAACTGCGGTGCCAGTCGCCCCAGTAGAAGGTGTGCATGGGGAAGAGCGCCGGGAAGATCCCGAGCTCGACGAGTTCCGGGATCTGGTCGCGGCGCAGGTACTGGCCGTGGATGAGCACCGGTCGCCGATCCGTGCCCGGATGCTTCGCCGCCGCGGCGCGGACGAGGCGGATCATCTGGTCGATGGCGGCATCGCCGTTGGCGTGCACGAGCAGCTGCCAGTCCTCGGAAAAGGCCCGGTCGACGATGGCGCCGGCGGCCTCGTCGGAGAGGAGTGCGGCGCCGGCGTAGTCCGCCGGGGCTCCGGCCGGCGGCTCGAGGTAGGGCGCCGTGAACCAGGCGGTCTTGCCCTGGGGTGAGCCGTCGAGGGTCAGTTTCACGCCGCCGAGGCGGAAGTGATCCCTGTAGTCGCGGGACATGCGCGGACCGGCCAGCGCCGGATTGTCCGCATTCATCTCGAGATCCGGATAGGCCACGACGTCCAGCTCGAAGACGCCGGCGTCGGCCGCATTCTCGAGCACGACGAGGCCGCCGGGGTCCGTGCGGCCGTCCTGCACCGTGGTGAAGCCGTTGGCGGCATAGAGCAGCTGGGCTTCGCCGAGCATGCGGTGCATCTGCTCCGCCGTGAACCGCGGCAGGTTCGCGCCGAGGGCCGCGAAGTGCGCGTTCTCGTCCATGAGCCCCGTGGGGACGCCGTCCGCGTCCCGATGGATGGTGCCGCCCGGCGGATCCGGAGTCTCGGCCGTGATGCCCGCGCGCGCCAGCGCAAGGCTGTTGTAGACGCCCAGGTGCCCGGACTGGTGGATGAGCAGGATCGGCAGCTCCGTGGACACGGCGTCGAGGTCGTGACGGTCCGGATGACGTTGCTCGGCGAGCTGCGAGTCGTCGTAGTCGAAGCCGATCACCACGCCGGTCTCCGCCACCAGCGGCGAGGTCTCGATGGAGCTGCGCAGGACCGCCTGGAGCTCCTCGATGGCGTTCACGGGCCCGTCCGGCGGCGGCAGCAGGTTGGCTGCCACGGCCTGGATGGCGACGAAGGAGAAGTGGCTGTGCGCGTCCACGAAGCCCGGCAGCAGCGTGTGACCCTGCAGATCGATGCGTCGGGTCTCCGGGCCCAGATGGGCCGTCTCGATGCGGTCCCGGTCGCCGACGGCGAGGATGCGTCCGTCCCGGACGGCGAGCGCCTCGGCCTCCGGCTGCGCATCGTTCATGGTCAGGATGACGCCGCCGGACCAGATGGCGTCCGCCGGCTCGAGGGTCTCCGGTCCGCTCGGATCCGCCGCGCCGTCGCAGGCGGCGAGCAGAACCCCCATGAGGAACAGCGCTGCACTGCGCCCGGCGTGCCGCATCGAAGTCGTCTCCCGTCCTGATCCGGTATCCGATTCCTTATACCAGCGTCGAGGGAGGGGCCCATAGAGGCGTCCGGGGCCGCGCTCTCCTGCAGCGCCCGCAGCCGCGCTCTCTTGCAGCGCCCGGAGCCGCGCTGGGCCCCGGTTGATCGGCTCCGGCGCCGGGCATAGGCTCAGCAGCCAGTTAAGCCGCGTGAATCAATCCCGGGAGAGGGCCATGGCGATCGAGCACGATCTGGTCATCCGTGGCGGTACGGTCGCCGACGGCAGCGGGGCAGGGCTGCGCGAGGCGGACATCGCGATCGCCGACGGCGTCATCGTGGACGTGGGCCGGGTCGCCGGCCGGGGTGCCGAGGAAGTCGATGCGAAGGGTCTGCTCGTCACGCCGGGCTTCGTCGACATCCATACGCACTACGACGGTCAGGCCACCTGGGACGATCGGCTCGCGCCCTCGTCGTGGCATGGCGTCACCACGGCCGTCATGGGCAACTGCGGGGTGGGCTTCGCGCCCTGCCGGGCCGAGGATCACGAGGTGCTCGTCCGCCTCATGGAGGGCGTGGAGGACATCCCCGGCGTGGTCCTCACCGAGGGTCTCGCCTGGAACTGGGAGACCTTTCCCGAGTTCCTCGATGCGCTCGAGCAGCGCCGTCACGACATCGATTTCGCGGCCCAGGTGCCGCACGGCGCGCTGCGCGTCTACGTCATGGGTCGGCGCGGCGCGGATCGGGAAGCGGCCTCGCCCGAGGACGTCGCCGCCATGGCGCGCCTCGCCCGGGAAGCCGTGGAGGCCGGTGCCCTCGGATTCACCACCTCGCGCACGCTCAATCACCAGACCAGCGAAGGCCAGCCCACGCCCACGCTCACCGCTGCCGAGGACGAACTGCTCGGGATCGCGCTCGCGCTCAAGGCGGCCGACCGGGGGGTGCTGCAGTTCGTCTCCGATTTCACCGACCCGGGACGGGAGATGGCCATGCTCCGCCGCCTGCTGGTCGAGGCGGGGCGGCCGCTGTCGATCTCCCTCGCCCAGACCGAGGGCTCGCCGGAGGGCTGGCGCAAGCTGCTCGGCTGGATCGACGGGCTCGCTGCCGAAGGACTGCCGATCCGCGCGCAGGTCGCGAACCGCCCGGTCGGCCTCATGCTCGGCCTGGACGCGACGCTCAATCCCTTCGTCGCACACCCCTCCTGGCGAGAGATCGCCGATGCCCCGCTCGCCGGGAAGGTCGCGCGCATGCGGGATCCGGCCTTTCGCGCCCGGCTGCTCTCCGAGCAGCCGCAGGCGGACCATCCCTTCATGGAGGCGGTGCTGTCGGGCTTCGAGAAGATGTACGAACTCGGCGATCCGCCGGACTACGAGCAGGACCCGAGCCGCTCCCTCGGCGCCCGCGCCCGCGCCCGGGGCGTGCGCCCGGAGGTGCTCGCCTACGATCTGCTGCTCGAGGACGAGGGCCGGGCGATGCTCTACTTCCCGTTCCTCAACTACGCCAACGACGATCTCGAGGCGACGCTCGCGATGATGCGCCATCCTCATACGGTGCTCGGTCTCGGTGACGGCGGTGCGCATCTGGGCACGATCTGCGATGCGAGTTTCACGACCCACGTGCTCACCCACTGGACCCGGGACCGGACCCGTGGCGAGCGACTGCCCGTCGAGACGGTGGTGCGCTGGCATACGCAGGACACGGCGGCCGCCGTGGGTCTGAACGATCGCGGCCGCATCGCCCGCGGCTACAAGGCGGACCTCAACGTCATCGACTACGACCGCCTGCGCCTGCGGGCGCCGCGCATGGTGCACGATCTGCCCGCGGGTGGACGACGGCTCATGCAGGAGGCCGAGGGCTATCGCCTCGCCGTCGTCTCCGGCGCCATCACCTATCGGGACGGCGCCGCCACGGAGGCCCTGCCCGGGCGCCTGGTGCGCGGTGCCCGAGCGGCGCCGGCGGCCTGACGAGGCCCGGCCTTGCGAGGCCCGGCCTTGCGAGGCGCGTGCGAGGCGTGAACCAGGATCTCAATGCAGAGCGCAGGGCCCGCACGCGCGGGTCTGCCGGGGAGGAGAGACCATGAGTGAATTCGAGATGCCCGAACTCTCGGGCGGCCACGCACAGCTGCAGACCGGCGCCCTGCCCGATCCCTGGTCGACGCCGATCGAGGCCATCGACGTCTCCGACTCGCGCCTCTATCAGCTCGATGCCTGGCGGCCCTACTTCGAGCGCCTGCGGCGCGACGATCCGGTGCACTTCACGGCGGAGAGCCCCTTCGGCCCCTACTGGTCCATGACCCGCTTCGACGACATCGTCCACGTCGAATCCAACCACGGCATCTTCTCGTCCTGGCCGACCATCGCGATCGGCGACTCCCCGAACGGCGAGTACATCGAGAACTTCATCGCCATGGATCCGCCGCGCCACGAGCAGCAGCGCAAGACGGTCACGCCCGTGGTGGCGCCGCGCAACCTCGCGCAGCTCGAGCCCGTGATCCGTCAGCACGCCGTGGACATCCTCGATGCGCTGCCCGACGGCGGCGAGACCTTCGACTGGGTCGATCAGGTGTCCATCGAGCTGACCACGCGCATGCTCGCGACCCTCTTCGACTTCCCCTTCGCGGATCGACGCAAGCTGACCTACTGGTCCGATCTCTCCATCGGCTCGCCGGAGAGCACGGGCGCGGACGAAGGTCCGTCCGGCGAGGAGGTCATGGCCGGTCTCCAGGACATGGCCACCACCTTCATGGGGCTCTGGGCCGAGCGCGCCGCGGCGGATCCGACCGGCCGCAACGATCTGATCACCATGCTCGCGCACGGTGAGGAGACGCGGGACATGGTCACGCGGCCCCTCGAATTCCTCGGCAACATCATGCTGCTCATCGTCGGCGGCAACGACACGACCCGGAATTCCATCTCCGGCGGCGTGCTCGGGCTCAATCAGTTTCCCGAGGAGTACGACAAGCTCCGCGCCGATCCGTCCCTGATCCCGAACATGGTCTCGGAGATCATCCGCTGGCAGACGCCGGTGCTGCACATGCGACGCACGCTCAAGGTCGATCACGAGTACGGCGGCAAGACCATGAAGGCCGGCGACAAGGTCGTCATGTGGTACATCTCGGGCAATCGCGACGAGCGGGCCCACGAGGACGCCGACCGCCTGATCATCGACCGGCCCAACGCGCGTCATCACGTGTCCTTCGGCTTCGGCGTGCACCGCTGCATGGGCAATCGCCTCGCCGAGATGCAGCTGCGCGTCATCTGGGAGGAGATCATGCGGCGCTTCTCGCGCGTGGAGGTCGTCGGGCCGGAGAAGCGCCTGAAGTCGAACTTCATCCGTGGCATTCGCGAACTGCCCGTCCGCGTCCATCGTCACTGAGACGACGTGACTCTGCGTCTTCGGGGCAGCGACAGCGACGACCTGGACACGGCAGTGGAACTGCTGCGCGCCGGCGGCGTGGTGGCCTTTCCCACGGAGACGGTCTACGGCCTCGGCGCCGACGGCCTGGCCGCGGAGGCGGTGGCGCGCATCTTCGAGGCCAAGGGGCGACCCGCGGACAATCCGCTGATCCTTCATGTCGGCAGCTTCGCTGCCGCGCGCGCCCTGTGGCGCACGGATGCGGGGCGCCTGGCACTGGCCCACGAACTCGCCGAGGCCTTCTGGCCCGGGCCGCTCACCCTGGTGCTGCCGAGTGCGCCCGGCGTGCCGGCGCTGGTGACCGCGGGGCAGGACACGGTGGCCGTGCGCATGCCCGATCACCCGGTCGCGCTGGATCTGCTGGCGCGCTTCGGCGGTCCGCTCGCCGCGCCGTCCGCGAATCGCTCCGGTCGCCCGAGCCCGACCACCGCGGCGCACGTACTGGCCACCCTCGACGGCCGCATCGACGCGGTCGTCGACGGCGGGCCGACCCGGGTCGGCGTCGAATCGACGGTGCTGGCCCTCGACGGCGAACGGCCGCGCCTGCTGCGCCCGGGGAGCATCACGGCCGAGCAGCTGCGGGTCCATCTGCCGACGCTCGACGACGGCGCGCCGAGCGAGACGGATCTCGCCCGCTCCCCCGGGCTGCGCCATCGACACTACGCACCCGCGGGCGTCGCCCTCGAGCTGGTCGACGGCGCCGCGCTCGAGGACGCCTGGCCGCAGGCGGTGACCCTCCTGTGCCGGGCGAGCACCGCAGCGCGGCTGGAGGCGCAGGCGGGCGCGCGTGCAGCGTCCACGGAAGTCCTGCCGGACGATCCCGCAGGTTTCGCGCGTGCCCTGTACGCTGCCCTGCATCGCCTCGAGGGCGCGCGCGCGGAACGCGCGCTGATCGAGGCGCCCCCGCCGGGAGAGGCCTGGGCGGCGGTTCGGGATCGCCTGCAGCGGGCGGCGCAGTCGGGTGCGGTGCGGAGCGGAGACGATCCATGAATGGTGCAGACGAGGAGAGACAGCCATGTACGACACGCTGATCCGGGGCGGCACCCTGGTGGATGGAAGCGGCGCGCCCGCGGTGGCCGGTGACCTGGCGATCCGCGACGGTCGCATCGCCGCGGTCGGCGGGCGGATCGACGCCGACGCTCGTGAGGTCGTCGACGCGGAGGGCTGTCTGGTCACGCCCGCCTGGGTGGACGTGCACACCCACTACGACGGACAGGTGACCTGGGACGACGCGCTGCTGCCGTCCTCGGGGCAGGGCGTCGGCACCATCGTCATGGGCAACTGCGGCGTCGGCTTCGCGCCGGTCGCGCCCGGCGGCGAGCGGGACCTCATCGAGCTCATGGAAGGAGTCGAGGACATTCCGGGCACGGCGCTCTACGAGGGCATGCCCTGGGGGGCCTGGTCGACCTATCCGGAGTATCTCGATTTCCTGGCCAGTCGCGAGTACGCCCTGGACGTGGCGTCGCTGGTCGCTCACGGCGCCGTGCGCAACTTCGTCATGGGCGAGCGCGGTCGGGACAACGAGCCGGCCACCGCGGACGATCTCGAGCGCATGGGTGCGATCGTCACCGAGGCGCTGCGCGCCGGTGCCGTCGGCTTCTCCACGTCGCGGATCCTCGGTCATGTCTCGGTACGCGGCCAGCCGGTGCCGGGCACCTTCGCCCGGGACGACGAGGTACTGGCCATCGCCCGCGCCCTGCGTCGTGCGGAGCGCGGCGTCTTCCAGATCATTCCCTCCAGCACCCTCGGCAGCGGCGAGGCGCGCGGCGGCGAGCCGCACGATCTCATGGACGAAGTGGCGCTCATGGCGCAACTCTCCCGGGAGGCCGCGCGGCCCCTGACCTTCACGCTGTTCCAGGTCGCCGAGTGGCCGACCCGCTGGCAGGCGGTGCTCGACCGCGTCGTCGAGGAGAACCGCCGCGGCGCCCGGGTGCATCCGCAGGTCGGGGCCCGCCCGACGGGCATCGTCCTCAGCCTGTCGACCTATCACTCCTTCATGCGCCGTCCCACCTACCTGAAGCTGCGCGACCTCCCGCTCGAGCAGCGGCTCGTGGAGCTGCGCCGCCCGGAGATCCGTGCCGCGATCCTCGCCGAGCAGAGCGTGCCGCACGAACTCCCGGGCACCATGGAGAACGGCGTCGCCTTCGCGGAACTCGACTTCACCCAGACCTACGCCTTCGCCGATGCGCGGGACTACGAGCCGACCCTCGAGCAGTCCTTCGCGGCGCGGGCGGCCGCCGCGGGGCAGGATCCCTGGGCCTTTCTCTACGATCACCTGGTGGCCGGCGACGGCCACGACTTCGTGGTCATGTACTTCACGAACTACGCGGACCACGACCTCGAGGCCGTGCGCGCCATGCAGCTCCACGAGACGACGGTGACGGGCCTCTCCGATGCGGGGGCGCATGTCACCGTGATCTTCGACGCGGTGGCGCCGACCTACGAGCTCACGCACTGGGTGCGCGATCGCACGCGCGGACCGCGCCTGCCCCTGGAGCACGTGGTCCATCGGCAGACCCTGCGCAACGCCGAGCTGTTCGGTTTCGCCGATCGCGGTGTGCTCGCGGTGGGCAAGCGGGCCGACGTCAACGTCATCGACTTCGATCATCTGAAGCTCGGCGATCTCGAGGTGCATCGGGACCTTCCGGCCGGTGGGGCTCGCATCCTCCAGCCGGCGACGGGCTACCGCGGCACCTGGGTGCACGGCGTCCGCACGCGGGATCATGATCGCGATACGGGCGCGCGCCCGGGACGCCTCCTGCGCAGCAGCTGAGGCGCGCCGGCGGAGGCTTCCTTGACCCGTCCCGGGGCCTGTCGGACGATGCGCGCCGTCACAGCCGTCGGTCGGTGCAAGCGGGTGCCCATCGCGTACAGCCACGGCGCCGGGGCGGGCGTCGTGCGCACGACCGTCTCGGGGGGCGTCGATGCGCGCTTCGCGCTCGCTGCGGCGGAGCTCATCCCCGTCCGCGCGCGCTGGCAGGGCGATCTCGCCAAGGGGCTGCGAGGAATGCTGATCCATGCGCCGAGCGAGCACGCCTTCGGTGTCTGCCGCATGATCGATGCGGAATCGGCGGATGCCGAAGTCCGCTTCGAGGTGGTCCGCGACGGCGCGGCGCTCGCGCAGCGTCTCGAAGCGCTGCGCGGACGCAGAAGCCTGGAATCCACCAGCCCGGGAGCGCTCCACGGATGAAACGATTGCTGTCCTTCGACGGGGGCCTGGAGGCGGTGGCCGTCCTGCTCACGCTCGCAGGTGCCGGCGCCGTGGTGCAGACCTTCGTCATCGGTCGGCACTTCGTGATTCCCACCCTGCTGCTGGTGCCGACGCTGCTGTTCGGCAATCTCGCCTGGCATGGCGCCCGCGGGCGCGCCTGGGCTCGGCACCTGCTGTTCTGGATCGGCGTGCTGGCCAGTGCGCATCTCTTCTTCGCCCTGTTCTGGGCGAAGACCCCGCGGGAGCTCCTGGGCGGGGCCTTCCTGCCGGTCTACGGCGTTGCCTTCGTCGCGATGTCCGGGCTCACGGTCCAGTACGCGCGCCGCAACCATCTGCCTCGCTGAAGGCGTGGTCGCCTCCCGGGCGCGTCCCGTCCTGGCGCACCGCGCCGCTGCCGGCTCGACAGGAGCCTGACCTCATGTCCATCCGCCGACATCCCGAGGAGTACTGGCGCGGTGTGCGCGACGGAGCGCCCTTCGTCCTCGTGGTCTGCCCCTTTGCCCTCCTCTTCGGGGTGGTCGCCACGGAATCGGGGCTCGATCTGACCCAGACCATGGGCATGTCCGTGCTGGTGATCGCCGGGGCGGCGCAGTTCGCGACCCTTCAGCTCCTCGCGGAGCAGGCGCCGCTGGTCGTCGCCGTGCTCACGGGCCTCGCCGTCAATCTGCGCATGGCCATGTACTCCGCGTCCCTGACGCCGCACCTCGGCGCAGCGCCTCTCGGGGCGCGCGCGCTCGCGGCCTACTTCATGGTCGATCAGGTCTACGCCATGTCCATCCAGCGCTTCGTCACGGCGGAGCTGACCCTGGGCGAGAAGCTGGCCTACTACTTCGGCGTGGTCACGCCCGTGTGCCCGCTCTGGTACCTGTGCTCCTGGGTGGGCGCCGTGGTCGGCGGCCGCATTCCTCCGGAATTCGCCCTCGACTTCGCCGTGCCCATCACCTTCATCGCCATGGTCGCGCCCATGCTGCGGGGGATCCCGAACCTGGCGGCGGCGGTGGTCGCCGTCGGCGTGGCGCTCGTCGCCCGGTCGCTGCCCTACAACCTGGGGCTGCTCGTCGCGGGCGGCGCGGGCATGTGCGCCGGTGTGCTCGCCGAGCGGCTGCGTGGGGAGGACGCGTGATCACGCTGTCCGATGGTGTCCTGTGGCTGGTGATCCTCGCCCTGGGCCTGGGCACCTTCCTGATCCGCTTCTCCTTCCTGGGGCTGGCGGGCGGGCGCTCCCTACCGCCCTGGCTCCTGCGTCTTCTGCGCTACGTGCCCGTGAGCATCCTGCCGGCGCTGGTCGCGCCCATGGTCGCCTGGCCCCAGGCCACCGGCGGCGAGCCGGAGCCGGCCCGGCTCTCCGCGGCCTGTGCGGCGCTGCTGATCGGGGCGCTGACGCGCCACGTGCTCTCGGCGGTGATCGGCGGCCTCGTGGTGCTCTATGTGGTGCTCGCGCTGACGCGCTGAGCCATCGGCGAACGATGGACGCCGGCGTCGGGCGTCAGGGCGCGATCGGCCACTGCCCCGTGAGCCAGAGCACGGCCGCGAGCAGACCCAGGGTGACCACGAGCAGGGTCAGGAATCGTCGCAGGCCACCGTCGTGCACGGCGCCGCTGCGCTTGCGCGCCCGGGAGGAGGGCGAATGGCGGGGCAGGCCGTCGACGATGGCCCGCGCTTCTGCGAGCCCGAGGCCCTGGTGTGCGCGAAGCAGCTGGATCGCGCGCACCTTCTGCCCGGCCGCCGCGGCGTCGCGGACCTCCGCGGGGATCGCCACGCCGCGGTGAGCGCTGGCGGCCGATGCAGCCTTCACGGCGCCGAGGCCTCGGGCACGGCCGGCGCCGAACGCAGCCCGGCGAAATCGGGAGGCCGCTTCTCCATGAAGGCCGCGATCGCCTCGCGATTCTCGGCGCTGCCGACGGTGCGCCGGAGGGCCTCGTTCTCCGCGGCCACCATGGCGCGCAGCGCGTCCCGGCGTGGCGCCATCATCAGCTGCTTCGTCTCCGACAGGGAGTTGGGCGCCTGCTGGGCGATCAGGCCTGCGCGGCCGAGCACCGCATCGAGAAAGCCCTCGTCCGGGAACACCTCGAGGGCGATGCCGGCATCGCGGCAGGCGTGGGCGTCCATGGTCTCGGCGCTGTACAGGAACCAGGCGGCCTTCTGCGGCCCCATGAGCTGCGGAAAGGTGAGGGAACTGCCGGCTTCCGGATTGATCCCCAGGGCAGCGAAGGGGCAGCGCATGCGCGCGCTCTCGGCCATGAACACCAGGTCCACGAGACCGCAGAGCGTGCCGCCGACGCCGATCGCGGGCCCGTTCACGGCCGCGATCACCGGTTTCCGGTAGTCGATGAGCAGGTCCACCATCCCCGCGAAGCCGTGTTTCGGCGGCGCCACGCGGCGACCCATCTCCGTCAGGTCCGCCCCGGCGGTGAAGGCGCGGCCCTTGCCGGTGATCACCACGACGCTCACCGCAGGATCCTCCTGAGCGGCGAGGAGGCCCTCCGTGAGGCCGTCGAAGAGCGCGCCGTTGAAGGCGTTCAGCTGCTCCGGACGATCCAGGGCCAGCACCCGCACGGCCCCCTCGTTGCGGATCTCGATCATGCTGCGCTCCCCGATGGCGGATGGTGGCGATGCATCCATCATGCGCGGGCGTCGGGCCCTGTCAAACGCCTGCCGGTCAATCGTGGACCTCGCCCCGGTGAACGGGCATCGTTCGCACCAGGTCACGAGGGGAGATGAGAGCCATGACCGCCGTCCTGAGACTGTTGTGCAGCACCCTGGTCCTGATCGGCCTGCTGGGCGCCGTGCCGGCATCCGCGCGACCGGCCCCGCAGCTGAAGTTCGTGCGCTTCGAGCAGGCCGACGGCGCCGTGCGCTGGGGCCGGCTCATCGAGGGCGACATCGTGGTGCCCATCAGCGGGCTCCCCTGGCGTCCCCACGCGGCGCTCCTGGCGCAGCAGATGCCCCTGGCGGCGGTGAGGCTCCTCGCGCCGGCGACCCCGGTGAACGTCATCGCGATCGGCTTCAACTATCCGAGCCACACGACGAACCGACCGGCGCCGACGGAGATCGGCATGTTCGCCAAGCTGCCCGGCTCCGTCATCGCGTCCGGCGACCCGATCGTGGTGCCGGCCGACGCGAAGAATCTCCACTACGAGGGAGAGCTGGTCATCGTGATCGGCCGCACCGCGAGCAAGGTCGCCGTGGATCGCGCGGCCCGGCACGTGTTCGGCGTCATGCCCGGCAACGACGTCTCCGAGCGGGACTGGCAGGCCAACGATCTCCAGTGGCTGCGCGCCAAGGCCTCGGACGGCTTCGGCCCCGTGGGCCCCTGGATCTCCACCGGGCTGGACTGGAACGAGATGTCCGTGATCACTCGCGTCAACGGCGAGGTGAAGCAGTCCGATCGGATCGAGAACCTCTATTTCGGGATTCCCGAGATCGTCAGCTACGTCTCCCAGTACATCACGCTGCTGCCGGGCGACCTGATCTTCACCGGCACCCCCGGCACCACCTCGGCGATCAAGCCCGGAGACGTCGTGGAAGTGGAGATCCCCGGCGTGGCCGTGCTGCGCAATCCCGTGGTCGCGCCCGAGTAGGGCCGCGCGTCGGGCGTCAGGGCGGCGGCGAGCGCCGGCGCCCGACGATCTCGAAGACCAGCCCCGACAGGGGCTGGATGCGCGTGACCCGGAAGATCAGGCCGCGTCGCGTCATGGGCCGCACGCGCCGCTGTTCCCGCAGCGTGCGCAGGAAGGCGCCGGCGACGGCGAAACGCACGAGCGTCGAGATCAGGAAGACGCCGAGCAGCGGGCTCGTCCAGCTCCAGGCGATCTCGCCGAACTCGAAGCGCACGGGCAGATGCGTGCCCAGCCAGCCGCCGACGAGGGCACCCAGGAAGACGCCGATCGCGCCGAACACGTTGTGCACCGCCATGATGGTGACGCGACGCTCTCGCGGCGTCAGATCGAAGACCGCGTTGGTGGCGCTGAGCGTGAAGCCGGCCCAGCACAGGCCCGAGAGGGCCTGCACGGCAAGCAGATAGGCGTAGTGCGTCGACAGCATCCAGAGCGTCGGCAGCACCGGGATGAGCAGGCCCGTGGTGACCAGGATCAGGCGATTGCCGAACAGGTCGGAGAGCCGTCCCCAGCGCGCGAGCGTCAGGAACTGGACGCACAGGGACGCGGCCGCGTTGAACATGAAGGCCACGTAGCCCCACTGCAGATCGCGCAGCATGTAGAGCGCGAAGTAGGGGGAGGCGAGGGCCACCGCGAACTGCATGGATGCGAAGAACAGGGTGAAGCGCAGCAGGCCCGTGCTGCGCATGGCGCGCCAGAATTCCGCATGCCAGGGCATCTCGATGGCCGCGACGTGCCCCGGGGGATCGAGCATCTGCGCGAGATGCCAGGTGGAGGCGAGGCGCGCCAGGGCCGCGAGGCCGAAGATGAGCGCGAAGCCGAGATAGGTCTGCTCGAGCCGCGCCGCGCCGGCGAGCACCAGACCGGCGACGATCAGCGCCGAGAAACTGGCCATGCTCGAATAGCGCGTGCGCAGGGCGAAGAAACGGCCCCGGCGGCTTTCCGGGACCAGATCGCCCATCATGCTGCCCCACTGCGGCGAGCCGAGATTGGGCCCCGCGAAGTAGGCGACGGCGCAGAGGATGAGCAGGGGTACCGCATAGGCCGGAAACAGGGCCGGGAGCAGGGCCAGGGGCAGGAGCGCACCGGCCTGGATCAGCGCGCCGGCGACGATGATGGCGCGACGGCGACCGAGGCGGCGGCCGAGCCAGGCCGAGAGCAGCTGCGCGCTGGCGCCGAGCAGGGGCGGCAGGGACGCGAGGATGCCGATCTGCGCCGTGCTCGCGCGCAGGAAGACGCCGAAGGCGGCGAAGTAGCTCTCGGCGCAGCCGATCATCGCGGAGAAGAACACGCCGTCCCAGAGGGAATGGCGCAGGGACCGGTCGACGGCGGGATCCCGGGCCAGGGTCCCGGGCTGCGCGAGCAGCGTGGACATGGAATCGATGATCGCCGGCGGCGGGCGGAGCGCGGCGATTATGCAGGCCAGCCCCGGTGCTGTCTTGCCCGGAGGCGGCCAGGTAAGGGAGCAGGCGCCATGCAGGTCATCAATGGGCAGACGGTCTCCCTGGGTCCGGCGCCGGCGGCGGACGCCCGGGTCGCGGCCGAGCTCATCCACGCGACCGATCCGCACGTGTTCGGCTACCTTCACGCGCACGACATGGATCGCCTGCGCGATCACCTGGGGCGTCAGTGGCAGGCCGAGGGCGGCATCTTCTCCCATCGCCTCGCGGTGGCGGCGCTGCACGAGGGGCGCATGGTCGGTCTCGCACTCGGCTTCGATCGCGCGCGGCAGCAGGCGGAACTGCTGCCGTTTCTCACCCAGGCCCAGCAGTGGCTGGACGATGCGGCCTTTCGAGACCTCGCGCGCTGGTTCGAGTACGGTGGCTTCGTGCTGCCGCCGGTACCGGAGGATGCGTTCTATCTGCAGAATCTGGCCACGGTCGAGGCGGTCCGCGGGCGCGGTGTCGGGCAGCGTCTGCTCGCCGACGTGATCGAGCGCGCGCAGGGCGCGGGCCTCACCCGCCTGCAGCTGGATCTGTACGCGGAGAATCCGGCCCGCGCGCTCTACGAGCGAGCCGGCCTGCGGACCATCGTCGAGACCCGGGTGCGACCTCTGGAGGCCGCGGGCATCGGTCCGCACCTCAGGATGGAACTGAAGTTCTGACCGCTGGCACGGCGGCGCCCGGCGGGCGTCGCCATGGAACGGGAGTCCCTTCGTGACGCTGCGCATCGCGCCCCTGGACGGATCCGCGGATCTGGATCGCTTCATCCGCTTTCCCTGGACGATCCTCGCGGAGGATCCGGCCTGGGTGCCCCCGCTGCTCATGGACCGCAAACAGCAGCTGTCCCCGAAGCACCCCTTCTTCGAGCATGCCGAGTGGCAGGGCTGGCTGGCCTGGGAGGGGGATCGCTGCGTGGGGCGCATCAGCGCGCAGATCGATCGCCGCAACGAGGCCGAGGGGCGCCCGGCCCTGGGCAGCTTCGGCATGCTCGACGCCATCGACGACGCGCGCGTGCATGCGGCGCTGCTCGAGGCTGCGGAAGGCTGGCTCCGGGCGCGCGGCAAGACGCGCATCGAGGGCCCCTTCAACCTCGGCGTGAACCAGGAACTCGGCACCCTCGTGGACGGCTTCGACACGCCGCCCTACTTCATGATGCCGCACGGGCCGCGCTGGGCCGGGGCGCACATCGAGGCGGCGGGCTACGAGAAGGCCGTCGATCTGCTCGCCTACGAGATCGAGCCGGCCTTCGAGCATCCGCCGGCCATGGCCCGGCTGCTCGCCCGGCTCGGCAGGGAGCTGGTGTTCCGGCCCATCGACAAGGCGCGGGCGGAGGACGACCTGCGCACCATGTGCGCGATCTTCAACGACGCCTGGTCGAACAACTGGCGCTTCCTGCCTTTCTCGGAGAAGGAGTTCCTCGCCATCGGCAAGGAGATGCTCCTGGTCGTGCCGCCCGATGCGATCCAGATCGGCGAGATCGACGGGACCGCCGTCTCCTTCGCCGTGCTCCTGCCGAACATCAATGAGGCGATCGCGGATCTGAACGGGCGCCTGCTGCCCTTCGGCTGGGCGAAGCTGCTCTGGCGGCTGAAGGTGCGCGGCCTGCGTTCGGGCCGCGTGGCCCTCATGGGGGTGCGCAAGGCGCACCAGGGCGGCCGGCTCGGCGCGGCCCTGGCCTACGGCGTCATCGACGGGCTGCGCACCTGCGCCGTGCGCCAGGGCATGACGGCCGTGGAGCTGTCCTGGATCCTCGAGGAGAACCAGCCCATGCGGCACATCATCGAGAATCTGGGTGGGGTGCTGACCAAGCGCTACCGCATGTACGGCCGGGATCTGCCCGCCGCATCCTGAGCAGCCTCTCGGGGCCCGCGAGGGCCCGGGAATCGGGCGGCCGCGGCGGGAGCCTTGCGCGCTCGAAATGGCCGGCGGTATGGTCGATCTTTCCGTTTCGGGCGAGCACACGGTGTCAGACGCCACGACCACCCGTCAGAACGAACGCCTGAAGCGCCTTCGCGATCATCTCGAGCGCGAGAATCCCATTCTCGCCGAGACCGTGGACAGCTTCCGGAGCCTCGATGAGGTGGCTCGCCGCCTCGGCTTCCTCGAGGCGAACGACAGCTTCACGAGTCGCGTGTCCTGGTGGCCCGTGATCGCGATTCTCGGCACCTTCTCCGCCGGGAAGTCCACCTTCATCAATTCCTTCATCGGCCAGCGGATCCAGTCCACGGGCAACCAGGCCGTGGACGACAAGTTCACGGTGATCTGCTACGGCGCCCAGCCGGAGCCGCGGGTGCTGCCGGGCCTGGCGCTCGACAGCGACCCGCGCTTCCCCTTCTATCGCATCAGCCGCGACATCGAGGCCGTCGCCGCCGGGGAAGGGCGTCGCCTGGACTCCTACCTGCAGCTGAAGACCTGCAACAGCGAGCGCCTGAAGGGGCGCATCCTGCTCGATTCGCCGGGCTTCGACGCCGATGCGCAGCGCACCTCCACGCTGCACGTGATCGGCCACATCATCGATCTGGCGGATCTGGCGCTCGTGTTCTTCGACGCCCGCCATCCGGAGCCGGGCGCCATGCAGGACACGCTCGATCATCTGGTGGCGGAGACGATCCGCCGTCCCGACGCCAACAAGTTCCTCTACGTCCTCAATCAGATCGATCTCGCGGCGCGCGAGGACAATCCCGAGGAAGTCTTCGGCGCCTGGCAGCGCTCCCTGGCGCAGAAGGGCCTCACGGCCGGGAAGTTCTATCGGATCTACGACAAGGACGCCGCCGTGCCGCTCGGCGACGGTGAGGTGCGGCGACGCTTCGAGGCGAAGCGCGACGAGGACATGGCCGCGATCCTGCGCCGCATCGAGGAGGTGGACGTCGAGCGCGCCTACCGGATCATCGGCGTGCTCGAGAAGAGCGTGAAGCGCGTCCGCGACGATCTGCTGCCGCGGCTGACCGCGGCCCGGGCCCGCTGGCGCCGGCGCGTGTTCTGGCTCGACGGGATCCTGGCCGTGCTGCTCGTCGGTCTGCCCTTCGTCTGGAGCCTGTCCTCCGGCGCCTGGGAGCAATGGGCGCCCCTGTCCGCGCTCGGCGATCGGCCCATCGCGGCGACGCTCGTCGTCATCGGCCTGGCGCTGCTCGCCTTCGGTGTGCACATGAGCGTGCGTCGTCTCGCGGCCTCGACGGTGCTCTTCGGCCTCGGTCGCGGTGAGCGCGACGAGGATCGCATCTGGCTGCTGCGGGCCTTCCGCTTCAACGCCTCGCCCTGGCGATCCCTGCTGCCGCGACGCCCCGTGAACTGGAATCGCCGCGCCGACCGGGAGCTCGACCAGATCCTCGCGGACGCGGACGGTCTCGTGCAGCGTCTCAATGATCGCTTCGCGAATCCTTCCGGGGAGACGCCCTCGTTGAGCGTCGCCGCGGCGCCGAACCCGGCGCCGGCGACCGATGGGGGCAGCGCCAGCGAAGGAGGGGCCGCCGCATGAGCGAGTCCCTGCGTCAGCAGCTGCTCAAGGCCGGGCTCGTCGACGAGCGCAAGCTCGAGGCCGCCACCAAGGACAAGCGCAAGGCGCGCACCAAGACGATCCGCACGGCGAAGCACGCCGGCAAGGATGCGGCCCGGGCCGCGGCCAAGGCGCAACCGAAGACCCGCGAGAGTGCCGAGGCGGCGCTGCGCGCCAAGGCGGAGCGGGATCGGGACCTCGCCCGGGCGCGGCGCATCAAGGAAGAGCGCAAGGCCCTGCGGGAGCAGGTGGCGCAGATCGTCGATCTGCGCAAGCAACCGCGCAAGGACGGCGAGATCGCCTACAACTTCCTGGACGGGAAGAAGGTGAAGCGGATCTACGTGACGGCGGCGCAGCGCGACGGCCTGAGCAGCGGCCGCCTCGACATCGTCCGCTACGGCAAGGGGCACGAGATCGTCGAGACCGCCGTCGCCGAGAAGCTGCGGCTCCTCGATCCACAGATCGTGGTCGCGCGCCGCAATCAGACGCTCGCCGAGGAAGAGGCGGCCTACGCCGACCATCCCATCCCCGACGATCTCGACTGGTAGGTCCCGCCCCTCAGTCCGCGGCGTAGACGCGCTCGCCGGCGATCCAGGTCTCTGCCACCTCGATCTTCCACAGATCCTCTGCCGGGACTCTGAAGGGGCTCTGCTTCAGCAGGACGAAGTCCGCCCACTTCCCCGGTTCGAGGCTCCCGAGCACGTCCTCCTGATGGGCGGCCCAGGCCGCATCCAGCGTGAAGCCGCGCAGTGCCTGCTCGAGCGTCAGATGCTCCTCCGGGCGCCAGCCGCCCATCGGCTCGTTGTCGCGGTTCTGCCGGGTGACCGCGGCGTGAATGCCGTACAGCGGATCCGGAGGCTCCACGGGGAAGTCCGAACCCAGGGCGAGCACGGCGCCGGAGGCGAGCAGCGACTGCCAGGCGTAGGCCCCGCCCAGGCGCTCCGGGCCGAGGCGCTTCTCCGCCATGAACATGTCGGAGGTCGCGTGCGTCGGCTGCATGGAGGCCACGACCCCGAGCCGGGCGTAGCGCTCGATGTCGGCGGGCACCAGGATCTGCGAATGCTCGACCCGGTGGCGGCGGCCCCGCGTGTCCGGATACTTCTCGGCGACCTGCTCGTAGGCGTCGAGCACGATCTGGTTCGCGCGTGTTCCGATCGCGTGGACGCCGACCTGCCAGCCTGCGGTCGCCGCGCGGTCGACGATCGCGGAGAGCGCGTCGGCCTCGATGAAGAGCAGACCGCGATTGCCTTCGTCGTCGCTGTAGTCCTGGAAGAGCGCCGCGCCACGGCTGCCGAGCGCGCCGTCGGAGTAGAGCTTCAGGGCGAGCACGTCGACCCGGTCCTCGGGGTCGTCGATGGGCGCGTCGAAGGCGTCCAGCGTCGAGACGCCGGCGAGCATCACGTAGAGGCGCACCTTGAGCGCGCCGTCCTTCGCCAGGGCCTGGAAGGTCTCGATCTCCCGCTTTCCGGCGCCGGCGTCGTGCACCTGCACCAGGCCGCGCGACAGCATGATCTCCTGGGCGGCGTCGATGGCGGCGCGCAGGGTCGCGTCGTCGGGCGCCGGCACGACTGCGTCGACGAGGCGCATGGCGGCATCGACCATCACGCCCGTGGGCTCGCCGTCGGCGTCGCGGATGATCTGGCCGCCCGCAGGGTCCGGGGTGTCCCGGGTCACGCCGGCGGCGGCGAGGGCGGCGCGGTTGGCCCAGGCCGCGTGGCCGTCGACGCGGCGCAGCCAGACGGGCCGATCCGTGACGCCGTCCAGGTCCGCGGCGGTGGGGAAGCGCGCCTCCGGCCAGAGCTCCTGGTTCCAGCGTCCACCGGTGATCCAGCCCGAGCCCGTGGAGGCATGGGCGCGGATGGTCTCGACGGTCTCGGCCAGGGAGCGCAGCCCGGTGACGTTCAGGCGCAGGGCGTCGTAGCCGAGGCTCGTGAAGTGGCCGTGGGCATCGATGAGTCCCGGCATGACGAAACGTCCGGCGCCGTCGATCTCGACGACGTCCGTTTCCAGCAGGGCTGCCCGTTCGCGCAGGTCGTCCGTGGCGCCGGCGGCCAGCACGCGCCCGTCGTCCCCCACGAGCAGCGCATCGAAGCGCGCACTGGTGACGGCCTGGTGGGTCTGGGCGGCGCTGGCCGTGGCGGTCCAGCCATCGACGTTGTGGAGCAGGGTGGCGGCTTCGGCGGGGGCGAGCAGGGCAAGGCTGTACAGGGGAAGCAGGCAGCGCTTCAGGGTGCGCGCGCCCGGGCAGTGGTATCGAGCCATGGAACCAGGATCTCTCTCGTCGTGATGTCCGCCTGCGATCCTAGTGTCCTTTCCGGCGCGTGCCCAGCGTCAGCGCGCCGCGCGCTTCGCCGACGAAACCGGACGGCGCCGACGACGAAGCTGCCGCCGTCGGCCCGTCCGCGGGCGCTCAGCCGAGGAAGCTGGCGCGATGGGCCCACTGGCCCGTGAACACGGTTTCGCCCAGGGGGCGGCGGACGCGCGGGGCACGGTCGCGCTCGAGCTGCGAAGCGGGATCGGCATAGCCGATCGCCAGGGCCGTGACGGCCTCGTAGCCCTCGGGGATCCCGAAGCGGGTGCGTGCCTCGTCCGGCAGGATTCCGGCCATCTGGTGCACGGCGATCCCGCGGGCGGTGGCTTCCAGGGACAGGTTCGCCGAGGCGAGGCCGAGGTCGTGGCGCGCGTGCGCGTTCTCGTCGCCGTTGCGTGCGAACCGCGTGGCCACGATGCCGAGGGCGAGCACGGGCACGGCCTGCGCCCAGGCGCGATTGCCGTCCACGAGGGTGCCGAGCATCCGCTCGAAGGCCTCGGGATCCTCCCGGGTCGCGACCAGATAGCGGAAGGGCTGCTCGTTGTAGCAGGAGGGGGCCCAGCGGGCCGCTTCGAAGAGGGCGGCGAGGTCCTCCGGCGCAACGCTGCGATCGCTCCAGCCGTAGGGACTGAAGCGCTCGGCGATCAGGCGGTGGACGGGCACGGTGGTGTCGGGCGTCTTGATGTCCTGGATGGTCGCGGCGGTGGACATGATCGGTGCTCCTCGGGTCGATGAGTGGGGACCTTGCATCAGGAAAGGTCGGTCAGGGATGTCGCCCTCCGGCGCGCCCCCACCGTTCCGGTGAGGGCGCGCGTCTTCAGGCAGCGCGGGCCTCGAGGGTCTCGCCCTCGAGCACGACGGGTCCGTCCGGCAGGTCGAAGAGCAGGGCCTCGACCGCGTCGACGGCGATCAGCCGCGCAGCGTCCGCGCCGTCGAGCACCACGCCGTCGCCGTCGCCGAGATCGACCCCGTCGAGCCGCGCCCGGCCCCGGGTGAGGTGCAGATAGGCGAGGCGACCCTGCGGCGCATCGAGCTCCAGCGCATCGCCCGCAGTCAGGCGCAGGAGATCGATGGCCGCATCCTGATGGATCGTCATGGGCGCGCCGCTGCCTTCGGCGGCGACGAGGCGGGTCCTGCCGCCGGGACGGACCAGCTCCGCGGTATCCACCTGCTGCCAGCGCGGCGCATGGCCGGATCGGTCCGGCAGGATCCAGATCTGCAGGAAGCGCATGGGCCCCGTCTCGCTGCCGTTGAACTCGCTGTGGCGGATCCCGGTGCCGGCGCTCATGACCTGCATCTCCCCGGCGCGCACGGCGCCTTCGTTGCCGAGGCTGTCGCGGTGCGCCAGGGCGCCCTCGAGAACGTAGGAGACGATTTCCATGTCCTGGTGGCCATGGGTGGGAAAGCCCGCGCCGGCCGCGAGGCGGTCGTCGTTCAGCACCCGGAGGACGGAAACCCGCTCGTTCGCCGGGTCGACGTAGCTGCCGAAGGAGAAGGTGTGCCGGCTTTCGAGGCCCGGGAAGCGTCCCTGGCCGCGGGCGTCGGAGGATCTGAGCAGTTTCATGGGCGGGCTCCTCTTCAGAGAGGTCGCCATCCTAGGGACGTCCCCGGTGCACGCACAGCGAGACTTTTTCACTGGTTCATTCAGTATTTTCGAATGTAAAAATGTAAATAAAGACATGGAGATGAATGATTATTCGGGTTTCGGACGATGCGTCGTGGGGCTGATGATTCGGCTCAGCAGCCGCATCCAGCGCCGCGGGCCACCGCGCTCTTTCTTGGGCGCGGCGACGCTGTGGCATAGTCGGGTCAGGTTCGTTCTCTGCCGGTCAGGAGGCCGCCATGTCCAGCGAGGGACTTCACGAAGCGAAGGAGGATCTCCCCGAGGAGATCATCGACAAGCACCGGGCCATACGCTCCCTCATCGAGGAATTCGACGCGGTCGACTGGTACGACCAGCGCGCCGCGGTGACCCGCGATCCGGAGCTCAAGGCGCTGCTCATCCACAACCGAAACGAGGAGATGGAACACGCCGCCATGGTGCTCGAATGGCTGCGGCGCCGGTACCCGGTGATCGACGAGGAACTGCGCAACTACCTGTTCCGCGACGGCGACATCGTGGCGTCCGAGGCATCGGTCACCGGCAAGGACGGCGGCGATGCGCCCGCGGGTGCGCCCGCGGCGGACGGCTCCCTGGGCATCGGCAGTCTGCGCGACGGCTGACATCCCTCGTCTGCCTGCGAAGCGCCCCTGTCCGCCCCGACGGACGTACGAGGATTCATCGACATGAACGATCTGCATCGTGAACTGGCACCGATCACCGCCGACGCTTGGTCGGCCATCGACGACGAGGCCCGGCAGGGTCTTACCGCGACCCTGGCCGGCCGCAGGCTGGTCGACTTCCAGGGGCCTCTGGGCTGGGAGGCGTCGTCCGTCGATCTCGGCCGGGCCGAGCCCATCGCCAGTCCCGGCGAGGAGGGGGAGGCCCGCCTGAGGCGCGTGCGGCCCTTCGTGGAGCTGCGCATGCCCTTCGAGCTGGCGCGGCGCGAGATCGACGCGCTGGCCCGCGGGGCCCGGGACGCGGCCCTGGATCCCGTGGTCGGCGCGGCGCGCGCCTCCGCCCTCGCCGAGGACGGCGCGATCTTCGGCGGCTATGCGGCCGCCGACATCACCGGTGTCATGGCCGGGGCCGACAATGCCGCCGTGTCCTTGTCCGAGGACTACACCCGCTATCCGGAAGCGGCCGCGGAGGCCATGAACACCCTGCGCGGGCGCGGCATCACCGGTCCCTACGCGATCGCGCTCGGGCCACGCTGCTTCGCGGGCCTCACCTCGACCACCCACGCCGGCGGGTATCCGGTCATGGAGCACCTGCGGCAGCTCGTCGACGGGCCCCTGGTGTTCGCGCCGGCCGTGGACGGCAGCGTGGTGCTGTCCATGCGCGGCGGGGACTACCAGCTCGTCGTCGGGCGGGACTTCTCCATCGGCTATCTCGATCACGACGCAAGGACCGTGCAGCTCTACATCGAATCGAGCTTCACCTTCCTGAACAACGCACCGGAGGCCGCGGTGCCCCTCGTCTACGGCAGCGCCGGGCGGCGCCGGAAGGCGTCTTCCTGAGCGAGGCGCCCGTACCCAAAGTCCGTCGACATCGCCGTCGCGGCTGAAGCCGGCTCTCACGGGGATCGAAGGCGGGCCCCCTGTGGGAGCGCGCTTCAGCGGCGACCGGTCACGGCACTCGCCGCCCGTACCAGAACTGCAAGGACATCGCCGTCGCGGCTGAAGCCGGCTCCCACAACAATCGAAGGCAGACCCCTGTGGGAGCGCGCTTCAGCGGCGACCGGTTCTGGCACTCGCCGGCCGCACCGGAACTGCAAGGTCATCGCCGTCGCGGCTGAAGCCGGCTCCCACGATGATCGAAGGCAAGCCCCCTGTGGGAGCCCGCTTCAGCGGCGACCGGTCGCGGCACTCACCGCCCGTACCGGAACTGCAAGGACATTGCCGTCGCGGCTGAAGCCGGCTCTCACGGGGATCGAAGGCAGGCCTCACAGTCGCGATGCCCTGGAGGCATGTCGTGTGTGGCGCGCCCTTCGCGGGTGCGAACTGACTCTGGCGCACCAAATGGGTTCAAAAAAGCACGCTGCCTCCAGCGTAAAAGGGTTCGGGCGCGAAATAATCCGACGCGGCGGTTGTGCCCCGTGAGGATGATTTCCTAGACTCCGAGAGCCCGTCTTGCTCGTGCGCCTTCTCGCGCATGCCATCCGCCAGGAGTCCTGTCCTTGAGTGACCTCGAGCTCTCCCGCCGTGCCTTTCTCTCGAGCACGGGCACGGCTGCCCGTGCCTCCATGATCGTCCTGTCCATGCCCATGATCCTGAGCGCGAGCCGGCAGGCACGCGCGGCGCAGGCCGAAGGTGCGGCGTTCTCTGCCTTCACCGCGGAAGAGGCGGCCGAGTTCGGGGCGATCGCCGCGCGCATCATTCCGAGCGACGAGACACCGGGGGCAACGGAGGCCGGCGCCATCCATTTCATGGATCACGTGCTCAGCGGCACGCACAGCGATCGGCTGCCCATCCTGCGTGAAGGCCTGGCGAGTCTGCAGGCCACCGTCCGGAGCACCTATGGCACCCCCAGATTCAGCGCTCTGTCGCACGCCCAGCAGGATGCGCTGCTCACGGAGATCGAGGACGGGAAGTTCTTCGGAACCATCCGCTTCCTCACGGTCGCCGGCACCTTCGCGTTGCCTGCCTATGGCGGCAATCGCGACGGGATCGGCTGGAAGATGATCGGCTTCGAGGACCGACACATGTGGATGCCGCCCTACGGGTTCTACGATGCCGACTACGCAGCGAAAGGAGCCTGATCATGGCCTGGGCATCCTATCCGACCCGTGAGGAAGTGGATTTCGTCGTGATCGGCTCCGGCTCCGCCGGCGGGATCATGGCGAAGGAGCTGTCCAGCGCAGGGTTTTCCGTCGTCGTGCTCGAGCAGGGGCCGCACCTCCATGCCGGCAACTTCAAGCACGACGAATGGGACTACACGCAGAACGAGGCGCTGGTCTGGGGACCGCGCAAGGGGCATCCACAGACCTTCCGCCGCTACGAGCACGAGAAGGCGCAGATCGTCGACCGCCCACCGCTGGGCTATGCCCACAACGTCGGCGGCAGCAGCGTGCACTACTCCGGCAACTTCTGGCGTCTGCGCCCCATCGACTTCATGGAAGCGAGCGTGCTGGGGCCCATTTCCGGCACCAACTTCGCCGACTGGCCCATCAGCTACGACGAACTCGAGCCCTACTACACCAAGGTGGACTGGGAGATCGGTCTGTCCGGCCTTGCGGGCCCCTGGGATCCGCCGCGTTCACGGGACTACCCCTGTCCCCCGATGCCGGTGAAGGCCTCGGGCGTCCTGCTCGAGCGGGCCGCCCGGAAGCTCGGGCTCACGGCCTACCCGGAGCCCCATGCGATCCTCTCGCAGCCCCACAACGGGCGCCCGGGGTGCGTGCACTGCGGGTTCTGCAACGGCTTCGGCTGCGAGGTCAGTGCCAAGTCCTCGACCGCGGTCGCCATGATCCCGCTGGCGGAGGCCACCGGCCGCTGCGAGCTGCGCACCGGCTGCACCGTGTCGAGGATCAACACCGATGCCCGCGGTCGCGCCACGGAAGTCGTGTACTGGCAGGAGGACGGCACGGAGCAGGCGCAGCGTGCGAAGGCCGTCGTGCTCAGCGCCAACGGCGCGGAGTCGGCACGCCTGCTGCTGCTCTCGGAATCCTCGCGCCATCCCGATGGCCTGTCCAACGGCAGCGGCATGGTCGGCAGGAACCTCATGTTCAACGGCGGGTCGCGCGTCGCGGGCCTCTTTCCCGAACCGATCAACGCGCACAAGAGCGTGGCGACGACGCGCGTGATCCACGACTTCTACAGCATCGACCCGAAGCACGGCTTCTATGGCGGCGGCGGCATCGACGAGCGCTCCCTCTCCCGGGGTCTGCCCATGACCGCAGCGCTCGGGGGCAGCGTCTTCGGCGGCAAGTCCTGGGGGAGTGCGTACAAGAAATCGCTGGCGAGGGAGTTCACGCACGCCTGCTCGTTCAACGGCCATACCACGTCCCTGCCGCTGTCCACGAACAACGTGACCCTGGATCCGGACGTGAAGGACAAGTGGGGCAGACCGGCGCTGCGCACGACCTTCATGAACCACCCCGACGACATCGCCACCATGAAGTTCTTCTTCGATCGGTCCATGGAGCTGATGGAGGCCGCAGGCGCCATCCAGATCGAGGGCCATTTCTCGGAGGAGGGTCAGCGCGGCGGTGTTCACCTGCTCGGCACCTGCCGCATGGGCAACGATCCCGCGACCTCCGTCGTGGATCGCTACAACCGGTCCCACGAAGTCCCGAACCTCTACATGGTGGATGGCGGCAGTCTCGTGACCTCCGGTCGTGGACAGCCGACCATGACGATCATGGCCCTGGCCTTCCGCGCCGCCGACCACATCATCCAGGCCGGCAAGCGCGGCGAGCTGGCGTAGGGCTCCCAGAGTGAAGCGGCATCGGTCGCGGCTGAAGCCGGCTCCCACAGTGCGTTCTGCGAGAGCCCCTGTGGGAGCGCGCTTCAGCGGCGACCGTTCGAGGCAACGACCGAGCTGATCGCACGCGTGGCGCGATCGGTGGCGGCTGTAGCCTGCTCTTTCAGTGAATCCTGCGACAGCCTCTGTGGGAGCCCGCTTCAGCGGCGACCGTTCGAGGCAACGACCGAGCTGGTCGCATGCATGGCGCGATCGGTGGCGGCTGAAGCCTGCTCTTACAGTGAATCCTGCGACAGCCCCTGTGGGAGCCCGCTTCAGCGGCGACCGGTCGACGTACCAGCCGACCTGATCCCGTGCGTGGCGCCAGATCGAGCGTGACCTTTCGGGAGGTGCCGGCGGTCGCGGATGGCGTCTCGCGGCCGGCAGCGGTCGTTGACCGAGGTCAAGGTGCGCCGCTCCATGCGGAGGAACATGTTCGCGTGGCGATCGGCCGCATCCTTCAGGAGGAGTTGCCATGCGCAGGCTCGTTGCATGCCTTGTCATCACGTTCTGCAGTCTCTCCCTGAATGCCTTCGCGGGGCCCGCGGGGGGAGCTCCAGCAGGGGCGCAGAAGCGCGCGAACCCGATGGACGACAGCCCCGCCCGCGACATGCGCATGGAACGCGAACGCCGGGAGTTGGAGGAGCGCGTCCGTGAGCGTGAAGCCGACGGTCCGCGCGGCGACGATGCCGAGCGGGCACGCCGTGAGGCGCGAGAGGAGGTTCGGGCGCGCGACGGCGACGCCGAACCCATGGAGCGGGAGCGTCGTGAGGCCGAGGAGCGCGTCCGCGAACGCGAGGCGTCGGGTCCGGGTGGTGACGACGGCGAGCGCGTGCGCCGCGAGGCTCGGGAGGAAGTCCGTGCCCGAGAGGGTGACGACGAGCAAGTGGGCCGGCGTGGACCCGAGAACGCACCGCCGGGCATCCAGAACAACGCCAACGAGCGCGCACGGGAGAACGCCCGTGCCAAGCGACCCTGGTGGAAGTTCTGGGGGGATGACGAGTAGCCGCCGGCACCCTGATTCGACACGTTGCGGAGCGGCCCGTGAGCGACTCCTGTGCGAGCGCGCTTGAGCGCAAGGCATCAGCGGAACGTTGCTGCAATGCGGCGGCACCGCCGTCGCGGCTGAAGCCGGCGCCCACAGTGATCAGAGCGAGAGCCGTTGTGGGAGCACGCTTCAGCGGCGACCGATCAAGGCATCAGCGAGATGTCACTGTGACGCTGCGGCACCGGAGTCGCGGCTCAAGCCGGCTCCCACAGTGGCCAGAGCGAAAGCCCATGTGGGAGCACGCTTCAGCGGCGACAGATCAAGGCATCAGCGGAACGCTGTTGCAATGCGGCGGCACTGCAGTCGCGGCTGAAGCCGGCTCCCACAGTGGTCAATGCGAAGGCCCTCGTGGGAGCACGCTTCAGCGGCGATCCGCAGCACGGCCGAGGTCGATGCGGTCCGCGATCAGGCCCACGAAGGGCGTGCCGGCGCCGTCGAAGAACCATCCGAGGTGCACGCCGCAGCCCGCGCAGTGCGCGAGGGTCCAGCGCGCGGGGGGGAACCAGCTGTGTGCGGCATCGGGTTCGCCGCTGGGGATGCAGCCCGGCGCGTCCCGGTAGCAGCGCAGGTCGAAGGTGATGCCCGCAGGATTCACGAACCGGTGCGCATGGCTGCCCCGCTGCGCACAGGCTGCGTCGGCCCGGGTCACCGTGGTGCCGCAGGCGCGGCAGCGCACGGGTGCGGCGCGGTCCTCGACGCGCGAGAGCAGGGTGGCGAGGCCGGCCTCGCCACCGCCATCCGCTGGGCCCCGGTCGCGTTCGCGCAGCACGCGCACGGCGTCCGCCCTCAGGCTCCCGCCTGCATGAGATCCTTCAGATCCACTGCAGGATCGGCGAGGCGGGCGGCGTCCACGGGCGTACGGTCGGCCACGAGCTGCTTGCAGGCCATGAACTCGCGGGGGCTGTTCACGGCATCCACGGCCACGACGACGCCGTTCTTCAGATAGAAGCGCGCGAACTGGTGTGCCTCGGGGTCGCCGCGCAGCACTTCCTCGTCCGCATCGGCAGAAAAGCCCACCATCTGCAGCTTCAGATCGTACTGATCCGACCAGAACCAGGGTACGGCGTCATAGACGGCGTCGCCGCCACAGATGTTCTTCGCGGTGACGCGCGCCTGATCCATGGCGTTGGGGACCGACTCCAGGCGCAGGCGCCTGCCCAGGAGCGGGCTCGGGTGATTGGTGCAGTCGCCGATCGCGTAGATGTGCGGATCCGAGGTGCGGCAGTGCTCGTCGACCAGGATGCCGTTGTCACAGGCGAGCCCCGCCGCTTCCGCGAGTTCGGTCTCCGGGATGATGCCCACGCCCACGATGACGATGTCCGCAGGCAGCTCCGAGCCGTCGTTGCAGGCGACGCCGGTGACCTGCGTCTCGCCGAGGATGGCGCTGGCGCCGGCCCGGGTGCGGATCACCACGCCGTGGTCCTCGTGCACCCTGGTGTAGTACGCGGACATGGCCGGTGTGGTGACGCGCTGGAGGATCCGCTCCTCCATTTCCAGCACCGTGACCTCGAGCCCGAGCTTGCGCGCGACGGCGGCGACTTCCAGACCGATGTAGCCGCCCCCGACGACCACCATGCGCTTGCCGGCGCCGAGGCTGTCGCGGATCGCGTCCACGTCCTCGATGGTGCGCAGGTAGAACACGCCGGGGAGATCGATGCCGGGCAGCTTCAGGCGACGGACGCGGCTCCCGGTGGCGAGCACGAGATCGTCCCAGGCGAGGGTGCTGCCATCGGACAGCGCGACCGTGCGCGCCGCGCGGTCGATGGCGGTCACGCGGACGCCGAGGCGCGTCTCGATCTCCTTGTCTGCATAGAACTTCGCCGGGCGCACCAGCACCCGTTCCAGGGGCAGTTCGCCGGAGAGATAGGTCTTGGACAGCGGCGGGCGCTGATAGGGGAGGAAAGGCTCTTCCCCGATCATCAGGATCTCGCCCTCGTACTTTTCCTGGCGCAGGCTTGCGACCAGTTGCCCTGCGCCCTGTCCGGCGCCGACCACTACGGTGCGGGTCATCGGTGGTGTCTCCTCCCTGCTGTGGCCCGACGTCGGCGTCGCGCGGCGGCCGCCATTGTATCGGGCGGGGCCATTCGGTGTGCACCGGAGGCGCTCGGTGATGGCAGGCTAGGCGCCTGGTTCGGCAGAGGTCCCGGAGGGATGGCATGAGTCGTGAGACGAGATGGGTGGCGGCGGCCTTCGTGGTGTCGCTCGTGGGGGTGATGTTCGGCGGCTGGGTGCTGCTCGGGAAGCTCACCGGCGATCCGGCCTACGGCGCGAGTCCGCTGCATCAGGATCTCTGGCGGGCCGGCCATGCGCATGCAGGGATCTTTCTCATCCTCGCCCTGGTCATCCTCCCCTGGGTCGATGCGGCCGCGCTCGGGTCCGCCGCGCGCTGGTACGTGCGCATCGCCGTCTCCTCGGCATCGATCACCTTCCCCCTGGCCTTCTTCCTGGCCGCGCCGAATCCGCAGGTGCTGACGCCGACGCCGGTGCTCGCACTCGTCTATCCGGGCGCCGCGCTGCTGGCCTCGGGTCTGCTCCTCCTCGCCTGGGGCCTGCTCCGCAGCGGCACCGCGTCGCGCTAGCGCGCCGGGCCCTTCAGGGCGCGTCACCTGCGCGTCTGCGCAGGGCGGCGTCGCGGAGCGGGCCCTTGGGCAGCTTGCCCGTGGGCAGCCGCGGCAAGGCGTCGTGGAAGTCGATGCTGCGCGGACACTTCAGGTGCGCGAGGCGCGCACGGCACCAGGCCATGAGTGCCGCGGCATCGCGTGAGGCGCCCGGGGCCAGTTCGACGTCCGCGTGGACCTGTTCGCCGAATTCCGGATCCGGCAGGCCGAACACGGCCGCGTCCACCACCTCCGGGTGGCCGAGCAGCACGTCCTCCACCTCCCGGGGATAGACGTTCACACCGCCGGTGATGATGGTGAAATCGCGGCGATCGGTGAGATAGAGATAGCCCTCGGCATCGACGTGTCCGATGTCGCCGAGCGTGGAGAAGCCGTCCGGCGCATGGGCTGCCCGCGTCTTCTCCGGATCGCCGAGGTACTCGAAGGGGGCGCCGCCGCGCAGATAGACGAGCCCCGTCTCTCCCGGAGGCAGGTCGTTCCCGGCCTCGTCGCGGATGCGGAGCTCGCCGAACAGCGGTCGTCCCACGGAGCCCGGGTGCGCGAGCCATTCCTCCGGGCCGATCACGGTCTGGCCGTTGGCCTCCGTGGCGGAGTAGTACTCGTGCAGGATCGGTCCCCACCAGTCGAGCATCGCCCGCTTCACGGATTCCGGACAGGGCGCCGCCGCGTGGATCGCGAAGCGGTGGCTGGAGAGATCCCGCGCGTGCCGGGTCGCCTCCGGCAGGCGCAGCAGGCGCACGAACATGGTCGGCACCCACTGGCTGTGGGTGATGCGTTCGCGCTCGATGAGGGCGAGCGCCCGGGCGGCGTCGAAGCGATCCATGATCACGGCGCGGCCGCCGCAGCGCAGCACCATGTCCAGATAGCGCAGCGGTGCCGAGTGATAGAGCGGCGCGGTCGACAGGTACACCGTCTCCGCATCGAGTGCGTGCAGCGCCATGCGCCGTCGGGAGAGCTCGCCGAGGGTCCCCAGGGGAGCGCCCGGCCGCGCGTTGACCACGCCCTTCGGCCGCCCCGTGGTGCCGGAGGAGAAGAGCAGGGTCGCGCCCTCCGCGGGCGCCTCGGGCAGGCTGTCCGGTGCGGCGGCGCAGGCCGGGCCGAAGGCCGCCCAGCCGTCGAGGTCCGCATCGCCGAGGACGAAGCGGAGCTCCGGCAGCGCATCGCCGATGCCTTCGCAGGCGGGGAGCAGCTCCGGGGCGGCGATCAGGGCGCGGATGTCCGCGGATTCGAGCATCCAGGCGATCTCGCCCGCCTTCAGATGGATGCTGATGGGCGTGAACCACAGGCCGGCACGCATGGCGGCCCAGTAGAGCACCAGGGTCTCGGGGCGATTGCCCGTGAGGACGGCGATGCGCTGCCCTGCCTCGACACCGGCCGCGCGCAGCGCCTGGGCGGCGCGATTGGCGCGGGCCTCGAGCTCGCCGTAGGTCCAGCGCTCCGGCGCCGCATCGGAACGCTCGAAGACCAGGGCTTCGCGCTCGGGGGTCTGCGCCGCGATCAGGGCCGGGTGGCGTCGCTCTGCCTGCGGAAGGGTCACGGGCGGTGCGGGCGTCCTTTCAGGAGTCCGTGCGGCGGGGCGGGGCCTGCAGGGTCGGAAAGGGCATGATCTTGTCGCCCTTGAATTCCTTGATGCGCGCCTGGCCTTCCTTCTCGACCTCGTCGATGCGGATGATCGCGTGCATGGGGATATAGCTGCGCTCCACGCCCTCGAATTCACTGCGCAGCTTGTCCTCGGAAGGATCCACCACGACCTGGGTCCGGGTGCCGAAGACATAGCCCTCGACCTCGATGAACCCGTAGAGCTCGCTCTGATAGATCTCCCGGGCGTAGATCTCGTAGACCTGGCCCTGGCTGTGGAAGATGACGCGGTACAGATTCGCGTCTTCGGCCATGAGCGACCTCCTCGGGGCATGCGGACGGGCGTGAGCGAAGAGGGGCATATTGGGCCCTCGCCCGGCTAATGCAAGGGCCGCCTGCGCGAGTCCGGGGCACGGGCGGCTTCAGGCCGACGGGGCCTCTCGGGTATCCTCTGCGCCCTTCGTCCCGACCCCGCGGAAGCCCCATGGCCGGCAAGGTCTTCGTCCGTACCTACGGATGCCAGATGAACGCCTACGACTCCGCGCGCATGCTCGATCTGCTGCGCGAGAGCCACGGGCTCCTGCCCACGGATTCGGAGGCGGACGCCGACGTCATCCTCCTCAACACCTGCTCCATCCGCGAGAAGGCGCAGGAGAAGGTGTTCAGCGAGCTCGGCCGCTTCCGTCCCCTGAAGGCCGAGAAGCCCGGCCTCATCATCGGCGTCGGTGGCTGCGTGGCGAGCCAGGAGGGATCCGCCATCGCCGAACGGGCCCCCCACGTGGATCTCGTGTTCGGCCCCCAGACCCTGCATCGCCTGCCGGAGATGATCGAGACCCGGCGCAGCGGCGGCGCGCAGGGCCCGGTGGTGGTGGACGTCAGCTTCCCCGAGATCGAGAAGTTCGATCGGCTCCCGGAACCGAGCGTGGACGGCCCCTCGGCCTTCGTCTCGGTCATGGAGGGCTGCTCCAAGTACTGCACCTTCTGCGTGGTGCCCTACACCCGGGGCGAGGAGGTGAGCCGCCCCCTGGACGACGTGCTCGCCGAATGCGTCGGGCTCGCCGCGCGCGGTGTCCGCGAGATCAATCTCCTCGGCCAGAACGTGAACGCCTATCGCGGCGCGACCCACGACGGCGAGACGGCGGATCTGGCGGAGCTCATCACCTACGTGGCCGCCATCGACGGCATCGACCGGATCCGCTTCACCACCAGCCATCCCGTGGAGTTCTCCGAGTCGCTCATCGAGGTCTACGGGGAGGTGCCGGAGCTGGTCAGCTTCCTGCACCTGCCCGTGCAGTCCGGCTCCGACCGCATCCTCGCGCTCATGAAGCGCGGGCACACGGCGCTCGAGTACAAGGCGAAGATCCGGGCCCTGCGCCGGATCCGCCCGGCGCTCACCCTGTCCTCCGATTTCATCGTCGGCTTCCCCGGGGAGCAGCAGCGCGACTTCGAGGCCACCATGAAACTCATCGAGGACGTGGGCTTCGATCAGTCCTTCAGTTTCATCTACAGCGCGCGTCCCGGCACGCCGGCCTCGGACCTGCCCGACGAGACGCCCGAGGCCGAGAAGAAACAGCGCCTGCAGATCCTCCAGGGCCGCATCCGCCAGCAGGCCATGGCCATCAGCCGGCGCATGGTCGGCGGCGTCGAGCGGGTGCTCGTGACCGGTCCGTCCCGCAAGGATCCCGGCGAACTCGCCGGGCGGACGGAGAACAATCGCGTGCTGAACTTCCGCAGCAGCGACCCAGGGCTCGTCGGCACCTTCTGCGACGTGCGCGTGGTCGAGGCCCTGCCGAATTCGCTCCGGGGCGAGCTCGTCGCGACGGAACGCTGACGGGCGTCGGCCCGGCCTGCGCCTTCAGGGCTCGGCATCCCCCGCCGAGTCGCCCTCGCCGTAGTGCGCCCGGGCCTGCTCGATGAATGCCGCCCACTGCGGGTACTCCGCGAAGGCCTCGTCCGTCCAGATCGCCTCGAGGTCGGCGCGGGCCTCCGGCTCCGGAACGCCGAGACGCAGGGTGCGGTAGAGATAGGTGAAGGCCGAGGCCCGGAAGTTGGCGAAGCAGTGCACCAGCGTGCGGCGCCCGGCGCGCGCGTCCATCACCGCGAAGAAGAGGTCCAGATCGGCGAGGGTCGGCGATGCCCAGAGCACGGGGATCTGTGCGTAGGCCAGGCCCTCGCGACTCACGAGGAAGCCCTCCTCGCCGTTGCGCGCCTCGTCGGCGACGGCCAGATTGATCACCAGCCCGAAGCCCGCGTCCCGAAGCAGGGGAATCTGGGCCGCGGTGATCTGGCCGGCGGTCGAGAGCCCCGCATCGATCTCCCGGTAGGCGAGGACCTCGGCGAGGGGCGCGTCGTCGCCCGCGTCCAGCATGGTCTCGGGACCCGCGGCCGCGGCCCGCGCGCTCCCCGACAGCGCCTCGAGCAGCAACAGGATGCCGAGCAGTGCGGGCCGGTGCATGGTGCTGCCTCCTGGGGCGCGTGAAGTCGGGCAAGCCTAGCGCCTCGGCGTGCCCCTCGTCCCGCGCTCCGGTCGTTGCGCCTCAGTGCAGATCCCGCGTGCCGCCCGGTCGCAGATTGCCCGGTGCGGCCGTCACCGCCGATGCGAGGGCCGCGTCGAGCAGATCCCGTGAGAGCTGATCGATGCGCTCGGAGCGGGCGCCGAGCATGCGCGTGCGCACGGCGAGGGCCATGGCGAGCGCCTGGAGCACGTCGCCGTTGCCGACCCGCGTCATGCGGCCGATTTCCCGATCCAGGCTCTCCAGGACGGCGTCGAGCAGATTGGCGACGGTGACCGCCGAATCGGTCTCCGGATGGAGGGCGAACTCGAAGTCGTACTGGTTTCCCGAGGCGGTGGTGGCGCGATAGGGCATGCGTCTGGCCATCGTGTTCTCCTCGTGACCGGGCCCGTGGCTGGAGGGGGCGTGGACGGCCGGCGCCTACTGGATCGCGCGGATCCGGCCGTCGCGCTGCCAGACACGCGGTCTGCGCTCGACGACGCTCCCGGCGAGCGGCAGCAGGGACGTCGGCGCACCGAAGCTGCGCAGGGGCGCGCTCGCGAAGACGGGTGCACACCAGGTGGAGCCGGGCAGCATGGTTTCGGAGGCGGGCATGGTGTCGAGGTGATGCTCGAGCAGATACGCCTTCGAGGGCAGGGCGCGGGGCAGTACCTGGCGGATCCGGTTCGTCACGGCCGGATTGGCGAGGCGGTTGCGCTCGCCCCAGGCCACCACGAGATCGTCGCAGCTGAAGGGCCCCGACAGCAGCGGCAGGACGGCGATGTCGCGATCGAGCCCGAGCGCGTAGTGCGTCCAGAGCGCTTCGAAGAGCATGGCGAGATCCTCGAACTGCGTCGCGTAGGCATACCAGTCCACGGCGCCGTCGAGGGGAAACTCGCGACCCACGTCGTCGGGTTCCAGGGCGCGCTCGGCGGCGGTGGCGGCGTCGCCCAGAAAGCGCACGCCCGCAAGGCTGCGCAGGCGCCAGGAGGTCAGGGGTGTGTTGACGCGCAGGTCATCGGAGAGACGCTCGCCCGCGAAGCTGACCTCGTCGATGGCGCGGCCGCGATCGATGGCGTCGATGCGATCGGGCGGAAAGAAGTCCGTCGCGTGAGTCAGCTCGTGGTAGAGCAGCAGGCTGGTGATGATGTTCGAGCCGTCGCGGGTACCGAGGGCCAGATCGCCCTGCCCGAGCGGTGTGCCGTTGCGCAGGTAGCGGGCGGGAATCTCGAAGGACAGGGCAGAGCCGAAATCCTCGCGGAAGTCCGGCGTCGAGCGATCCACATCGTCGATCTGCTTCGGCGTGATGGCGAGGTAGAGCGCATCGAGGTAGATCCCGCCGGTGACGGGCGCGTAGAAGGAGGGACGCACCGTGCCGATCACCACGCCCGTGATGGAGCGGAAGAAGCGCAGGCCTTCGGGGGGCATCAGTTCCAGCACCTCGCGGAAGCGCTGGGTCATCCAGGGCGCCTCCACCAGGACCCGCGCCATGATGGTGTCGACGCTCGGCGTATCGGTGTCCTGCCCGATCAGGGGCAGCTCGAGGGTGTTGCAGCTCGGCGCGACGCCGTCCACGCCCGGCGCCACGAGGCAGCGTTCCAGGACCTTCGCGTAGGGGCCGAAGAGGACGGCGGGCGTGACCGCGTCGGGGATGCGGAAGGGCGAGGCAGGCGCCGGAGTCTGGGTGCCCGGCTGCACGACGCTCAGTGGCGGTGCCGGTGCCGGCGAGCCACCGCCGCCGCAGGCCGTGAGCAGCGTGAGCGCGCAGGTGCCGTATGCGAGCATGCGCGCTGCTCGTCCGATCCTTCCCGGCACCTGGTTCTCCCCGCGACCCGACACTGCCCGTGCGCCCCTTCGTGAACCTGCCAGAGCGGCCCGGCAGCGTCCAGTGCGCCTCGATATGCGGACGCGACGCGGCTACGAACGTACGGATCACCGTGCGGCAGCCGTGCTCATGACGCCGGTGCATCGCCCGTCGTACCCTGGATGCGCACCTCGAGCGGTTGGTTGAGGTCCAGATGCACGTCGCGCTGCGGGAAGGCGATGGTGATGCCGTCTTCGGCGAACTTGCGGTAGATCGCCGTGCGCAGCTCGCTCATGGTGCGCAGGCGCAGGTCGCCGCTGGGCAGATAGGCGCGCAGGATGATGTCCAGGGAACTGTCGCCGAAGCCCTCGAAGGTGACGAGGGGCGGGGGCTCGGCGAGCACGGCGGGATGCTCCGTGGCCGCTTCCGTGACCCGCGCCAGCGCCCGCTCGATGTCGCTGCCGTAGGCAGCGCCGACGGTGATCACCACGCGCGTCATGGGATCGGAGAGGGTCCAGTTCAGCAGTCGATTGCTGATGAACTCCTTGTTCGGCACCACCAGTTCCTTCAGGTCCCAGTCGCGGATCGTGGTCGCACGGATGTTGATGCGCGTGACCACGCCCGACGTCTCGCCGACGGTGACGGTGTCGCCGACGCGGATCGGTCGTTCGAAGAGGATGATCAGACCGCTGACGAAGTTGGCGACGATTTCCTGCAGGCCGAAGCCGATCCCCACGCCCAGGGCCGCGACCAGCCACTGGATCTCGGACCAGCTTCCCCCGAGCACGTTGAAGAAGGTGACGATGCCGATGCCGATCACCAGGTAGCGAAGCAGCGTGTCCGTCGTGTAGCGCGCGCTCGCGGTCATGGCGATGCGCTGCAGGAGGATGAACTCGAGCAGCGACGGCAGCCCGCGGGCCAGCGTGAGCGTCACCGGGATCACGAGGGCGGCGAGGAGCAGATCGCCGAGGGTCACGGGGACCGTCGTCTGTTCGCCGTCGACGACCGCCCCCCGCGTCCACAGGGCGATGTCGTTGAGGATGGTGAAGGCGGGGAGCACCTGGGACCAGATCAACCAGAAGCCCACGGCCGTGCCGATGAGCAGACCGGTATTGAGCAGACCGCGCGTGTCCGCATCGAGCGCGGCGAGATCCACCTCCGGTTCCTCGACGTCGATGGGGCGGTCCGGGCTGGCGGTCGACGCCGCCGTCGGCGCATCGCTGCCCTCGGCCTTCCGGTCGCGCGTCGCCGCCATGCGATCGAGGATCGCCTGCAGCTTGAGACGACGTCGGATCAGGAGCAGCCAGCGGATCGCGAGCGCCCGCAGGATCATGATCGCGAAGACGAACCAGGCCGAGTGCATCAGATAGAGCGTCAGGACGCCGGCGGTGTAGCCGTAGCCCAAGAACCAGAGCACGAGCAGTGCCGGGGAGGTCGCGACCAGGGCGCCGACCCAGAGCGGTCGCAGCCGCGCCAGGAGTCCGTTCCTCGAGCGCTGCAGATAGTCGGCGAGCACGCCGCCTTCCGGATGGAAGAGGCGGAACGCAGCCAGCCCGAGCGCGACGATGAGCACCACGAGCCCGAGCGATTCGCCGCCGCCGACCGGCTGCGCGCGGCGCAGGCTGACGCTCGTCTGGAGCACGAACATGCCCAGGGGCAGGGCGACGATCAGCCAGGCGTTCTCACGGCGCAGCTTCTGGACGGCGGCGGCCGGCCAGCGGAAGTGGCGGATGGCCACGCCGTCGGCGCGTCCGAGATCGGTGAAGGCGCGCAGGAAGAAGTACTCCAGGGCCGCCCACTGCAGCCCCCGGGCGATCGCGACGGACTCCCGGGCCGCATCGGGGTTCGCCTCGACGATCCGCGCGAGGAGGGTGACGAGCCCGGGGATCGCCGCAGCGGCCAGGATGGTCAGGCCCAGGGCGGTCAGGGTCGCGCCGAAACGATCGCTGCTCACGCGCTTGAGGGGCAGGGCCTGGGCATCCACGAGCGCGAGCAGGCGTCTGCGTCCCAGGCTGAGCAGGGCCGCCAGGAGGGCGAGCGCCGCCAGGAGGGGCGCCCGGGCGATGCCCTGACCGAGGTCGGTGGCGGTGCGCAGCCAGCGGGCCGGATCGACGAGCTCCATGGTGTCCGCGATCAGGTCCGGCACCAGGGCGAGGCTGATCGGCGCCGAATAGCGGATCCACATGAGGCGCTTGGACAGATAGCCCTCGTAGGCGGAGACGGCGCTGATCAGCTGGCGCTGGGCGCGTTCCAGTTCGTCGAAGGCGCGCAGGAGAGCGGCGTTGGACTCGATCGCCTGGGTCAGCAGCACACGGCGATTCGCCGCCAGCAGGGCGAGATCGGAGGCCACTGCGTCAGCGTCCTCCGTCGTCAGCGCGGCGGTCCGCTCGGCCACCCAGGACGGCACGTCGGCCAGGGCGTCGCGCTCCTCGGAAAGCTGGATCTGGCGCAGACCGATCTCCGCGCCGCGGCTCTCCAGCCCGCGGCGTTCCCGGCGGATGCTGCGGCTGTCGGGCAGTTCGCGGCGACGCTCGATGAGCACCCGCCCGAGCGCCTGGCTGAGGCCGGCGAGTTCCACCTTGCGGCGCGTGGTCGTGAACTCCTCCGCGATGGCGCGTGCCTGCGTGAGCAGTTCGTCGTCCCGGGTCGTGGTCGTGGTCAGGGCGCTGGCCAGGGCCGCGATCTCCTCGCTGAGATCGGCATTGCGCTCGGCCAGGTTGCGGACCACGGGGGGGCGGTCCGCATAGGCTGCGCGCAGGTTCCGGGCGTCCGCGAGGGCCTGGTCCGCCGCCTCGATGCGCCGTTCCCCCAGGGCCGCTTCCAGGAGCCGGACCCGCGTGCGTGTGGACGCGACCGCATTGCTCGCCAGCGCTTCGCGCAGGCCGAGCCGTTCGAGCCGCGCCGCATGGGTGACCAGTTCCTGTTCGAGCTTGCGGATTTCCGCGTCGAGCGCGGTGGTGCGCGCCGACAGCGCCGCCTGGCGGGCCCGGGTCATGGCTTCCGTCTCGTCCGGCGGTGCGGTCGCCTCGCGCTCCTCGAGGGCCGTTGAGCGTTCCTCCTGGGCTCGGAGCAGGCGTGCCCGCGCCTCCTGGGGTCGCCGGGCCTCCTGCTCGTAGCGGGCGCGCACGTCCTCGGCGCGTGCTTCCGCCATGGTGAGCTCCGCCTTGACGCCGACGAGCTGCTCGTCGAGGACCGCGACGGGCGTTTCCTCCTCGATGTGCAGGGTCTCGGCCGCGAGGGCCTCGCCGGCCACCTCGGCCAGCTGCGCCAGGGTCGCGCGCAGGGCGGCGCTCTCCGCGGGGGCGCGGCGGGCAGCGTCGGCGAGCGCGACGGTCTCGGCGCGGGCTGCCTGCGCCCGCGTCAGGCTCGTCTCGGCTCGGCGATAGAGCTCCAGGAGCTGCTCGCGCACCGGCGCGGCCAGGGACTCGTCGCCCTGGATGCGCTCGATGCGGCGCCCGATGTCCGCGGCCTCGGCGGCGATGGGGTCGGGCGCGGCGTCGGCGCCGAAGGCCGGCGCCGCGATCAGGCCGATCAGCGCCAGCGCCGTGACGCGCAGACGCCTCCCTGTTCGTCTCTTCGTCCTGTCGCGCACGTTCCTTTCGATGTCCTTCTCTACTCGTGGGGTGCGGCCTTCCGAGCACCTGTGGTGGCCGTCGTGCCCGGCTGGAATACTAGTTGCCCCGGGTCCATGGCGCCCATCCCCGCGGGATGACCATGGTACGAGACCTGCTGGAGCCGCGCAGTGCCATCCTCGATCCTCGACTGCATCGCGGGGGAGTGGTCCCCGCAGATCGGCGATCCGCACCTCATGGGCTGGGTGACGGTGCTCGCCTATCTGACGACTGCCGGCCTCGCCGCCGCCGTGGCGACACGCGCGGCAGCGGCGCGCGTCCATCCCGCGCCGGGGCTGCAGCGCCTCTTCTGGACCGGGATCGCGGTGCTCTACGTGCTGCTCGCGATCAACAAGCAGCTCGATCTGCAGTCCGCGCTGACCGCCCTCGGCCGTTGTCTGGCCCTCCGTGACGGCTGGTACGAGGAACGGAAACTGGTGCAGCTCGCCTTCATCGGAGCCTTTGCCCTGTCCGCGGTCCTCTTCGTGGCGGTGCTGGCCTGGCTGCTGCGCCCCATCGTGCGCAGCAACCGGATCGCCTTCCTCGGTCTGTGTCTGACCCTCGCCTTCGTGCTCGTGCGCGCCGTGGGCTTCCACCACATGGATGCGCTGATCGGTGTCCGCCTGCTCGGCCTGCGCATGAACTGGATCCTGGAGCTGTCTGGCATCGCCCTGGTCGGAACCGGCGCAGTGCGGTGGCTGGGCGTGGCCGGGTTGCCGCGCGATGCATCAGGGTCCGTCCCGAACCGCCTCTGATTCGGTTAGGCTTTGCCGCGAACTCACCCGACGGGAGCCCCCGAAATGATGCATCGGTTCTGGAAAGGATTCGTACTGGCGGCAATGGTGTCCGCCCTCGGCGCCTGTGGCGGCGGTGAATCGAGCGACGCGGCGAAGCCGTCGAGCAGCGCGTCTGCGGCCGCGCCGAGCGCCGCCGAGGACGCCATGGCCGACGTGACCAACGAAGTGGTCCGGATGACGGGCGAGGCCCGGGACAGCATGCAGGACATGGCCGCGGACGTGAGCGAGGAGGCCGGGCGCATGGCCGACGAGGCGCAGGCGGCCGCCGGGGACATGGCGGCCTCGGCGCAGGCCAAGGCCACGGAGATGGCGACGGCCGCGCGCGAGGAAGCCTCGAAGATGGCCAGCGCAGCGGGTGGCGCCGCCGCGGCGGCCATGGGGGCCGCCGCCCCTGCTGCGGCAGAAGGACCCTGCACGGTGGCCGTGAGCGTCGGCGATGCGCTCGCCTACGATCCGACCACGATCGCCGTGCCCTCGAGCTGTGAGACGGTCACCATCCAGCTGACCCACACGGGGCGCCTGCCCAAGGAGGCCATGGGCCACAACTGGGTGCTGGTGCCCACGGACGCCATGCAGGCCGTGGCCAACGCCGGGATCCAGGCAGGCATCGAGCGGAACTACACGCCCGACGACGATCGCATCGTCGCCGCCACGCGCCTGGTCGGCGGCGGCGACTCGGCCAGCGTGACCTTCGAACTCGCGGCCCTCGAGTCCGGTGTGGCCTACAGCTATCTCTGCACCTTCCCCGGCCACTGGACGGTCATGAAGGGCACCTTCTCCGTCGTCGACGGCTGATCGACGCGCTCGCTGGCCGGGGCCCGTCCGGGCCTCGGCCAGCGGCATCCCCTTTCCTTGCTCCGCATCAAGGCCGGCGTTCGTCCGGACGCCTAGGGTGGTCGGTGGGAATCTGCTCCCCTGCCTGGAGGCGTCGCATGACCGTCGAACACCATCCGCTCCTGTCCGAGTTTCCCGAACACCGGGACCGCATTCATGCGCTCAAGACGAGCAACGCCCACTTCCGCAAGCTCTTCGACGAGTATCACGAGCTCGACAAGCAGGTGTATCGCATGGACGAGAACATCGAGCCTGCGAGTGACGAGACCATGGAGGCGCTCAAGGCGCGCCGCGTCGCCCTGAAGGACGAGCTCTACGCCATGCTCAACGGCTGAGCCCCCGTCAGGGTGCCGACCGGGCCTCGACGCGGATCCACGCCTCGAGGGTCTCGTCCGGGGCGAGCATGCGCAGCCCCGTGCGGGCTTCCGGCAGGGGGCTGTTGAGCGCGTCCGGCGCGTGGCTCACCGGCTCCACACAGAAGAAGTCCGCGCCGGCGGGCGTGTAGACGATCAGGAAACGCAGCACGCCGTCGCCGGTCAGGCGCAGGGTCCGCCCGTGGCCGGGCCAGTGCAGGGTCGCGCCGGCGGCTTCCGCGTCGAAGCAGTGGTCCAGCGCGAGCGTGTCCACGGCGCGCGCTGCGTCGAGGGCCTCCTCGGCCTCCGGCGGGCGCGACGGGTCCACGAGCCCCGATTCCCCGGAGGGCCAGATGCGCGGGACCGCGGCGGTCAG
>JAZBPI010000146.1:0-2044 GCA_036351555.1 Pseudomonadales bacterium
AAGTACTGTCTAGTCTCTGGTGATCAGGGGACAGGGGATAGGGGACAGGGGACAGTGAGGAACGCTCGGTGGTGCCGGTCAGCGACCGCACCCGACGCCACTACTTCTTCACTGTCCCCTGTCCCCTGTCCCCTATCCCCTTCCTGCTCAGCTGGCCTTCTTCAGCACCGCCTCGGCGACGTTGTTCGGCACTTCCAGGTACTTGGCGAACTCCATCGTGAAGGTGGCGCGGCCCTGGCTCATCGAGCGCACGGAGGTCGCGTAGCCGAACATCTCGGCGAGCGGTACCTCGGCGGTGATGACCTTGCACGACGGGCCGTCCTCCATGCCCTGGATGTGGCCGCGGCGGCGGCTCAGGTCGCCGATCACGTCGCCGGAGTAATCCTCGGGCGTGACCACCTCGACCTTCATGACCGGCTCGAGCAGCACGGGGCGCGCCTTGCGCACGCCGTCCTTGACGGCCATCGAGCCGGCGATCTTGAACGCCATTTCGTTCGAGTCGACGTCGTGGTACGAGCCGTCGAAGATCGTGACCTTGATGTCGACCACGGGGTAGCCGGCGATGACGCCGCCCTCGAGTGCTTCCTTGACGCCCTTGTCGACGGCCGGGATGTACTCGCGCGGCACGACGCCGCCGACGACGCCGTTGACGAACTCGTAGCCCTTGCCTTCCGGCTGCGGCTCGATCTTGAGCCACACGTGGCCGTACTGGCCGCGGCCGCCGGACTGGCGCACGAACTTGCCTTCCTGCTCGACCGAGCCGCGGATGGTCTCGCGATAGGCGACCTGCGGCTTGCCGACGTTCGCCTCGACCTTGAACTCGCGCCGCATGCGGTCGACGATGATGTCGAGGTGCAGCTCGCCCATGCCGGCGATGATCGTCTGGCCCGTCTCCTCATCGGTCTTAACGCGGAACGACGGATCTTCCTGAGCCAGCTTGCCCAGGGCGATGCCCATCTTCTCCTGGTCGGCCTTGGACTTCGGCTCAACAGCCACGGAGATCACGGGCTCGGGGAATTCCATGCGCTCGAGCACGATGGGATTGTCCTGGTCGCAGAGGGTGTCGCCCGTCGTGACGTCCTTGAGGCCTACGGCAGCGGCGATGTCTCCGGCGAGTACTTCCTTGATCTCTTCGCGCGAATTGGAGTGCATCTGTACCATGCGGCCGACACGCTCCTTCTTCTCTTTCACGGAGTTGTAAACCGCCGTCCCACTCTCCAGTTTGCCGGAGTAGACGCGGAAGAAAGTCAGCGTACCCACGAAGGGATCGGTGGCGATCTTGAATGCAAGCGCTGAGAAAGGCGCGTTGTCATCCGCTTCACGCCGCTCGACGGTCTCTTCCCTGTCGAGAAGCGTGCCCTCGATGGCCTTGACTTCCGTCGGTGCCGGCATGTACTCGATCACGCCATCCAGAACAGCTTGCACACCCTTGTTCTTGAAGGCCGAGCCGCCCATGACCGGAACGATCTCGTTCGCCAGGGTCCGCATGCGGATGCCCTGCTTGATCTCTGCTTCCGTGAGCTCACCTTCCTCGAGATACTTCTCCATGAGCTCTTCGCTGGCCTCCGCGGCCGCTTCCATCATGAACTCACGCATCTCGGCGACTTCATCTTCGAGCTCTGCAGGTACGTCCGCGTACTCAAAGGTCATTCCCATATCCTCTTCGTTCCAGAGGATGGCCTTGTTCTTGACCAGGTCGACGACACCCTTGAACTCGTCCTCGGCGCCGATCGTCATCTGCAGCGGAACCGGATTAGCGCCGAGGCGCTCCTTGAGCTGGGCGACCACACCGCGGAAGTTGGCGCCGGCACGGTCCATCTTGTTGACGAAGACCATGCGCGGTACTTCGTACTTGTTGGCCTGACGCCAGACCGTCTCGGTCTGGGGCTGCACGCCGGAGGAACCGCAGAGCACCACAACGGCGCCGTCGAGAACGCGCAGGGAACGCTCCACCTCGATGGTGAAGTCCACGTGCCCGGGGGTATCGATGATGTTGATACGGTGCTCGTCGAACTGCGCGTCCATGCCGCGCCAGAAACAGGTC
>JAZBPI010000147.1:0-5858 GCA_036351555.1 Pseudomonadales bacterium
AGGGAGCTGTCTGGACCGGGAAGCGACCGTAAGGTGTTGATTTTTGGTGCCCCGGAGAGGATTCGAACCTCTGACCTGCCCCTTAGGAGGGGGCTGCTCTATCCAGCTGAGCTACCGGGGCGTCGGTTGCGGAGGATAGCGGGGCGTCACTGAGCGCGGCAAACCGTCGGGGTTCCTGTTTCAGGGCCTTCGGCTGTCACTGGCGTCGGGGCGTGGGGCGCTTTCGTCCGCCCGGGACGTTGGGGCATACTCCGCGCGCAATTTTTCCTGCCCGCTTCGGCAGATCATCGATTTCCCGTCCTGCGCAGTGCACGGCCGCTGATCGGAACAGCAGGCTTCCTCAGCTGACTGCCGCAGTCCAAGGCCAGGGCGGGTCTCTCATACGGAGTGTCCTCATGCGCAGATTCCTGCTTGCCCTCGCCGTCGTCTCGGCAGGAGCCCAGGCCGAATGGCAGCCGACGGCGGAGCTCGGCTTCGTCAACACGACCGGCAACAGTGAAGCGTCCACCTTCAACACCAAGATCGCCGTCAAGGGCGAGTTCGACAAGTGGACGCACGAAGCCCATGCGCTGGCCGTGCGCGGCGAAGCCAATGGCGAGACCAACGCGGAGCGCTACGAGCTCGCCGGCAGCTCGCACTATGCGCTGTCCGACCGCCGCTACCTTGCAGGCACCGGTCGCTACGAGCGCGACGACTTCTCGCCCTTCGAATATCAGGCGACGGCGGCTGTGAGCTACGGTTGGTTCGCCATCAAGTCCGAGCGGCAGAACCTGCTCCTCGAACTCGGCCCCGGTGTACGCGTCGCGGAGCGGGTCAGCGGCGAGTCGGACACGAACCTGATTGGGCGAGGCCTCGTCGACTACAGTATCGACATCAGCGAGACCGCCAAGTTCTACAACATCTTTCTCACGGAAGCGGGTAAGGACAACACCTTCATCCAGAACGACACGGGCATCGCCGTGAAGATCAACGCCTCCTTCGCGCTGAAGGCCGGCTATCAGATCCGCCGCAACTCCGAGACGCCGGTCGGCACCGAGAACGTCGACACGCTCACCACGGTCAATCTGGTCTGGACGCCGGGCAGCTGATCGCCGGGGCGGACCGGTGCTGGAGCAGGTCTGCTCCGGCACCTCTGCCGCTGCTCCGGAGCGAGCTGGTTTCCGCGGCCACCGGAGCGAGCGCCGGCCCGCGGGCTTCGGGGGGCTCGTGAGCAGGCGTCTTCCGTCCCTCTCCGTGGTCATTCCCGCGCTCGACGAGGCGGCGGCGCTGCCGTCGCTGCTCGCGCAGCTCGAAGGCGCACGGGAGCGGGGCGCCGAGGTGCTCGTCGTCGACGGCGGCAGCCGCGACGGGACGCCCGGGATCGCGAGGGCAGGGGGCGCGCGGGTGATCGAGGCACCGCGGGGCCGGGCGTCCCAGCTGCGCGCGGGGGCGGACGCGGCCCGGGGGGAGGTGCTCTGGTTCCTCCACGCCGATTCGGACATCGATCCCCTCTCCGATCAGCACCTGCTCTGGGCCCTCGACGACAGCTGTCGGCTCTGGGGTCGTTTCTCCGTGCGCCTCTCCGGCCGTCATCCACTGCTGCGCATCGTCGAACGGGCCATGAACCTGCGCTCCCGGCTCTCCGGCATCGCGACCGGCGACCAGGGCATCTTCGTGTGTCGTGAGGCCCTGCACCGCATCGGCGGCGTGCCCGACCTGCCGCTCATGGAGGACATCGAACTCAGCAAGCGGCTCAAGCGCCTGTGCCCTCCGCTCTGCCTGTGGAAGCGGGTGACGACCTCGTCCCGACGCTGGGAGCGCGCGGGCGTGCTGCGCACCATCCTGCTCATGTGGCGGCTGCGCCTCGCCTATTTCCTCGGTGCCGACCCGGCACGGCTCGCGCTTCGCTATCGAAGCTCGACAGCCTCGAGCCCGTGACGTCCACGCGCCCGGTGCGCCTGCTCGTCTTCGCTCGGGAGCCGGAGCCCGGGCGCGTGAAGACGCGGCTCATCCCCGCCCTCGGCGCACAAGGTGCCGCGACCCTCTATGCGGCACTCCTCGATCGGGTCCTGTCCGTTGCCGCCGCCAGCGCCGTGGGCGCGCTGGAGCTCTGGGCGGATCGCGCTCCGGCCGGCGCCGGGCTGCGTGCCCGCAGCGAGGCGCTCGGCATCGAGCTGCGCGTCCAGAGCGGCGGCGACATCGGGGTCCGCATGGACGATGCGCTCACGCGGGTCCTCGCGGAAGGCGCCTGCCCGGTGCTCGTGGGGTCGGACCTGCCGGGGCTGACCGTCGAGCATTTCCGTAGCGCGGCGGCCGCCTTCGAGGCGGGCGCCGAAGCCGTCTTCGCGCCTGCGGACGATGGGGGCTACGGCCTGGTGGGCCTCGCTCGGCCGCGGCCTTCGCTCTTCGCGGCCATGCGCTGGAGTACGGCCGACGTCATGGCGGAGACGGCGCGGCGTCTGGATGCGAACGCCGTGCCCTGGCGGCGGATCGCGCCGGTCTGGGACGTCGACGACCCGGCGGATCTGCCTCGGCTCGCGACCCTGCCCGACTTCGCGCCCCTGCTCGCGACGCTCGGCTGGACCCAGGCCACGGGCTGATGGATCTCTTCGCCTACGGCACGCTGATGTGTCCCGAGCTGCTCCGCGCGCTCACGGGTCTGCGCCGAGCGCCGTTTCCCGCTCGGCTCGAGGGCTATCGGCGGCGATGCATGGTCCGTACGAGCTATCCGGGCATCGCGCCGTGCGCTGGTGAAGGGGTCGAGGGCGTGCTCTATCGGGCCCTGCCGCGGACCGCGCTGGGTATCCTCGATGCCTTCGAGGGCGCCGAGTACCGCCGTCGGATCCTGACCGTCGACCTGGACGGTGCCGGGGTTTCGCCGGCGCTGTGCTACGTTCTGCGGCCCCATGCGCTGCGGTGCATGAGGGCCGAGCCCTGGAGCCTGGCGCACTTTCGCGAGCGTTCGCTCGCGGCGTTGCTGCCCCGGGCGAGCCGGATCCGCACGAGCGTCCGTCTCGGCCGAGGCTGTGCGCGCCTCGCCTGAGCGTCCCGATGCCCCGCGGGGCGCCCGCGCGCCGACCGGGCAGGCGCTGCCAACGACGAGACCGGTAATCGAGGAGACTGCGTCCTGTTCCCGCTCCGCGACGAGAATCCGACCGTCCGGCCTCCGGTCGCGACCGTGGTCTTCATCGCGGCCAACGCCCTGGTGTGGGCGCTCCTGCAGGGCTTCGGCGCGCCTCAGGTGCTGCTCGAGTCGCTCTGCCATCACGCCCTGATCCCCGGTGATCTCCTCGGCCAGGTGGCCGCGGGCACACGCATTCCCCTTGCCGATCGCATGGTCTGCGTCGTCGACGGCCAGGGCTCGCCGCTGACCCTGCTCAGCTCCATGTTCATGCATGGCAGCTGGCTGCACATCATCGGCAATCTCTGGTTCCTGTGGATCTTCGGAGACAACGTCGAGGACGTGATGGGGCCCCTGCGCTTCGTGGTCTTCTATCTGCTCTGCGGTCTGGGTGCCGCGGCGGCGCAGATCATCGCCAACCCGGACAGTCTCGTGCCCATGGTCGGCGCGTCGGGCGCGATCGGCGGCGTGATGGGCGCCTACGCGCGCCTCTATCCGTCCGCGCGCGTGCACATGCTCGTGTTCTTCGGCTTCTTCGTCACCACTCTTTCGGTGCCGGCGATCTTCATGCTCGGCTACTGGTTCCTCCTCCAGCTGCTGTCCGGACTGCCGGCACTCGGCGACGAGGTCGGCGGCGTGGCATTCTGGGCCCACGTGGGCGGTTTCCTGACGGGGCTGGTGCTCTCCTTCGCCTTCGTGCGCAAGGATCTGCTCCGCGAACGCTTCAGCCGGCCCCGACGCGACGCGGATCGGCGTCTGTTCTGAGCAGCGAGGTCCGCCGTCGAGGTCCCCGGTCGCGCGGCCGGGACCGGTTGCCCTGCAGGGGAGGTCGAGGCACGTGGAACCAGCCTGGCTCGCCAGCGCGGTCTTCTATCAGGTCTACCCGCAGAGCTTCGCCGACAGCAACGGCGACGGGATCGGAGACCTGCCCGGGCTGATCGGCCGTCTCGACTACCTGGCCGACCTGGGCGTCGACGCGCTCTGGATCAATCCCGTCTACGACTCGCCCTTCCTCGACGCCGGCTACGACGTGCGCGATCACCGACGGGTCGCCCCGCGCTACGGCGAGAACGAGGACGTGCGCCGGCTCTGCGAAGCGGCTCACGCCCGAGGCATCCGGGTCTGCCTCGATCTCGTCGCCGGACACACGTCCTGGGATCACCCGGGATTCCTCGCCTCGGCGCGACCGGAGCGCAATGCCTGGAGTGACCGCTTCGTCTGGTCGGACAGCCCCTGGACCACGCGCGACGGCAGCCTCACCTACATCAGCGGCACCACCGACCGCATGGGCGCCTATGCGGTCAACTTCTTCGCGCACCAGCCGGCGCTCGCCTACGGCTTCGCCGAGCCGCGCCGACGCTGGCATCAGCGCCCCGATGCACCGGGACCGCAGGCGAACGTCGAGCGGCTCAAGGAGATCATGGCCTTCTGGTTCGACCACGGCGTCGACGGCTTCCGGGTCGATCTCGCAGCGAGCCTGGTCAAGGAAGACCCTCAGCAGAGCGCCGTGCGTGCCCTGTGGCGCGGGCTGCGCGCCTGGCTCGACGCGACGCATCCCGGCAAGGTCCTGATCAGCGAATGGGCGGATCCTGCGCGGGCCATTCCGGCGGGGTTCCACATCGACTTCATGCTTCACTTCGGCACGCCCGGCTACCCGGAACTGATGTTCAACGGCACCGGCTTCGGGCGGATCCGTTCCGGCGCGACGGACTGCTACTTCGATCGCGCAGGCAAGGGAGACTTCCGCCGCTTCCTCGAGCCCTACCTGCAGCAGCAGGCGGTCGTTGCCGGGCGCGGCGCGGTCGGTCTGCCCAGCGCGAATCACGACTTCCAGCGCCCCCGCGCCGGCGGCCGCACGGAGGAGGATCTGGCGGTCATCCACAGCTTCCTGCTGACCTGGCCTGCGGTGCCCTTCGTCTACTACGGCGACGAGATCGGCATGCGCTATCTCGAGGACCTGCCGTCCCGAGAGGGGGCCTACGAGCGCACGGGCACGCGCACGCCCATGCAGTGGGCCTGCGAGGACGGCGCGGGCTTCTCCACGGCGCCGCGGGAGGCCTTCTATCTACCCCTGGACCCGGCGCCCGATCGTCCCGATGTCGCCACGCAGCAAGGGGATCCGGCCTCGCTCTGGCACCACGTGCGGACCCTGATCCACGTTCGCCGCAGCCATGCGGCGCTGCGCAGCGATGCGCCCCTGGAACTGCTCACGGACGGTGCCGGCTATCCGCTGGTGTACCTGCGCGGCCACGGCGCGGAGCGGATCCTGGTCGCGCTGCAGCCGGCGGCCGCGGCGGTGCGCTTCAGGCTCCCGGCGCCGCTGCGCATCGCCGAGCCCGTGCAGCTGCGGAACGCGCGCTGCGAAGGCCGCGAACTCGTGCTCGAGGGGCCCGCCTGCGGCGTCTGGCGTCTGTCCCCGTGAGCCTGCTCGACGCCGGCAGGGAGGCGCACTGATGTTCGATCGTCTCGATCGCTGGATCCAGATCGCCGGGGCCCTGGGCATCATCGGCGGTCTCGTGCTCGTGACCCTGGAGCTGCAGCAGAGTGCGCTGCTCGTTCGCGCGGATCTCGGCTCCGGCAGCATGGCCTACCGCCAGACCCTGCTCACGAGCGTGCAGGGCGAGGATCTGGCCGAGGCCCTGGCGCAGGCCCTGGAGGATCCGGCGGGACTCGATGCCCGGGAGCAGATCATCCTGGATGCCTACTATGCGAACGTCATGGGGCAGATCCTCCGCCAGGGCTACCTGCTGCGCCTCGG
>JAZBPI010000148.1:0-27463 GCA_036351555.1 Pseudomonadales bacterium
AGTTCCAGCGCGTCCTCGACGAGCCGGCGCCCGAGCCCCCGCCGCTGCTGCGGTGCGGCCACATAGATACCGTGGAGCAGCGAGCCGACGAGGCCGGGCGGTGTTTCGGCGGCGTCGGCCGGCTCCAGTGCCGTGACGCCCTCGATGGTGCCGCTGCGCTCCGCGACACGCAGCCTCATGAACCGCAGATCGACGTCCCCGTAGCGGTAGGACGGCAGAGCGAGGCGGCGTACGCGGTCGGGCAGGTGCCAGCTCGAGAGAGCCGAGGCGATCACCTCGTTGATCGCGTCGAGATCCCCGGCCTGCGCGTCGCGCAGCTGGACCGTTTCGGTCACGGAGGCGACTTCAGGCGTCCGGCCGTGCGCTCAGACCGCGCATGGCGCCTGCGACGAGGCGCTGGATCGCCGTGAGCGTCACTCCATCGGGATCCGCGTCATGCGGATAGGAGGCGATGCCGAAGGCGGCGGCCTTGGGGTGTTCGAACATGATCGCTATGGCGTCCGCGAGCTCCGTGCTGGTCGGTCCATCGGCGACCTGCAGGGGATGCCACGGCACCTCTGCGGGATCGAGCACGTCGAGATCGACGTGGACGTAGATCAGATCGACGATGTCCCCGAGGCGATCGATCTCGGCGCGGATCCGCGCCGGGTCCCTGCGCAGCGCGACCCTGTCGAGGCGGGCGAGGCCGTGGGCATCGATGCGCGCCTGTTCGAGCGGATCCGTGTCGCGCACGGCGACCATCAGCAGCTCCTCCCGCGTCAGGGGATCGTCGATCCGCGCCTGCTGCCGCATGCGCTGGAGCCCGTCTCCCGCAGCGATCGCAACGGGCATGCCGCCGAGCATGCCGGAGAGGCTCGTCTCCGGTGTGTTGTAGTCACCATGCGCATCGATCCACACCATGCCGACGCGCAGAGGGCCCTCGGGGTCCGAGTGGCGGAGTCCGCCGAGCATGCCCAGGGCGCCGCTGCAGTTGTTGTACAGACCGATGTTGAACAGTCCGTCGCGGCGATTGACGACGATCCGGTCCGCGAAGTGGCCGCTGACGATGCCGTAGCGGTTCCAGCGCCCGTAGGCACCGGCGTCCCCGTCGTCGAGCTCTGCTTCCTGCAGTGCGACCACGACGCCGCCATGGAGTCCGATGATGGCCGGCAGGCCGCCCTGTGCCATGGCCATGGCATCCGTGTCCTTCTCCGGCCCGGCCCGGTCCCCGGCGTAGCCATTGATCACCAGGGCCACGGGAATCGGTTCCGCGGCTGCAGCCGTCAGGCTCCAGACGACGTACAGGATCAGCGCGGTGGCCAGCTGCTTCATGGGCGGTTCCTGGGGTCCGTGCCACGGGACCCCGAGCTTAGCGCAGGGCCCCGCCCCTGCGCCCGCGCCGGCTTCATGGCATCCTCGGGAGCGAAGCTGGAGGCGCTTGATGACGCAGTGGATCAGGATCTACCTGATTCCCGGTGCGGTGCTCCAATCCGTGATGATTGGTGGCGGTTACGGGACGGGTCGGGAAGTCGTCGAGTTCTTCACCCGCTACGGGGTGACGGGCGGGCTCCTCGGCATCGCGGTGGCGGCCGTCTGCATCGCAGTGATCTTCGCGCTGTCCCTGGAGATCACGCGCCGCTTCGCCGCCTATGACTACCGCAGCTTCTTCCAGACGCTGCTGGGTCCCTTCTGGTTTCTCTACGAGCTGCTGATCGTCGCGCTCTTCATGCTCGTGATCGCGGTGATCGGCGCCGCGGCGGGCGAGATTCTCGCCACGGAGTTCGGCATCTCCCGCTGGCAGGGCGGTGCGGGCGTGCTCGCGATCGTCGTGCTCCTGACGTTCTACGGTCGCGAGTTCGTCATGCGCGTGCTGACCTTCTGGAGCCTCGTTCTCTATGCGGTCTTCCTGACCTATCTGGCCTCCGTCTGGACGACCTTCGGCGATGCCATGACGAGCGGCTTCGCACAGGCGGACACGCGGCCGGGCTGGTTCGTCGCGGCGCTCCAGTACAGCTTCTACAACGTCACGGCGATCCCGGTGATCCTCTACGCGGCCCGCGCCATCGACACGCCGCGCCAGGCACTGCTCTCCGGGAGCCTCGGCGCGCTGATCGGCATCCTGCCCGCGCTCTTCCTGCACCTGAGCTTCGTCGCGCGCTATCCGGCGATCCTCGACGCGGAACTGCCGGTCTACGAGATGTTCACGGCGCTCGATGCGCCGCTGCTCAAGCTCGGCTATCTGATCGTGCTCGTGGGCACCTTCATCGAGACCGGTGCGGGCAACGTGCAGGGGTTCCTGGAGCGCCTCGATGGCTGGTGGGAGGAGCGCACCGGTGATCGCCTGGGGCGGCCGGTGCATGCCCTGATCACCGCAGGCGTGCTCCTGGCCGCGCTGTCCCTGTCCGGCGTCGGCATCATCGCCCTGATCGCGGAGGGCTACGGCACCCTCGCCTGGGGCTTCTTCGGCGTCTACGTGGTGCCGCTGCTCACCATCGGCCTCTGGCGGATCCTGCGCGGCCAGGGCCGCGCAGGGGCTCAGTAGCCGACCGCGCCGCCGTCCGGCGGGCGCCGGTCCACGCCGCCTTCCAGGACACCGCTTTCGGGATCGACCACGATGACCTGGGCCACGCCCTGGTTGCCGTCCTCGTCCAGCGCGTGACCCCAGGCTTCGAGGAGCGCCAGGGTGTCCGGCGAGAACATCTGCCGTTCGTAGTTGAGCTCGTCGGGCAGCCACTGATGATGGATGCGTCCGGCGTCGACCGCGGCCTGGGCCTGCATGCCGTGATCGACCACGTTGATGATGGTCTGCATGGTCGTGTTGATGATGGTTCGGCCACCCGGGCTGCCGGTGACCATGAAGAGCTCACCATCGCGGGTGACGATCGTCGGGCTCATGCTCGACAGCATGCGCTTGCCGGGCTCCGCCAGGTTCGGCGCCGTGCCGATGAGGCCCGTCTCGTCCGTGAGCCCGGGCTTGGCATTGAAGTCGCCCATCTCGTTGTTGAGCAGGAAGCCGCCGCCGGGGACGACGATGCCCGATCCGTAGCTGTACTCGAGCGTATAGGTGAGCGATACGGCGTTGCGGTCGGCGTCGACCACGGAGAAGTGCGTCGTCTCCATGCTCTCGTACGGCCACTCGAAGCTGTCCGGCGTCGACACGGAGGCCCTGTCCGCGTCGATGGATGCCCGCAATCCGTTCGCGTAGTCCTTCGAGATCAGCATGTCGATGGGCATCTCCGGATTGAACTCCGGATCGCCGAGGAAGCGGGCCCGATTGGCATAGCCGCGCCGCATGGCTTCGGTCATGAGATGGATCGTCCGCGCAGAGCCGAAGCCCGAGCCGGTCAGGTCGTAGCCTTCCAGGACGTTGAGTATCTGCACCATGGTGACGCCGCCGGAGCTCGGCGGTGGCATGCCGATGACGCCGTAGCCACGGTAGGTCCCCTCGATCGGCGTGCGCCGGACCGCCTCGTAGTTGCGCAGGTCCTCCAGGGTGATGAGCCCGCCGTTCGCCTTCATGTCGGCGACGATGAGTTCGGCGGTGCGTCCCTCGTAGAAGCCCGCCGGACCCGCATCGGCGATGCGCGCCAGGGTGCCCGCGAGATCCGGCTGGCGGAGCACGTCCCCTGCCTGGAGCGGTTCCCCGTCGCGCGTGAACTGGGCGACGGAAGCCGGATAGGGCGCCATGCGCCGCATGCCCGTGCCGTTGATGGAACGTGCGAGGCCGTCCGTGACCACGAAGCCGTCCCGCGCCAACGCGATCGCGGGCTCGACGAGGCGCTTCCAGGGCAGGCGTCCGGAATCCTGCCAGGCGAAGTAGAGTCCCGCGACCGTTCCCGGCACGCCGACGGCCGCATGGCTGGAGTGGTGCTTCTGCCGGTCGTAGTCGCCGTTCTCGTCGAGCCACATCTCCGGGCTCGCCGCTGCCGGTGCGCGTTCACGGAAGTCGTAGGCGACCGGCGCGCCCTCGTCGGGTCGATGGATCAGGAAGCCGCCACCGCCGATGTTCCCGGCAGTGGGGTGCACCACGGCCAGGGCGAAAGCCGTCGCGACGGCGGCGTCGACGGCGCTGCCGCCCTCGCGCATGGCCTGCACACCGATTTCCGATGCGATCGCGTTCTGCGAGACGACCATGCCCTTTGCCGCCCGCGTGGGGCTGTTGGCGGCATGCGCGGTCGACAGCGCGCAGGCAAGCAGCAGGACGACAAGCGCGCGCGAAGAAAGAGACCCGTGTTCGAACATGGTGGCTCCCCGAGACGTTTCTTGTAGACAGGTTGTTCAGCGATGGTGTCGATTGGCGACCAGGTCGTCGACCACCGAGGGATCGGCGAGCGTGCTCGTGTCGCCGAGTGCATCGACCTCGTTCGCCGCGACCTTGCGCAGGATCCGCCGCATGATCTTGCCGGAGCGGGTCTTGGGCAAGCCCGGCGCCCACTGGATCACGTCCGGCTTGGCGAAGGGTCCGATCTCGCTGCGCACGAGCTGGAGCAGCTCTTCACGGAGCCTCTCCAGATGCGCCTCGCTCGCATCGCTGTGTTGCATGAGGGTCACGTAGGCATAGATGCCCTGCCCCTTCACATCGTGCTCGAAGCCCACCACGGCGGCTTCGGCGACGTCGGGGTGCAGTACGAGCGCGCTCTCGACCTCGGCGGTACCGATGCGGTGGCCGGAGCTGTTGATGACGTCGTCCACGCGCCCCGTGATCCAGTAGTCCCCATCCGCGTCGCGGCGCGCGCCGTCGCCCGTGAAGTAGTAGCCCGGATAGGCACGGTAGTAGGTCTCGATGAGGCGATCGTGGTCACCGTAGATCGTCCGCAGCTGACTCGGCCAGGAGGCGGTGATGACGAGGTTGCCGCTCGCCTCCCGCTCCTCGATGAGCTTTCCATCGCCGTCCACGAGGCCGGGTCGGACGCCGAAGAAGGGTCGCGTCGCGCAGCCGGGCTTGAGCGGGGTCGCGCCGGGGAGCGGCGTGATCAGGATGGCGCCGGTCTCCGTCTGCCACCATGTATCGACGATCGGGCAGCGGCTGTTCCCGACGACCCGGTAGTACCACTCCCAGGCCTCGGGGTTGATCGGTTCGCCGACGGAGCCGAGCAGGCGCAGGGACGTCCTGCGCGTGGCGGTCACGAACTCGTCGCCTGCGCCCATGACCTGCCGGATCATGGTCGGCGCCGTGTAGAAGATCGACACCTCGTGCTTGTCGCAGACCTGCCAGGCGCGTGACGCATCGGGCCAGGTCGGTACGCCCTCGAACATGAGCGTGGTGGCGCCGTTCGAGAGCGGGCCGTAGACGATGTAGGTGTGGCCCGTGATCCAGCCGACGTCTGCCGTGCACCAGTAGATGTCTCCGTCGCGGTAGTCGAAGACGTAGCGGTGCGTCATGGTGGCCATCAGCATGTAGCCACCGGTGCTGTGCAGCACGCCCTTCGGCTTGCCCGTGGAGCCCGAGGTGTAGAGGATGAAGAGCGGGTCCTCGGCATCCATGTCCTCGGCGGGACACTCGGGTGAGGCATCCGCCACGGACTCGTGGTACCAGAGGTCTCTCGATCCGTCCCAGGGCACCTCGGCGCCCGTTCGCCGAACGGTCAGGACCAGCTGCACGTTCGGACACTCTGCGAGCGCTTCCTCGGCATTGGCCTTCAGCGGAATGCGTCGTCCGCCGCGGACGCCCTCGTCCGCCGTGATCAGCACGCGACAGTCGGAGTCGAGAATCCGGTCTCGGAGCGAGTGCGGAGAGAAGCCGCCGAAGACCACCGAGTGAACGGCGCCGATGCGCGCGCAGGCGAGCATGGCAAAGGCCGCCTCGGGGATCATGGGCATGTAGATGCAGACGCGATCGCCACGCTGCACGCCGTGCGCCTTGAGCACGTTGGCCAGGCGGCACACTTCGGCGTGGGCGTCCCGGTAGGTGATGCGGCGATCCTCGGCCGCATCGTCGCCCTCCCAGAGGATCGCGGTCTGATCGCCGCGGGTCTCGAGGTGACGATCCAGACAGTTGTAGCAGGCGTTCAGACGCCCGCCGCCGAACCAGCTCACCTCGCCCTTCGCCATGTCGACGCGGGAGGTTTCCGGCCAGGTGTCCGAGGACCAGGAGAGATGCTCCCGGGCCATGCGCGAGAAGAAGCCTTCGGGGTCCTCGATGGACTCCGCGTACATCCTGGCGTAGTCGTCGGCATCGAGCCAGGCGGATGCCCGAGCGTCGTCGCTCACCGGATAGATCTTGCCCTGCGTCATTGCCGTTCTCCCCGTTCCTGTCGCCTTCGCGATGTCCTTCAGTGCGCGTCGGCGTTCACCTGCCGGAAGAGTTCGACGAGCGCGTCGGTCGTCGCGTCCTTCCGGCGAGCGCCGTCCCCTGCGCCCCTGGCTGCGATGATCTGCTCGTGGATCCGGTCTCCCAGCTTCTTGCCGAGTTCGACGCCCCACTGATCGAAGGAATTGATGCCCCAGAGGATACCCTGCACGAACACCTTGTGTTCGTGCAGGGCCAGGAGCGCGCCGAGGCACTGCGGTCCGAGATCGTCCAGCAGCACCATCGTCGAGGGGTGATTCCCCGGCAGGACGCGGTGTGGGGCGGCTGCCGCGGCGCTGGGTGCATCCATGCCGGAGGCCATCAGCTCCTGCGTGATCTGTTCGGCGTCGACCCCGCGTGCGAGCGCTTCGGCCTGCGCGAAGCAGTGGGCCGCGAGCCAGGCGTGGTGTTCGGCCAGCTGGTGTCGAGTTCGGAGCGGAAGGATGAACTCCGCGCTGAAGTCCTGGGTGCCCTGGTGCAGGAGCTGGTGATAGGCGTGCTGGCCGTTCGTCCCGACATTGCCCCAGAGGATGGTTCCCGTATCGATGGACAGGGGCGTTCCGTCGACGCGGACGCGCTTGCCGTTGCTCTCCATCTCCAGCTGCTGCAGATAGTCCGGCAGCCGGGCGAGATCGCTCGCGTAGGGCAGCACCGCGAGGGAGTGGGTGCCCAGGAACGCCTGGTTCCACAGTTCCACGAGCGCCAGGAGAACCGGCGCGTTCTCAGCGAGCGGGGCATCGCGGAAGTGCAGGTCGAGGGCGCGTGCGCCGTCGAGAAAGGCCTGGAAGCTGTCGTCCCCGTGCGCCAGGGCGATCGGCAGACCGATCGGCGACCACACGGAGAAGCGCCCGCCGACCCAGTCCCACAGGGGCAGCAGGTTGGCCTCCGGGAGACCGAACTCGGCCGCCGCCTTCAGGTTCGTGGAGATGGCCACGAAGTGTCGGGGGATGTCCGCGATGCGACCGCCGCGCTCGAGAAACCAGCTGCGGCAGGTGGTGGCGTTGATGCGGGTCTCGAGGGTCCCGAAGGACTTCGATGCGATCACGAAGAGCGTGCGTTCGGGATCGAGCTCGGCGAGGATCCGGGTCGCCTCGGCACCGTCGATGTTGGCGAGAAAGTGGACCCGAGGTCCGTTCGAGGGACCCAGCGCATCGCAGATCAGGGCGGGCCCGAGGAAGGAGCCGCCGATGCCGATGTTCACGACGTCGCGGATCGCGCGGCCGGTGCCGCCACGCCAGTCGCCGTTGCGCACCGCCTCGCTCACCTGCCTCATGCGCGCCCGCGCTGCCGCGACCTCTTCCGTCAGGTTCCGGCCGTCGACCACGACCGGCGGTTCCGCGGTCTGTCGCAGCAGGGTGTGAAGGACGGCGCGGCCCTCCGTGGGATTCAGGGTGTTCCCCGTGAAGAGTGTCTTCCGGTACCGATCGAGGTCTGCCTCGGTCGCCAGCGCGAGGAGCGCCTCGCGCACCGGTGCATTCCAGCGTTGCCGGGAGAGATCGACGCGGAGCCCCGGCGCCTGCACGAGCTGCGTCTCGAAGCGGTCCGGTTCCGAGTCCAGGAGCCGGGTCAGGGAGGGAATCCCGGTCGCCAGCCGTGCGAGCGCCTGCCAGTGCGAAGAAGCCGTCGGATCAGCGGGCATCCAGGGGCGCTCCCAGACGGAATGGATGATTGTCGATGAGGCGCGTCGAGCCGAGCCGCGCCGCGGCGAGTACCACCAGCTCCCGGTCACCGCCCTGCGGGGGCGCCAGGTCGTGGATGCGGCGGATGGCGACGTAGTCCGGCTCGAAGCCTGCCTCGCGCAGGCGCGCCTCGGCCTCTGCCTCCAGCTCGGTGATCGGCCCCGGAGCAGCGGTCATGCGCTCGGCCGTGGCGAGCAGTGTCGCGTAGAGCACCGGGGCTCGTGCCCGGGCATCGGCGTCGAGATAGCCGTTGCGCGAGGACAGGGCGAGACCGTCCGCGGCCCGCACCGTGGGGACGCCGACGATCTCCAGCGCCATGGACAGGTCCCGCACCATTCGGCGGATGACCGTGAGTTGCTGGCGGTCCTTGTCACCGAAGACGGCCAGGTCCGGCTGGACGATGTTGAAGAGCTTGGCGACCACGGTCGCGACCCCTTCGAAATGCCCCGGCCGGCTGGCGCCGCAGAGCTCGTCCCCCAGGCCGTCGACCCGGACGCGGGTGGCGAGCTTCGGACCGTCCGGATACATCTCGTTCACCGTGGGGGCGAACAGCACCGCGACGTCGCGCCCCGCCAGCGCCGCCGCGTCCGCGGCGAGGGTGCGCGGATAGGCCTCGAAGTCCTCGGTGGGGCCGAACTGGAGCGGGTTCACGAAGATGCTCACGACGACGCAGGGGGCGCGCGCCCGGGCGGCGTCGACCAATTGGAGGTGCCCTTCGTGGAGGTTGCCCATGGTGGGGACGAGGGCGATGGTGTCACCCCGTGCGCGCACGGCGCCGAGGCGTGCGCGCAGACTCTCGATGCCGTTGAGCGTCTCCACGGCGGGCCTCAGGTGAAGCAGTGCTCCGGTGCCGGAAAGGCGCCGGACCTGACGGCCTCGCGATAGGCGACGAAGGCTCCCCTGATGCCGTCTGTGCTTTCCGGCAGGAAGTTCTTCACGAATCGTGGTGCCTTGATCGAGGGTGGGGTGATGCCGAGCATGTCGTGCATGACCATGATCTGCCCGTCCACCTCCGGACCGGCGCCGATGCCGATCACGGGAATGCTCAGGGCCAGGGTGAGTTCCGCGGCCAGCCGGACCGGGACGCACTCCACGAGCAGGACGCTCGCGCCGGCGTCCTGCAGCACCAGGGCCTCGTCGATGATCGTCTGGGCCTTGTCCGGATCGCGCCCCTGGACCCGATAGCCGCCGAGTCGATTGATCGACTGGGGGGTCAGTCCCATGTGCGCGCAGACGGGAATGCCGCGCTCCGCGAGCTTGTTCGTGGTGCCCGAGATCCAGGCGCCGCCCTCGAGCTTCACCATGTGAGCGCCCGCTCTCATGAGTGCGGCCGCGTTCTCCAGAGCCTGCAGCTCGTGGCCGTAGCTCATGAACGGGAGGTCGGCCATGATCAGCGCGCCCCGGTTGCCCGCCTGGACACAGCGCATGTGATAGACGATGTCCTCCATGGTCACGGGCAGCGTGCTGTCGTGTCCCTGCAGGACCATACCGAGGGAGTCGCCGACGAGCATGACCTCGATACCGGCGCCGGAGATCATTTCCGCGAAGCCGGCGTCGTAGGCCGTCAGCGCGGCGAACTTCTCTCCGCGTTCCTTGTACTTCTGCAGCGTCGTCAGCGTGACGCGCGGCGTCGCCGCCTGACTGCTCATGCGGGCTCCAGTTCAGATCAGGGAGGGATGGGGATTGAAGTAGCTTCGCGCGCTCTTGAACGTGCGGACCATCTCGACGAGGCGCTCATACTGGCCATCGTCCCCGACCAGGTCAATTTCGGCGGCGTTGATGATGAGCAGCGGCGCGCTGTCATAGAAGTGGAAGAAGCGGGTGTAGGCCTCGATGAGGGCGTCCAGGTATCCCTCGTCGATATGCCGCTCGGCCGGCACCGCCCGCCGCTGGATCCGGTCCATGAGCACATGTCGGGGCGCCTGCAGATAGATCACCAGATCCGGGGTGGGCGCCTCGATCGTGAGGTGGTCGTAGACCTGGGCGTAGAGCGCCAGCTCGTGTTCGTCGAGCGTGAGTTCCGCGAACAGACGATCCTTGTCGATCAGGAAGTCGGCGACCCGCACCTGCTGGAAGAGATCCTCCTGGCGCAGGCGCCTGAGCTGCTCGGCGCGCTGGAGGAGGAAGAAGAGCTGGGTCGGCAGCGCGTTGCGACGACCCTCCTCGTAGAAGCGATCCAGGAAGGGATTCTCCGCCGGGGCCTCCAGCAGCGTCTCGTACTGGAAGCTGTCCGCGAGCCGCCTCGCGAGCGTCGTCTTGCCCACGCCGATGGGCCCCTCGACGACGATGTAGCGTGGGACCGGGGCGGGGATGGGCTGGCTTCTGGCGCTCACACGTTCGCTTCAGGCTGGTCGGGAAGCGGGCCTATTGAACCACAGCGGGCTCCGGGGCGATCGAGGCGGCAACCGGGCTACTCGGCCGCAGCGGATCCCGTACGCCGACGGCGCCGCCCGCCGCGTCTGCGTCGGCGGGGTTCGCTTCCCGGCTCGGGCGTCGCGGCGGCCGCCAGGGCGTCCCGCTCGCCCTCGTCCGAGGCCTGGTACTGGGTCCACCAGGCGCCCTTGCCGCCGGTGTCGTCGCCGGCGCGTTCGCGGACCACGAGGAAGTCGTAGGCGGCCCGGAAGCGTGGATGGCTGAGCAGACGTGCTGCACGTCGCCCGGCGTTCCGCTCCAGGCGTGGCTGCAGCTCCCAGGTCTCGCACACGAAGGTGGAGAAGCGCTTCGGCACGGAGGTGTGCATCTGCTGGCGTGCGATCACGGCGCGCGACGCCTCGGCCAGGGCCTCGGCCGGCGGCAGACCGTCCGCGAGGGCCTCGTCCCGGGCATCGAGGAGCGCGGGCCAGAGCAGCGCCGCGATGAGGAAGCCGGGGGTGACGGGCCGATCCTCCTCGATTCTCTGATCGGTGTTGGCCAGGGCGGTGCGCACGACCGCCAAGGCCACGGGGTCATGGGCGATGCGCGCCTCCGAGGCCGGGAACAGCATCCTGAAGAGGTCGTGTTCGCGGAGCAGCTCGAAGGTGCGCAGGCCCTGGCCGTGCAGGAGCAGCTTCACGACCTCGTCGAACAGGCGCGCTGGCGGAACGTCCAGCAGCAGCTCACCGAGTTCGCGAATGGGTCTGGCCGTGGACGGATCGAGCGTGAAGTCCAGCTTCGCCGCGAAGCGCAGGGCGCGGAGCATCCGCACCGGATCCTCGCGGTAGCGCTGTTCCGGATCGCCGATCAGGCGGATCCGCCGCGCCTCGATGTCCTCGAGGCCGCCCGCGAAGTCGTAGATGCAGAAATCGGCAGGTGTGTAGTAGAGCGCATTGATCGTGAAGTCCCGACGCTCCGCGTCCTGCTCCACGGTGCCGTAGACGTTGTCGCGGAGGATCATGCCCGAGCCACTCAGGGCGGCGGCGGGTTCGTTGTCCGGCCCGGACTTGCGTCGGCTCGGCAGCTCGTGGGCCTCGATCATCGCCGGTTCCGCATCCGCGGCCGGGCCACGGAAGGTCGCGACCTCGATGATCTCCCGACCGAAGCGCACATGGGCGAGGCGGAAGCGTCGGCCGATGAGCCGGGAATTGCGGAACAGCTCGTGCACTTCTTCCGGAAGTGCATCGGTCGCGATGTCGAAGTCCTTGGGGTCCTGGCCGAGAAGCAGGTCGCGCACGCCGCCGCCCACGAGGAAGGCATGATGGCCCGCCTTGATCAGCCGGTAGAGGACCTTCAGGGCCCCCTCGCTGATCTGGCTGCGGGAGATCGGGTGCGCGTCGCGGGGAATGATCCGGGCGGACGTGTCGCTCAGCACCGGTGTGCGAGCGGGCGCGTCGTCGGTGCCGACATCGGCGGTCAAGGCGGATACGGCCTCATGTGAAGCGAATCGAGTGAACGAGCGATGATAGCAGATCGCGTCCCGCTGCTCCGACGGTCGGCTGGGCCGATGGCTGGAAAGGTCGATGGCAAGAAAAAAGGGGAAGGCCTCCGGGCCTTCCCCTTTTCATGCCGCTCTGGCTCCCTTGTCGTTGTAGGCGCAGTGCCACGCGCCCTGTACGGGTGCCTTCACGGCGACGGATCCGAGGATCCGTCCGAGCCTGCCGGGGCGCCTTGGAGCGACGCTTGTATCCGGCATCACGGAAATGGTCGCGCGCCGATCGGTCCTCCCGGGCCGTCCTTCCGGCTGCGCGAGGATACGTCGATCAGCGTCGACTCGGATCCTCGCCGGCGGCGTCGATGCCGCTGCGCCACTCCGTTCAGCCCCTCCCCCCATATGTTCGGGAACTGAACACGCGTCGGGCTTCCGTACGCGTTCAGAAACAAGGAGCGATTTCCGTGCCATGCGCGCGACGGCGAAGTGTTTCCTTTAATATCAATCACCTGCGGATTCTCGTGCCGATCCGCCGGCGCAGGGTGTTACCGGGTTGTGTTACTGACCGATTTCAAGGGGTAGTTCGGTAACGCCGACTGTTACCCAGCTGCACCCGGGTCGCGGGCGCCGCGCAGGCCCCGGTTGCGGGTGCGACGCCGCGGGATCCCCAGCCGCTGGCGGCGTTCCCAGAGGCTCTTGCGACTGATGCCGAGGCGCTGGGCGATCTCCGTCTCGGTCATCCGGTCCTCGTGATCGAGCACGAAGCGGACGAAATAGTCTTCCAGGGAAGCATTGTTCTCCCCCTGCGCGGCCCCGGCGGGCGGGGGCTCCGCAGCGCGGCCGCCGTCGTCCGCTGCCGCGCGCGGTGCCAGGGTGCGTACCGTCGCCGTGGGTGAGGCAGCAGGTGTCGTGGACGCGCCGCTGTCGAGCAGGGTGCCGGCATCGATGGCGAGCAGGTCCGGGGTGATCTCGGTTCCGTCCGAGAGGATCACGGCGCGCTCGATGGCATTCTCGAGCTCCCGCACGTTGCCGGGCCATTCGTAGTTGCGCATGGCCGTCAGCGCGTCTTCCGAGAAGGCCAGCCGGGACTTGTGCAGGCGATGGCAGGCGCGTTCGAGCAGGCGCTCGGCGAGTTCGTAGATGTCGTCTCCCCGGTCACGCAGGGCCGGCAGCTTCAGGGTGACGACATTGAGGCGGTAGAAGAGATCGTCCCGGAAGGCGCCGCGTTCGGCGAGCTGGCGCAGGTCCCGGTGCGTCGCCGCGATCAGTCGCACGTCCACCTTGCGCGTCTGGACCGCGCCGACGCGTCGGATCTCGCCTTCCTGAAGCACGCGCAGCAGGCGCGCCTGGGCTTCCAGCGGGAGCTCGCCGATCTCGTCGAGGAAGAGCGTGCCGCCGTCGGCCGCCTCCACGAGGCCCCGGCGTGCGCTGCCGGCACCCGTGAAGGCGCCCTTCTCGTGGCCGAAGAGCTCGGACTCGATGAGCGTGTCGGGAATCGCCGCGCAGTTCAGGGAGATCATGGGCGCGTCGCTGCGCGGGCTCTGCTCGTGGAGGGCGCGTGCCACGAGTTCCTTGCCGGTCCCGGACTCGCCGAGAATCAGTACGGTCGACTCCGTGGGGGCCACCTTGCGGATGCGTTCGAAGAGCAGCTTCATGGGCCCGCAGCTGCCGATCATGCCGGCGACGGGGTAGTCCCGTGACAGCTCCGACTTCAGCGCGGCGTTCTGCCGGACGATCCGCTGTTCCTTGCGCACCCGTTCGAGGATCAGGAGCAGTTCGTCCTGATCGAAGGGGCGGACGATGAATTCGGATGCGCCGAGCTTCATGGCGTCGATGGCGGCGCGCAGGCTCGCGTGCGCGGACAGGATCACCACGGGCACACCCCGTGCGTCCGCCACGAGATCCGTGCCCAGCCCGCCGGGCAGACGCAGATCGGCGAGGATCAGTGAAAAGCTTGCCAGCTCCTCGGCGCGCGCCTCGGACAGCGTCCGGACCTGGGTCACTTCGTGGCCGTGGCGTTCGAGCAGGGCGCACAGGGCGCCCTCGGGCGCATCCTCGTTCTCGATGATCAGAACGTGGCTCATGATCTGCCGGTGTGGATCGTCGCGTGTGTTGCGAATGGTAACAGAAGCCGTGTGTTACCGATTTTTCCCGGTCGGCACGACGATCGGCTGCCGGGGCAGGCGGGCAGGCGACCACTGGTCCAGGGCCTGCGTCAGCTGCCGTTCCGGCGCGTCCGTCGGCTCGGCTTCGATGCCCAGCCAGCCGAGGACCTGCGCGAGGTTCCGTTTCGCCTCGCCCGGAGCCAGCCCCGGCGCGCCGGTCTGCTTGGACAGCTTCTCGCCATCGGCGTGCACCAGGAGCGGCAGATGCAGATAGCGGGGTGTGGTCAGCCCCAGGCAGCGCTGCAGGAAGATCTGCCGCGGGGTCGAGTCGAGAAGGTCCGCGCCGCGCACCACGTCCGTGATGCCCTGGGCGGCATCGTCGACCACCACGGCAAGCTGATAGGCGAAGAGCCCGTCCCGTCGCTTCAGGATGAAGTCCCCGGCCCACTCGGCGAGGTCCTGGGAGCAGTGCCCCCGGAGTCGGTCCGTGAAGCTGATCGCCCCGTTCGGGACACGGATCCGGAGGGCGTGCGACCGGCTGGTGACAGCCATGCCCCGGTCGCGGCAGCGTCCGTCGTAGACCCCGCCCAGCTCGCGGATCCGGCGGCGCGTACAGGTGCATCGGAACATTCGTCCGTCCCCTTCGAGCCGGGCGATCGCGGCCTCGTAGGCCTCCGTGCGGGTGCTCTGGTACAGGACGTCGCCGTCCCAGGTCAGACCGTGTCCCTCCAGGGCGTCGAGGATGGCTCGATCCGCGCCCGCGACCTCCCGTGGCGGGTCGAGATCCTCGATGCGGACGAGCCACTGGCCCCGGGCTGCACGCGCATCGAGCCAGCTCGCGGCGGCGGCCAGCAGTGATCCCAGGTGCAGGGGGCCCGAGGGCGAGGGCGCGAAGCGGCCGACGCAGGGTGCGTCGCCGTTCTCCTGCTCCCGGGCGCCACTTGCGGATTCAGCAGTCATGGTTCCTGCAGTCTACGCAGGGCGCCGGAGGTCGATGCTGGACAGGCTCCCGGGCCGTGGTGAGAATCGCCGCTCTTCCTCGCCGACGGAGCGCCCCGTGACCTTCAGGCCCGCTGCGCGCCTGGCCGCCATTCGTTCCTTCCAGGTCATGGATCTCGTCGATCGGGCGCAGGCCCTCGAACGCGAAGGGCGTGACATCGTGCACATGGAGGTCGGGGAACCCGACTTTCCGAGCGCGCCACCCATACTCGAAGCCGGTGCCCGCAGCATCATGGAAGGTCCCACGGGCTACACGAGCGCACTCGGCCTGCCGGCGCTGCGCGAGGGGATCGCTGCCTACTATGCGCGCTGGCACGGCGTGGACGTGCCCCCGGAACGGATCGTGGTCACTGCCGGCGCGACCGGCGCCCTGGTGCTGCTCGCCGCCCTGCTCGTCGAGCCCGGCGACACCGTGCTCATGACCGACCCCTGCTATCCCTGCAATCGATACTTTCCGGAGCTGGTGGGCGGCCACGCCCAGACGGTACCGGTCGGGCCCGACCGGGACTACCAGCTCGACGCCGAGCTGCTCGCGCGGCACTGGGGCGCGCGCACGCGGGGCCTGCTGGCCGCGTCGCCGGCGAATCCCACGGGCGGCGTGCTCGGGCGTGGCACGCTCGTTGCGCTTCTCGAGGCGGTCCGTGAACGGGACGGCTGGGCGATCATCGACGAGATCTACCAGGGGCTCACCTACCCGGCAGAGCTCGTGCCCCTCCCGGCGCGCGCACGGCACGGCCAGGCCGGGGACGATCGCGTCGGTACGGTGCTGAGCCTGGGTCTGGATCCCGAGGCGCCCTGCTTCGTCGTCAACAGTTTCTCCAAGTATTTCGGCATGACCGGTTGGCGGATCGGTTGGCTGGTGGCGCCGCACGCCGCCGTCGGCGAGATCGAGAAGCTGGCGCAGAATTTCTACATCGCGCCCTCGACGATCGGCCAGCATGCGGCGCTGGCGGCCTTGTCCGATCCGGCCATGGAGGTTCACGAGACCCGTCGCCGCGCCTTCTGCGACCGTCGCAACCTGTTGGTGGCCGGGCTCCGGGATCTCGGTTTCGGCGTGGCCCGCGTGCCCGAGGGCGCCTTCTACGTCTACGCCCGTCTGCCGGCGCACTGCGAGGACAGCTTCGCCTTCTGCGGACGCCTGCTCGAACACCACGGTGTCGCGGCCACGCCCGGCACGGACTTCGGCGTGCACGAGGCCGATCGTCACGTGCGCTTTGCCTACACCGCGAACATCGATCGCCTGCGCGCAGCGCTCGAGCGGCTCGCCGAGGCGGTGGCTGTCAGCTGAGACAAGGCAGGGTCCCGCCCGGGCGGTCAGGCCTCCGCGAGCAGCGCAGCGTGATCCGCGAAGGGCAGCCGGGCGCCGAAGCGCGCCACGAGACGGCCGGCGGCGCGGCTCGCCAGCTCGCCGGCCTGGCGATGGCCGTGACCGTGGGTCATTGCGTAGAGATAGGCGCCCGCATAGACGTCCCCGGCGCCCGTCGAGTCCACGGGGCGGACAGGCATCGGATCGATCTTCAGGAGCGAATTGCCGTCCCAGATCATCGATCCCCGTCCGCCCAGGGTGATCGCGAAGGTCTCGGAGAAGGTCCGCAGCGCCTCGACGGCGTCCTCGAGGCGCTCGGCGCCGGTCCAGCCCAGGGCCTCTTCCTCGTTGCAGAACAGATGATCCAGGCGCTCGCCCATCATGCTGGCGAGCTGCGGTCGGAAGAACTCGACCATGGATGGATCGGACAGGGTGCCGACCAGCTTCACGCCGGCGTTCCGGGCGATCTCGCGTGCATGGATCACCGCTTCGCGCGCGCTGTCCGACGTGCACAGATAGCCCTCCAGATAGAGACACTCGGCATTGCGCAGGGCCTCCTCGGCGACGTCCTCGCGGGCAAGGGATCCGGAGATGCCGAGAAAGGTATTCATGCTCCGTTCCGCATCCGGGGTGATGAGCACGATGCACTGACCCGAGATGCCCTCGCCATGCTGTTCGTGGGCATTCGTCATGACGCCGGCGGCACGCAGGTCCTCCACGAAGAAGCGCCCGACGTCGTCGTCGGCGACCTTGCATGAGTAGAAGGAGGTGCCGCCGAAGGCACTCACGGCCATGAGCGTGTTGGCCGCGCTGCCACCGGAGCAGCGTCGCGGAGCGTGGTCCGACAGTTCGCCGGAGAGCTGAAGCTGGCGCTCTGCGTCGACGAGGGTCATGTGCCCCTTCGCGATCCCGTGGCGAGCCAGGAAGGCGTCGTCCACGGCGAACTCCATGTCCACCAGGGCGTTGCCCAGCCCATAGACGTGGTATCTGCGGGTCATGCGTGACTCCTTCGTGAAGGGTTCAGCCGATTTCGGCGAAGGCCTCGTCCATGGCGGCCAGCGTGGCGTCGATGACCGCCTCGTCGTGCGTCACGGACAGGAAGCCGGCCTCGTAGGCGGACGGCGCCAGATAGACGCCGCGCGCCAGCATCGCGTGGAAGAAGCGTCGAAAGCGGTCGACGTCGCAGGCCTGTACCGCATCGAAGCTCGTGACCCGTTCCGCGTCGGTGAAGAAGAAGCCGAACATGCCGCAGACGTGATTGGTGGTGAAGGGAATGCCGTGCCGTGCCGCGCACGCGCGGGCGCCGTCGATGAGTCGGTCCGTGAGCACGGCGAGGCGCTCGTGGACGGCCCCCGTTTCGAGTACCTCGAGGACCGCGAGCCCCGCGGCCATGGCGAGCGGATTTCTGGACAGGGTTCCGGCCTGGTAGACGGGTCCCGTCGGGGCGATCTGCTGCATGATCTCCGCGCGGCCGCCGAAGGCGCCGACGGGCAGGCCGCCTCCGATGATCTTGCCCAGGGTCGTCATGTCCGGCGTGATGCCGTAGAGCGCCTGGGCCCCCCCGCGAGCGACCCGGAAACCGGTCATCACCTCATCGAAGATCAGCACGGCGCCCTGTGCATCGCAACAGGCGCGCAGGGCCTCGAGGAATCCCGGCTCGGGCGGAATGCAGTTCATGTTGCCGGCGATCGGTTCCACGATCACGCAGGCGATCTCGTCCCCGTGCTCTGCGAAGTAGGCATTCACGGCGTCGATGTCGTTGTAGGGAAGGTTCACCGTATGTCGCGCGAGATCCGCGGGGACGCCCGGGGAATCCGGAACGCCGAGCGTGAGTGCGCCGGAGCCGGCCTTGACCAGGAGCGAATCGACATGGCCGTGGTAACACCCGGCGAACTTCACGATGCCGTCGCGGCCCGTGAAGCCCCGCGCCAGGCGGATCGCACTCATGGTCGCTTCCGTGCCCGAGTTCACCATGCGCACCTGGTCGATGGAGGGCACGAGCTCGATGACCTTCTCCGCCATGCGGATCTCGATCTCCGTCGGTGCTCCGAAGCTCACGGCCTCGCTCAGCTGGTGCGCGACCGCGTCGCGGACCGTGCTGGAGCCGTGTCCGAGGATCATGGGGCCCCAGGAGCCGATGTAGTCGATGTAGCGATTGCCGTCGACGTCATGCAGCCAGGGGCCTTCCGCACGTGCCATGAACACCGGTGTCCCGCCGACGCCGCGGAAGGCACGTACGGGCGAATTGACGCCCCCGGGAATGGAATGCCCGGCGCGCTCGAAGAGCGCGGCGGAGCGGTCGAGCGGGTGTGCGGGTACGGTCATGGGAACTCCTGTCTGGGCGCTCGCGGCGAAGCGGGCCGATTCTGTGGTGGTCGATCCGACGCGGCAAGGTGCGATTCAGAAGGGGCGGACGACGACGAGGATCACCACGGCGAAGAGCACGAGCACCGGCAGCTCGTTGAACACGCGGAAGTAGCGATGCGAGTGCGTGCTGCGATCGTCCCGCAGCTGACGGAGCAGATGGCCGCACCAGCCATGGTAGACCACGAGCAGCAGCACCAGGGCGATCTTGGCATGCATCCAGCCCATCTTCAGGTAGTCGGGCACGAGCACGAGCATCCACAGGCCCAGACCGACGGCCAGGACCGCGAAGGGCGTGACGAAGCGATAGAGCTTGCGCTCCATGACCTTCAGCTGGGCGATGGTGGCGGGATCCTCGGCCATGGCGTGATTGACGAACAGCCGGGGCAGGTAGAAGAGCCCCGCGAACCAGCAGACGACGAAGATGATGTGAAACGCCTTCACCCACAGGAGCATGGCTTCAACCCTTCAATCCGTAGAATTTCTCGATGTCCCCGCGCGTGAGGATGCCCACGATCGGCGTGATCATCGGCGCGGCCGTTCGCGTCACGCACACCGCTTCCTTGCCCGTTCCATCCAGTGCCGCGAGGGCCTCGTGGAGCGTTGCCTGCACCTGCAGCAGGGTGACGTCCTTGCGCAGGCCCGGGATCGCCACGAGGTCCACGATCTCCTCGGGGACTTCCGTCTCCGGCTCTGCCTTCTTGCGGGGTGCGGCGCCCTTCCGATCGCCCGCCTCGGTCGCGCCATGCTCCAGATGTCGGACCAGGTCGGCAGCGGCCAGGACGCAGACGGGACCGTCCGCATCGTCGACGACGATCCACTGGGGCTGGCGTTCGAGGAGACTGCGCGCTTCGCTCTCGGTGATGTGCCGCTTCGAGCGGGCGAAGCGGCGTTCCATGAGGCTGCCCACGCCCGCACGCTGGAGGGCCTGGGTGATCGGATCACTGGCGAACTTCAGGCCGCGCGCGGCCAGGAGCGTCACGAAGACGGAGGGCCGGCCGAAGACCTGGGAGGCGGTGAGGGACGCGACCACGATGGTCAGCATCGCGGGAAGGATGATGTTCGGATTCAGGGTCAGCTCGAGCAGGGCGAGCAGGGCCGCGAGGGGCGCCTGGAGCACGGCGCCCATCATGGCGCCCATGCCGAGGATGCCGTAGAAGCCCGGCGTGGACGCCGCGGCGGGCCAGATCATGGCACCCAGGGCGCCCATGGCGCCGCCGGCCATGGCGCCGATCACCAGCGTCGGACCGATGACGCCCGCAGGCAGGCCGAGCCCGGCTGTGGCGGCGCTGGTCAGCAGCTTCAGGGCCGCGATGGACAGCAGCAGCCAGAGGCCGTATTCCCCGGTCAGCGCGTTCTCCACGCTGTCGTAGCCCACGCCCATCACCTCGGGCGCGACCAGGGCCACGGCCCCCGTGATGCCGCCGGCGGCGGTGAAGCGCATCCAGATGGGGTACTGGTTGAAGGCCGCGAAGAAATCCACGATGCGCATGAAGCCTGCGGCGACCACGCCGATGACGATGGCGGCCAGGACCACCCAGGGCATGTCCCGGAGACTGCTCATCTCTACCTGGGGGACGGCGAAGGCCGGCGCGTCGCCGTAGACGAGCACCGAGACCAGGGTCGCGGAGACGGCGGCGACGATCATCGGAATGAAGCTCGCCACCGTGTACTCCATCATCACGACTTCCATCGCGAAGATCACGCCGGCGAGGGGCGTGTTGAAGGACGAGGCGATGGCCGCCGCCGTGCGGCAGCCCACCAGGGTGCGAATGCTGTTGTTAGGCAGCCGCATGCGCTGGCCGAGGATGCTCGACGCCGCGGCGCCGAGATGGATCGCGGGACCTTCGCGCCCGGCAGACTGACCGGTCGCGAGGGCGGCGATGCCGCCGAGGAACTGGACGACGGCGTTCGGCGCGGGCAGATGCCCCTGGTGGCGCGCCAGCCGTTCCATCACGTGGGTCACGCCCACGCCGCGGCGGACCGCGCGCAGGCGCTGGAAGACGATCCCGATGACCAGGCCGCCGACGAGGGGGAGGAGCACCCGGGTTTCCCAGCCGAGGAACTCGAAGCGCTGCGCCGCGCCCCCGGGCGACAGCCAGGTGAGGGGGGCTTCCAGGATCAGGCGGAAGAGCACCATCACAAGGCCGGTGACCAGTCCCGAGACCAGCGCCAGCAGGCTGAGCTGCGGCAGGGCGTCGACCTCGGCGAGCCGCTGGCGGAACCTGCCCAGGGAGAAGATGTCGCGCAGGCGCTGGATCATGCGTGGTTCACGGTGGTTCCATGGAGCGAAGTCGGTGGGCGGCCCGCCGAACCGATTCTATAGTAGGTGAGGTAGCGGTCGCAGACAGGCGTCGTTCTTTGCGGCTCGATCCGTCCACAGCTGTCGTGAGGGACCTGCGTCGCGCCCATGAGTGCCCGCCGCCATACACCATCATCCGATCTCACGGTCGTCGCGGAACGGCCGGATCGGACGTCCCGCGTGACCGCGATCGTCGCGGTCCTGTTCCTGCTCACGGCGGTGGGCGCCTTCCAGCTCGGGAGCTGGAAGGCCGAACGCACGCACAGCAATGCAGTCGCGGAGCTGGCGACGCTGGTCCCGCTCCATCGCGATCTCACGGCGGAGCGCGATCGTCTGGAGCGAGAGCTGTCCGACGCGCGCCTGGGCGTGGCGATCGGCACCGGCGTGGACGAGCGCGTGCGCAGCACCCTGGCGGATCAGGCGGCGCGCATCTCCGACCTCGAGGACGAGGTGCGCTTCTACCGCAACCTGATGGCGAGCGAGCAGGAAGCGGAGCCCATGCGGATCGCACGTCTGGAGCTCCTGCCGCACCTGAGCGGGGGCGGCGTGCGCTTCCGTCTGCTGCTGGTCCAGTCCGCGGACCAGTCGAAGGAAGTCTCGGGGCTGGTGGAGCTGAATGTGCTCGGAGAGCGCGACGGTCGGCAGGAGACCCTCACCGGGGACCGTCTCGGCGCGGGCGCAAGCTACCCGATACCGTTCCGATTCCGTTATTTCCAGGACGTGGCCGGAGAGATCGAATTGCCGGAAGGCTTCGAGCCACAGAGCGTCCAGATCGTCGCGCGCCCGGGTGGTGACGACGAATTCCGGCTCGAACGCACCTTCAGCTGGCAGATCCAGGAGGTCTGAAACGATGTTCGGAGACAAGGACAAGGAAAAGGACAAGGCTCGCGGCGACGACAAGGTGGCCGCACGCAGCAAGGAACCCGCCGTGCCCGGCAAGGGCGCGACGCTCATTGCCGGCAACACACGCATCCAGGGGGACGTTCATTTCGCGGACCAGCTGCTGGTGAACGGCGAGATCCAGGGCAACGTATTCGCCGAGGCGGATTCCGACGCGGGTCTCACGGTCAGCGCCAAGGGTTCCGTGATCGGCGAGATCCGGGTGCCCAACGTGGTCATCAACGGCCTCGTCAAGGGCGACGTGCACGCCACCAAGCACGTGGAACTGGCCGCGGAGGCCCGGGTCGAGGGCAACGTCTACTACCATCTGATCGAGATGGTCATGGGCGCCCGGGTCGACGGGAGCCTCGTCTACTGCCCCGGCGGCGAGAGCAAGCCGGCGGGCCGGGTCAGCGTCGCCCCGGTCAGTGAGGCAAAACCGACCATGGCGGTTGGAAAAGCCCAGGGCTGAGCCCATAATCCCGATACGAAGCCCTGTCGGGACTGAGCATGAGCATGGTCGAGACCCAGGCGGCCGAGTCGCTGCGCATTTCCGAAGCGGCCGCAGCAAAGGTGCGTGAACTGATCGAGGACGAAGGTGATCCCGGGCTGCGGCTGCGCGTGTTTGTGACCGGTGGCGGCTGCTCGGGGTTCTCCTACGGCTTCACCTTCGATGACGAGATGGCCGAGGACGACGCGGTCGTGGAGCGCGACGGGGTCACGGTACTCGTGGATGCCATGAGCTACCCCTATCTGGTCGGATCCCAGGTCGACTACCGGGAAGACCTCTCCGGCGCGCAGTTCGTCATCGACAATCCCAACGCGGCGACCACCTGCGGGTGCGGCAATTCCTTCTCCATCTGACGATCCTGGGCCGGATCGCCCTGCTCGTCGTCGGCACGGACGCGCTTGCCGAGGCGGAAGGGCCGCCGGCCTTCGTGGCCGACATCCAGGTCCACACGCCCGCGGAGGTACGAACTGTCCTCGAGCGGCTCGATGCCCTGGCGAACGCCGGGACCGGCTTTCCTGACCACGATCCCGTCGTCCTGGTCCTGCACGGCGACGAGGCGCTGGCCTTCACCCGTGACCGCTACGACGAATTCATGGACATCGTCGACCGTGCAGCGCGGCTCGAGGCCTTCGGCCTGCTCGACGTGCGCATCTGCGAGCAGTGGATGAGCGACCGGGGGATCTCGCGGGCCGAACTGCCCGCCTTCGTGGACAGCGTGCCCGACGGCCGGGCCACCGTTCGCCTCCTCGAGCGCCAGGGCTACGTCCGCTTCTGAGGGGGTCACCCCGAAGCAGAGGGCACCAGGGTGCCGACCGTCCGGGACTCAGGGCGCATAGACCGCGCCCAGCACGCGCGGGCCCGCGGCGCCCGTCGCGGCCGGGAGATTGCCCGGAACCCCCTCGAGGCGGCACTTCGCCAGCCAGGCGAAGGCCATGGCCTCGACCCAGTCGCCGTCCAGACCCTGGGCATCGGTGCTGCTCAGGGCCACGTCCGGGAGCGCCGCGGCCAGGCGCGCCATGAGGTGGGCGTTGTGGCGACCGCCGCCGCACACGAGCACGTCCCTGGGGTGCGTGGCGGCAGTCTCGAGGATGCCGCTCGCGATGGTGCGTGCCGTGAGTTCCGTGAGCGTGGCCTGAACCGTGGCCGGCGCACAGGGCGGTGACCGTTCCAGACGGGCATCGAGCCAGGGCAGATCGAAGTGCTCCCGTCCGGTGCTCTTGGGGGCGGGGGCCCGGAAGTACGCCTCGTCGAGCAGCTGCTCGAGGAGCCTGTCGTCCGGTCGCGCCTGCCCGGCCCAGGCGCCGCCGCTGTCCATGTCCGCGAGCAGGTGCCGTCGGGCCCAACCGTCCAGGAGGACGTTGCCCGGTCCCGTGTCGAAGCCGTAGGCCGCGTCGGGCGCGGCCGCTGGCAGAATGGTGATGTTCGCCATGCCCCCGATGTTGACCACCACCCGATCGTGGGTCGCGCCCAGCATGGCGGCATGAAAGGCGGGCACCAGGGGGGCGCCCTGTCCCCCGGCAGCGACATCCCGACGACGGAAGTCCGCGACCACCGTGATGCCGGTGTCCTCGGCGATGATGTTCGGGTCGCCGATCTGCAGCGTGAAGGGTGCGCCGTGGGGTGGCGGACGGTGGCGAACGGTCTGGCCGTGGCTGCCGATCGCGCGGATCGCCGCGCGTTCCACGCCGGCCTCGTCGAGGAGATCGATGATGGCGGTCGCGATGGTGCGCCCCAACCGTGCGTCCGTTTCCCCCAGGAGATCCAGGCTGTCGGCCCCGGGCGCGCAGAGCTGGAGCAGCCTTGCCCGAAGGTCCTTCGGGATGGGCGCCGTCCTGGCCTGGAAGACGCGAGGCAGTGGGGTGGCGAGATCGATCAGTGCCACGTCGATGCCGTCGAGACTGGTCCCGGACATGACGCCGACGTAGAGCGAGGGTTCCGTCCTGGCGCGCAACGCGGCCCCGACCGGCTCAGCCGCCGTTGCGCGGCGTGCCGGGACCCGACAGCGCGAGCTGTTCGTCGCCGGAGGCCGTGTTCAGCTGGGCCAGCAGCGTGCGGGTCGTGGCGAGGAAGCGCTCCCGTTCCTGCTCCGGAATGGGCAGGGCCTTCGGCAACGGGACCGTGCGTGGATTGCGGTGCACGCCGCTGACGAGGAATTCGTAGTGGAGGTGGGGCCCGGTCGCCCAGCCCGTGGACCCGACGTAGCCGATGACCTCGCCCTGATGCACCCGTTTCCCCGCGCGGATGCCGCGTGCGAAGCGCGACATGTGCAGGTACTTGGTCTGGTACTGCTCTCCGTGCTGGATGACCACGAACTTCCCCGACGCAGCATTCGACGTCACCGTCACGACCTTGCCGTCTCCTGCGGCGACGATGGGTGTGCCGGTGGGCGCCGCGTAGTCGATGCCGCGGTGCGGTCGGGCCGTGTTCCACAAGGGGTGCTTGCGAGACAGGTTGAAGTTGGAGCTCACCCGGGTGAACTGCACGGGCGCCCGCAGGAAGGCCTTGCGCATGCTGTCGCCGTCCGGTGTGTAGTAGCTGCCATGGCCGTCCTCGTCGACGAAGCGAACGGCCTGATAGCGGTCGCCCTGGTTGACGAATTCGGCGGCCAGGACGTCGCCATGGCCGATGCGCTCGCCGTCGAGCCACAGCTCTTCATAGAGCAGCTGGAAGCGATCGCCCTTGCGGATGTCGAGAACGAAATCGACGTCCCACTGGAAGATGTTCGCCACCTCCATGGCGAGCCGGTCGTCCAGCCCGATGCGGGCCGCGGCGAGGAAGAGCGAGGAATCGATCTCCGCTTCGCGCAGGACGCTGCGCCGTTCCGGTTCGCGCAGCACCTGCCGCGTCTCGAAACCGGCGGTGGCCTCGGGGCGCTGCGCCGTCATGCTCTCCAGGCGGCTGAAGGCATAGCGGAGCGCCAGCAGACGGCCGTCGTCGTCCGTCCGGTACTCGAGCAGCTCACCGGGATGGATGCGCTTGAGCCGCTCGGCGGCTTCGTCACTCTCGAGAACCGCAGCGAGATCGCGCGCCGGGAGTCCCTGCCGATCGAAGATGCGCGCCAGGCTGTCTCCCGAGCGCACCGTGACCTGCTGCCAGGGTGAGGCGGCCGCTACGGTCTCGGCGGTGGCCTCGGGAGCGGGCGCTGTGGGTGCCGCTGCATCGGCGACGATGGGCGCCTCGGGCGGACTCGCTGCCGGCGTCGCGGCGACCTCGATGGAGGCCTCCGCGTGCGCACGATGATCGCGATCCGGCAGAAGAATCAGCGCGATCAGGAACAGGACACTGAATGCGCCCGCGGCCTGCAGATGCCGGCGCGGGTAGGCGGGACGTCCCGCGCCGGCGTCAGGTCGCCGGCGCGCCATGGGGCGATGCGCTGAAAGATTCATCGAATCAGGGGGCTGGGGCCCGTTTTTCCACGGCAGGTCAGAACCGATGGAGTATAGACGAAGGATTCGACGAGGGAAGCCCGGGGCCTGGATGCCGGGCCGATGCCTCTAGAGGCCTCGAGAGGCCTTGAGCGGCCTCGCCCCGCAGTGGATCGCGGGGCGGATCCGGGGGCGGTCCGGACCCGGGCGCCCGAGTCCGGCGCGCGGCCGGGTCCGGTCCCTCCCCTGCGAGCCCTTGTTTTCACGAAGCGCGCCGGTATCGTTTGCGCTCCCCGAGGCCCGCAGGCGGCGCGGGCCCGTTCCGCTGTCGATGGCTGGCCGACCTCATGACTCCCTCTGACGACCTGCTCGACGAATTCCAGTGGCGCGGTCTGCTCAATCAGTGCTCCGTCCGGGACGCGCTGGCCGAGCATCTTGCCGGCGGCCGACGCACCCTCTACTGCGGTTTCGATCCGACGGCAGACAGTCTGCACATCGGCAGTCTGGTACCGCTTCTCGCCCTGCGGCGCTTTCAGCTCGGCGGTCATCGCCCCATCGCCCTCGTCGGAGGCGCCACGGGGCTGATCGGGGACCCGAGTTTCAAGGCGTCGGAGCGCGCCCTGAACGAGCGCGAGCTGGTCGAGCAATGGGTCAGCCGGTTGCGGGCGCAGGTCGCACGCTTCGTGGACCTCGAGGACGACGGGGCCATCGTGGTCGACAACCTGGACTGGACCGCCGGTCTCGACGTGATCCGCTTCCTCCGGGACGTGGGCAAGCACTTCTCCGTCAACGAGATGGTGCGCAAGGAGTCCGTGCGAGCGCGGCTCGAACGGGAGGACAGCGGGATCTCCTACACGGAATTCAGCTACATGCTGCTCCAGTCCTACGACTACGTGCAGCTGGCGAGCGCCTACGACTGTTCCCTGCAGATCGGGGGATCGGACCAGTGGGGCAACATCACTGCCGGCATGGACCTGGTCCGCAAGATGCTCGGTCGGCACGTTCATGCACTGACCCTGCCCCTGGTCACCAAGGCCGACGGCAGCAAGTTCGGCAAGACCGAAAGCGGCACCATCTGGCTGGACCCGGCGCGCACCTCGCCCTATTCCTTCTACCAGTTCTGGATGAACACGGCGGATGCGGATGTCGGTCGCTTCCTGCGCTACTTCACCTTTCTGCCTCGGGAAGACGTCGCGGCCCTGGACGCGGCCCAGGCCGCCGCACCGGAACGGCGGGAAGCGCAGCGCTGTCTCGCGCGGGAGGTCACGCGCATCGTCCACGGCGATGCGGCGCTGGCCTCGGCGGAGCGCATCACCGAAGCCCTGTTCTCCGGCCGCATCGAGACCCTGGACGGAGGCGACCTGGCCCAGCTCGAGCAGGACGGGCTGCCGGCCTTCGTCGCGTCCTCGCCGGCGACCAAGGTCGGTGCGGCCCTGACCGGCATGGGGCTGGCGAAGTCGAATTCCGCCGCGATGCAGCTGATCAAGAGTGGCGCCGTCAGTCTCAATGGTCAGGTGGTGGGCTCGGCCGGCGCGGAGATCGGCGACTTCGGCAGCCTGGCGGCGGGGTATCTCCTGCTCCGTCGGGGGAAGCGCCACTGGGGCCTGGTGCGCCTGGATCCGACGGACCAGGACCGGGTGCGCTGAGCTGCGTGCCGCCCGGGCGCCGACTTCGTGAAATAGCTCGAAAAGGCGCTTGTCAGGCACGTCGCCCTATGTATAATTCGCAGCCCTGACCGCGGGAGGGTCCTTGGACCCGGGTGTGAAGCGAGGCGAGTTGAGCCTTGTTTTGCAGAGTCCTGCAGCTCTTTAACAGATTGATCAAGCCATTCGTGTGGGTGC
>JAZBPI010000149.1:0-2947 GCA_036351555.1 Pseudomonadales bacterium
CTCGTCCGTCGCCCTCGGGCGGCCCGCGGATTGATGCTTGCGGCGTTGCTCGCGGGCGGCGCGGCCCAGGGGGCCGATCTTCCGATGCCGCCGGCCGGCGTCGACACCATCGGTGCCTCGGTACGCATGCGGACGGTCTACGAGGACACCTTTGCCGCGATCGCGGAACGTGCCGGCCTCGGCTACCGGGAGCTCCGGCAGGCGAACCCGGAGGGCGATCCCTGGTTGGCCGGCGAGGGTACGGAAATCGTGCTGCCCGGGGAGTTCCTGCTGCCCTCCGGGCCGAGGAGCGGCGTGGTCGTCAATGTCGCCGAGTACCGCCTCTATCACTTCCCGAAGACCGGGGCGGTCGTGCAGACGGTCCCCGTGGGCATCGGCCGCGAGGGCTTCCCCACGCCCGTCATGGACTCCTCGGTGGTGCTTCGCCTCGAGCAGCCGAGCTGGACCCCCCCGGCATCGGTGCGTGCGGAGTACGCGGCGCGTGGCGTGGCCCTGAGTTCCGTGGTGCCGCCCGGGCCGGACAATCCGCTCGGGGAATTCGCCCTCCAGCTCGATCGACCGGCCTATCTGATCCACGGCACCAACCAGTCCTTCGGCGTCGGATCGCGCGTGAGTCACGGCTGCATCCGCCTCTATCCCCACGACATCGCGAAGATGATCTGGGAGATCGAGCGGGGAACGGCCGTGCGCATCGTGCACGAGCCCTACAAGGTCGGCTGGAAGGGTGACGATCTGCTGCTCGAGGCGCACCCGCCGTTGCCGGACTACGCCGGTGGGAGCCTCACGGACATGGTTGCCGCGGTCGTGGCCGGTGCGGGCGATGGGGCGGCGATCGACTGGGCCAGGGCGGAACGCACCGCGCTCGAGGCCCGTGGCATGCCCGTGGTGATCGGGCACCGCCTGAACGATGAAGGAAGGGAGTCCGGGCCGGTCGTCGCGCTCGAGGCGCAACCGGTCAGGGAGCGGGCGGGGAACTGAATCAGACCGACCGGCCGTGGCCGGTCGGTCTGGACGGGATCACTTCCTGCCGCAGCAGGTCTCGGAGATCCGGTCTGCCTTTTCGCTTGCCGCGCGCGCTGCATCCATGGCGCGCTCGGCCATGTCCATGGCGTCCTCCGCTGCGCCAGCCTGCTGCTGAGCGCGGCGCGCCGTTTCGGATGCCTCGGTTGCGGTGCGCTCGATTCCGCTGAGTCGGCTCTCGAGGGTCGCGATTCGCGATTCCATCTCGTCCAGCTGAGCGGTGCTCGTGCAACCGGTCATCACGCCTGCGGCCAGACCCGCGACCAGTGCGCCCTTGAGAATACGATTCATTGCAACCTGCTCCTACAGATGTGGAGCGGTGACGGTGCCCCCGTCTGCAAGCGCCGTCAAGGGGTTGCGAGGCTTTCGTGCGGGCGCCTGCGCTGCATCGGCGCGCGGGCCGGCTCAACCTTCCCCGGCTCGGGCCCCGCTCCGGGCGATGTCCGTGGGTAGATCCTCGCGCTGCGCGCTCTCGGTCACGAGCAGACCGTCCATGGCCCGGGGGAGCTGCGTGCTGATGACCCGATCCCCTGCCTCGAGGCCCGGCGCCCGGACCAGCAGGCGATAGTCCGCCAGCGTATCCACTTCGCCCACGACCTCGGCGTGCAGGGCATCGAGGCGGTCGTCCCGCACGCGGTAGATGCGCGTGTTCTCGTACAGGGCCGTGACCGGGAGGGCGACGAGGCCGTCGAGGGGCGGCAAGGCCAGGGAAAGCTCCACGAGCCGACCGACCTCGACGGTGTCCGCATCCTCGAAGGCGAGGAAGGCGTCGACCACCGTCCGGCCCTCGCGCTGGGTTCCCGCCATCCGCACGACGCGCAGTGATCTCGTCTGCCCGTCGATGCGGGTCGATGCGAGGACGCGAGCGCCTCGGGCGAGTTGCTCACGCAAGGCCGTCGCCCGATCCGCGGGCAGCGGGGCGCGGACCTCGATCCCGGCGCTGTCCAGGAGCGTGACCAGGGCCGTGCCGGCGAGGACCTGATCCCCGCGTGCGACCTGAACGGCGGTGACGGGGCCCGCGAAGGGGGCGCGCACGAGCGTCCTTTCGAGATCGAGGCGGGCGCGCTCCGTCGCGACACGGGCGCGGTCCAGGGTCGCGCGCTGCCGTGCGATCCGGTGTGGTCCACCGGCGATCCGAGCGCGGTGTTCCTCGAGGGTGATCCGCGCCATGCGCGCGTCCCGTTCCACCTCGTCGAGGAGCGTGCGGGCGATCAGGCGCTGCTCGACCAGGCGCTGATGCCGCGTGAGCTTGGCTTCGGCGATCGCCGCGACGCTCTGCTGGTCCTCGAGGACGCGTTGCGCCACTGCCAGATCGTTCTCCGCGAAGGCGAGGTCCGCCGCCGCCTGGGCCTCCTCGGCTTCCCGTTCCGCGAGGGCGAGGGCGTATTCCGCGTCATCGAGGCGGACCATCACCTGGCCCTCGGTCACGCGGTCTCCTTCGCGCACGTAGACCTCGGCCACGGGTGCCGTGATCGGGGCCGCGAGGTGCGTGGTCGCTGCGGCCTCGATGCGCCCGAACAGGGACAGACGAGGCGCTCGGGGCCCCGGCGCGACCCGGATGGTCGACACCGGCCAGGCCCGTTCCGCGGGCGCATCGGCCTCCGGTGACGGGGTCGTGGCGACGAGAGCGCCGGCGACCGTGCCGCCGCCGAGGAGCAGGGCCGCCGCGAGGGCTGCGCGACGGTGCGCGGTGGACAGCTTGATCATCACGGATCTCCAGGGTGAGCGATGCCGTCTTCGCGGCTGCGCACGACGCGCGTCAGGAGGCGGCCGAAGGCCGTGCCGCTTCGCTCATGGGCCGCCTCGACGAGCAGGATCAGGGCGGGAATCACGAGCAGCACGAGGAGCGTCGCGAAGGCGAGACCGAAGCAGAGCGTCACCGCGATCGGTGCGATGTACACGGAGAGCGTCGAGGGTTCGAACATGA
>JAZBPI010000150.1:0-2070 GCA_036351555.1 Pseudomonadales bacterium
CCCGCCGAGGGGATGGGACCGCCGCTTCTGACGTATCATTCGCCGCACGGTGATTCCGGCAGGAAGGCGCGCGCGGGAGTGCCCGTCGCCTGTCCGGGGGTCGCTCGTCTCCAACGAAAAGGCAGTAGGGCCCCTCCCCATGACACCGTCTCGCGCAGCAGCGGCACTCGTGTCGTGTCGATCCCTTGCCATGGTGCTTCTCGTGGCGCTTGCCACCTTCGGTGCTCCGACCGACGCACGCGAGCCCCTCTGGTCCGGGCCGAGGGCCACGGACGTCAGCTTCGACTGGATCCGCCTCGAATCCGGCGAATGGCTGAAAGGCGAACTGATCGCGCTCTACAACGAGGAGCTGGAGTTCGACAGCGACGAACTCGACGATCTGACCTTCGACTGGAGCGACATCGCGGAGATCCGCACCGCCCGCGTCGTCCAGGTGCGCTTCTCCGGAGAGCGGATCGCGACCGGATCGATCGTCCTGGAGAACGACACCATCACAGTGCTCGGCACCCAGACGCAACGCTTCGATCGCGACGACGTCCTCACGATCGTCGCGGGCACCGGGGGCCGGCGTGCGACCTGGGACGGCAAGATCACCATCGGCGCGACGCTGCAGCAGGGCAATACGGATCAGTACGACGTGAACACGAACGCCTCTTTCCAGCGCAGGACCGTGGAGACGCGCGCGGCCCTGGACTACCGGGGCAACTACACGGAGACCCTCACGGTGAGGACCGTGAGCAATCACCGTATCAACGGCATCATGGACCGCTTCATCAGCGATCGACTGTTCTGGCGGGTCCTGGAATCGGAATACTACCGGGATCCGTTCCAGAACATCCGCTACCGGATCTCCGCAAGCACCGCGATCGGCTATCAGATCATCGACACGGCCCGCACCGACTGGTCGATCACGGCGGGCCCCGGCTACCTGAGAACGCAGTTCGACGCCGTCGAGGCCGGGGAGAACGAGCGCGCGGACACGCCCTCCCTCGCGCTGCGCACGACCTTCGACTACGAGATCACACGCAACGTCGACTTCGAGTACGACTATCGGATCCAGCTCCTCAGCGAGGATGCGGGCGCCTACACCCACCACATGGTGTCAGGGCTCTCCGTGGATTTCATCGGGAACGTGGACGTGGATCTCAGTCTGATCTGGGACCGCACGGAAAACCCGCAGCGGGGCGAGGACGGTCAGACGCCGGCGAAGGACGACCTGCGCTTCGTGCTCGGCATCGGCTTCGACTTCTAGGCGTCTTGCCGTGAACGGGCGGGACACCGGCCGCATCCACGGCGCGCGGCGGGACTGCTCGGTCCGCGCCTGTGCAGCGGCGCTCCGGCCCGTGGAAGGATCCAGCGCTCCACAATGATCGAACTGACCCGACACAGGCAGCGCCTGCGCCTCGCACCCGAACAGGGCGGAGTCGTCGTGAGCTGGTGCCACGAGGGGCGCGAGCTGCTGCGCCCGGCGCCGGCAAGGCTGGACGATCCACGGGACGCAGCGGGCTTTCCCCTCGTTCCCTTCTCCGGCCGCATCGCGCTGGGGCGCTTCCGCCTTCAGGGCATGGACGTGGCACTGCCCCCGAACATGCCGCCGGAACCACATGCCATTCACGGCCAGGGCTGGCAGAACGCGTGGCATCTCGGGCATCGGGGCGACGACCAGGCGACGCTGGTCTTCGATCACCGCGCCGGCGCCTGGCCCTGGGCCTACCGCGCGACCCAGCATTTCGTGCTGACCGGCACCGGTCTCGAACTGAGGCTGTCCCTGCACAATCGGGGCGCCACCGCGATGCCCGCCGGGCTGGGCTGGCATCCCTACTTCCCGCGCGCGGGCGCGCGGCTCAGGGCCGACGTCCTGGGCATCTGGAAATCGGGCGACGACATGGTTCCCGCACCGCCGCGCGCGCCGACGTCGCAGGAGGACCTGCGCCAGGAGCGCCGGGTGGACGACCTCGAACTCGACGACTGCTTCGATGCAGGGTCGGAGGGCGTGCACCTGCGCTGGCCGGATCACGGCCTGACGCTGGCGATGACGGCCAGCGAGACGCTTCGGAAACTGATCGTCTA
>JAZBPI010000151.1:0-19195 GCA_036351555.1 Pseudomonadales bacterium
GAGATTGTGCTCGATCACCACGATGGTGTTGCCGTCGTCCCGGAGGCGATGGAGGACGCCGAGAAGCAGCACGATGTCGTGGAAGTGCAGGCCCGTCGTCGGCTCGTCGAGGATGTAGAGCGTTCGGCCCGTGTCGCGCTTGGAGAGTTCCCGCGCCAGTTTCACGCGCTGGGCCTCGCCGCCGGAGAGGGTCGTGGCGCTCTGCCCCAGCCGCACGTAGGCCAGGCCCACGTCCATGAGCGTCTGCAGCTTGCGGGCGAGCATCGGTACGGCATCGAAGAACTCCCGCGCCTCCTCCACGGTCATCTCGAGCACGTCGCAGATGTTCTTGCCCTTGAAGGTCACGTCCAGCGTCTCCCGGTTGTAGCGCTGGCCCTTGCAGACGTCGCAGGTCACGTAGACGTCCGGGAGGAAGTGCATCTCGACCTTGATCAGCCCGTCGCCCTGACAGGCCTCGCAGCGACCACCCTTGACGTTGAAACTGAAGCGACCGGGCTTGTAGCCCCGGCTGCGCGCTTCCGAGGTCTGCGCGAACAGCTCCCGGATGGGCGTGAACAGGCCCGTGTAGGTCGCCGGATTGGATCGCGGTGTCCGGCCGATGGGGCTCTGGTCGATGTCCACGACCTTGTCCAGCTGCTCGATCCCGTCGATGGTGTCGTGCTCTGCGGCGGTGAGGCTGCTTGCGCCGTTCAACGCCGTGGCAGCGACGGGATAGAGCGTGTGGTTGATGAGCGTGGACTTTCCCGATCCCGAAACGCCGGTGACGCAGGTCATGACGCCGAGGGGAATCTCGACCGTCACGTCCCTGAGGTTGTTGCCACGGGCGCCCCGGAGCGTCAGCACCCGCTCGGGGTCGACCGGGGTGCGCTGGACCGGAATCTCGATGCGCTTGCGCCCGGAGAGGTAGTCTCCGGTGAGCGATGCCGAGTTCGCCTCGATCGCGGCCGGAGTGCCCTCGGCGACCACGCAACCACCGTGCACCCCTGCCCCCGGACCGATGTCCACCACGTGGTCCGCGGCGCGGATCGCATCCTCGTCGTGCTCGACGACGATCACCGTGTTCCCCAGATCCCTGAGGTGCACCAGGGTGCGCAGCAGGCGTTCGTTGTCGCGCTGATGGAGTCCGATGGACGGCTCGTCGAGCACGTACATGACGCCGACGAGTCCTGCCCCGATCTGGCTCGCAAGACGGATCCGCTGGGCCTCGCCACCCGACAGGGTGTCGGCCGATCGATCGAGCGTCAGATAGTTCAGCCCCACGTCCACGAGGAAGCGCAGACGCGCCCGGATCTCCTTGAGGATCTTCTCCGCGATCTCGCCGCGGCGTCCCGGAAGCGCCAGCGCGTCGAAGTAGGTGGCGGCGGCGAGCACGGAATCGTGAGTGATCTCGGGCAGGCATCGATCCCCGATGAAGACATGACGCGCCTCCCGCTTCAGCCGTGTGCCGCCGCAGCTCGGGCAGGGCGCCACGGAGAGGAAGCGCGAGAGGTTCTCCCGGACCATGGAGGAGTCCGTCTCGCGGTAGCGTCGCTCCATGTTCGGCAGCACGCCCTCGAAGCGATGGCGGCGCTGGATCACGTCGCCGCGATCGTTCACGTAGGAGAAGTCGATGCGCTCGTCGCCGCTGCCGTGGAGGATCGCGTCCTGGTGCTTCTTGCGGATCGTCCCGAAGGGCGCGTCGACATCGAAGCCGTAGTGCTCCGCGAGGGAATTGAGCAGATGGAAGTAGTAGACGTTGCGCCGATCCCAGCCGCGGATGGCACCTTCGGCGAGGGACAGTTCCTCGTCGTGCACGACCCGTTTCGCGTCGAAGAACTGGCGCACGCCGAGGCCGTCGCAGTCCGGGCAGGCGCCCGCCGGATTGTTGAAGGAGAAGAGCCGGGGTTCGAGCTCCGTGACGCTGTAGCCGCACTGCGAGCAGGCGAAGCGCGACGAGAACACCAGCTCCCCCTCGTCGCCGTTCGGGTCCTTCTCCATGAGCGCGACCCGTGCGGTGCCCTCGGCCAGCTCGAGGGCGGTCTCGAAGGATTCCGCCAGGCGCTGCTGCATGTCCTCGCGCACCCGGAAGCGATCCACGACCACCTCGATGGAGTGCTTCTTCTTCTTGTCGAGCTTCGGCACGTCGTCGAGGTCCACGACCAGGCCATTGACCCGGGCGCGGACGAAACCGTTCGCCGTCAGCTCGCGAAACACATTGAGGTGTTCGCCCTTGCGCTGATCGACGACCGGGGCGAGGAGCATGGCGCGCGTCCCCTCGGGCAGGGCGAGTACCTGGTCGACCATCTGGCTCACGGTCTGTGCGGCGAGCGGCAGGTCGTGGTCCGGACAGCGGGGTTCGCCGACCCGTGCGAAGAGCAGGCGCAGATAGTCGTAGATCTCGGTGATGGTGCCGACCGTGGAGCGCGGATTGTGCGACGTCGACTTCTGTTCGATGGAGATCGCCGGAGACAGCCCCTCGATGTGATCGACGTCGGGCTTCTCCATCATCGACAGGAACTGCCGCGCGTAGGCGGAGAGGGACTCGACGTAGCGGCGCTGGCCCTCCGCGTAGAGCGTATCGAAGGCGAGGGACGACTTGCCCGAGCCGGACAGTCCGGTGATGACGATCAGGCGATCACGCGGCAGCGTGAGATCCACGTTGCGCAGATTGTGGGTCCGTGCGCCTCGAATGCTGATGCTGTCCATTGCGCGTTCCGATGAGTCCCGTGGAGGAGTGGCGATTCCGGACCCTGCCGTCCCGAGGCGTCGGGGCGGCGGCGTGCTGGCCGGCAGGGCGGCGCTGGGTCGATTCCGGAGCGGGCGGGAAGCGGGGTCGCGTCGGCCGATGCCCCCGAGAGGCGCAAGATACGCGGGCCTTCCGGGTGCGGCAACCGCGGCGACCTGCGCGTCTCCAGCCGGTCGGTCGCGGCACTTCTTGTCCGCTCCGTACGCCGGGACGGTGCCGTGCGCAGCGCCCTCCTACGCGCGCCCGGGCTCCTGCCCTGTGGCCCCCGGCCGACCCTGGGGTACACTGGCGCATCCCCATCCGAGACCCCTTCCGGAGGCAGTCCGACATGGCTCGTGGTATCAACAAGGTCATCCTGATCGGCAATCTCGGCGCGGACCCGGAGACGCGGTTCACCCAGGGCGGCAGCCCCGTGACCAACTTCCGGCTCGCGACCAGCGAGCAGTGGCGGGACAAGCAGAGCAACGACACCAAGGAGCGCACCGAGTGGCATGCGGTCGTCTGCTTCGGCCGTCTCGCGGAGATCGCTGGTGAATTCCTGCGCAAGGGCTCGAAGGTCTACGTCGAAGGCTCCCTGCGCACGAGCTCCTGGGAAAGCGACGGCCAGACCCGCTACAAGACCGAGATCATCGCCAACGAGATGCAGATGCTCGACAGCCGTGGTGGGGCCGGTGGCGGCATGGGGGGAGGCTCGGGTGCCGGTGACTATGGCGCCCCGTCGCGGAGTGCGTCCGGCGGCAGCAGCCGTCCCCGTCAGCCCGAGCCGGTCGCGAATCCCGATACGCTCGACGACTTCGACGACGACATTCCCTTCTAGGGCCCGTCCAGGGCCCCTGCGGCCCTCTGTCCGGCCCGCGCAGCGATCCCGCTTGCGCGAGGTCGGGCCGAGCGGATCAGGTCCCCTCGGCCCACGCTTCCTGGACGGTGTCGAGGATCAGCTCAGGATGGGTGAGCATGAGCAGCTGCCCACCGCCCGGGGCCGTGCGTTTGCGGATCGGGGCGCCCGCCTCGATGAGCCCGTCCGCGCGCACGCCGCGGTGGTTGCGGTCCTCGCTGCCGATCACGGCGAACAGGGGCCGCTCCAGCTCCAGCAGTACCTCCCGTGCGTCGGTCATGATCGATCGATAGTCCCCGAGCACGGCCTGATGGCCGTGGACCGTGCTGTAGCGATTCCCATGCTCGAAGAGCGCTGCGTTGGCAGGGTCGCGAATCGCGGCCAGGTCCACCTCGGACTCGCGAAAGATCCGTTCCAGCCAGCGTTGCCACCCGACCCTGCGCTGATAGGCCGTTCCGGACCGCAGGACGAACTCGAGCATGTCGGGGTAGCGCAGGACCACGCTCGACATGAAGCGGAAGAACAGCGGCATCCGGGTCTCGTCGCCTGCGGTGCCCCAGGGCAGCTCGGGGGCGATGGCCACCAGGGCTGCCACGCGCTCGGGAGCGGCTCGTGCCAGAGCCAGGGCGAACATGCCGCCGATCGTCTGGGACAGGGTCAGGGCCCGGTCCACGCCGAGATGATCGAGCAGCACGAGCATGTCCTCGGCCACCTGCCGGTAACCGACGGCGTCCGGTGGATAGGGCGAGGATCGGCCGAAGCAGGGCCGGGCGGGGGCGATGATGCGCAGGCCCTGCGCCCCGGCCTGCTCGGCGAGCGCTGTGGGCCAGCCGTCGCCGAACAGGTTCGGAAAGTAGAGGCAGGGCCTGCCGTCCGCTGCGCCGAAGTCCGCGTAGTCGAGCAGACGACCGTCCGGGAGCGTCAGGATCCGGCGATGGTCCGGAAGCGGATGAACCGACGCGGCCCCCGTCGCCGATGCGCCTCGCGCCGCGGTCGCCGGCTCTGTCAGCTGCAGCGTGGTGAGCCCGACGGCCATGCGGATGAACTCCGCCTGGCTGCGAGTGGCCGTTTTCTCGTAGATGGAGCGGATCTGGGAGCGCACCGTCGCGATGGACCGCCCCCGGGCCTGTGCCACGCGTTCCACCGAGGCCCCTTCGACGATCATGCGCACCACGTCGGCCTCGGCCTCCGTGAGGCCGAAGGCGCGCGCCACCAGGGGCGTCAGCGTGTCCGGCCAGACGAAATCGGTGGTCTTGAGCAGGACCACCTCGAGGCCGCCGGGCGTCGTCCACCGCGTGAGGGCGACCACCAGGGCCGCGTCCGGGGACTCGCGCTCGAGGCGGAGCAGGGCCGTCCCGTCACTGCCCGCTTCCCGCTTGTGCAGCAGCCTGCGCAGGGTCTCCCGCAGTTCGCGCAGTGCACCTTCCGGCAGGGGAAGGTCGTCGAGCCGGCCCCCTTCCGTCAGGCCATAGCGCTGGTGCGCAGCCCGGTTGACGGCCTTGACCGAGCCGGAAGCGTCGAGCGCCAGCATCGCCTGAGACTCCGCGTCCAGGCGCTTCTGGAGCGTATCGAGCTGCGCGTCCGTCTGTTCGACGACCGCCAGGATGGCATCGGCACGATTCGCCTGCCGACTCGACGGGACCAGCGGCCAGTCCGGTGTTCTCTCGGCGGTCGTGCCACGCGCCATGGCCTGCTCCCAGGCCTCCACCAGTTCGGCGAAGCGCTCGGGCTCCACGGCGACGGCGTAGAGCTTGTCCAGCAAGGCATCCGCTATGCGGATATCGTCATCATCCACCGGGCCCCCAGCCGATTCCGCTCTCCGCGGATCCATCGGTCCTGCTTCATGCGCCGACCTGCGCCGCCTACTCAAGCACGGCGACGTCCGTTTCCGCGTCATCATTTTTGATGGTGTGCGTGCCGTCGGGAGTCGGCAAGCTGTCCCTTCTTCCTGCCCGGAGAGCAGCAGGGTGCAGATGGTCGCGGCGGATGCGCTTCACAAGGGAGGCATGGCGAGGCTGACGATCGGCCTGAAGGCGCTCGCCCTGGCGTCCCGCTCCCTGGACGTCCTCGCGCCGGATCTTGCCGGTCGCATCATGCTGCATCACTTCACGCTCCCGCGGCGCAAGCCGAACTGCGACTATCGGGGGCGTCTCCCGGCCGGCGCGGAACGGCTGATCATCCGTCACGGGGGCTCCGAGCTGACCGGCTGGTGCTGGGGTCGGACCGGCCCCGCGGTGCTGCTCGTGCATGGCTGGGAAGACCATGTCGGGAGCATGCTGCCGCTCGTGGTGCCCCTCCTGGCACGTGGGTACCGGGTCCTGGCCCTGGATATTCCCGGCCACGGGCTCTCGGCCCGCGTCGGGACCGATCTGCTCGACTGCAGTCGGGCCGTGGAGGCCATGGTCATCGCCCATGGGCCCTTCGAGAGCATCATCGCCCACTCCTTCGGTGCGACGGCGGTGAGCGTGATGCTGGCGCGCGCCCCGCACCGTCAGCCCGCGCGCATGGCGTTGCTCTCCCCGATGCGCGACATGGAGCAGCATCTGGAGGTCTTCGCGAGCATCGCCCTGCTTTCGCCCGCCAGGACCGCCCGTCTGCGGCGTCTCGTGACGGATCGGATCGGTCACGCGCCGGCCTCGGTCAGCGCTGTTCATGCGGTGCGGGCGTTCGCCATGCCGGGGCTCGTCATCCACGATCGCGACGATCCCGTGATTCCCCATGCCGTCGGCGCCACCATCGCCGACGCCTGGCCCGCGGCCTCGCTGCTCTCCACGGAGCGACTCGGCCATCGCCGGATTCTTCGGTGTCCGACCGTGCAGGACGCGGTGCTGCGCCTTCATGAGCCTGGAGCGCTGTCGGCGTCGCCCTGATCCCGGCCGAGATGCTCACCCGGATGAACGGTGGACGACTCGCGCCAGCTCACCTCGGGGCTGCGCCCCTGGCGTTCTGCTCGGGCGAGGGTGGTCAGACGAGAAACGCGATGAGGAGCGCGCCGAGCGCGAGCCGATAGAGCACGTAGGGCATGAATCCGGTCCGTTCGAGCAGCGCGAGGAAGAAGTGGATGCAGGCCCAGGCCGCCAGGGCGGATGCGGCGAAACCCGTACCCAGGGCCACCCAGTCGACCGCGGCATCCCCGGTCACGAGATCCAGGGTGCTCAGGGTGCCGGCGCCGGCGATCGTCGGGATCGACAGCAGGAAGGAGAAGCGGGCGCTGGCGCTTCGCGACAGGCCCAGCATGAGGCCCGCGGTCATGGTGATGCCCGACCGCGAGGTGCCCGGGATCAGTGCCAGGCACTGGGCGGCGCCGATCAGGAGCACGTCCCCGAGTTTCAGGCCGAACTCGTCGCGCGTGGAGGTCGGACGGCGCCGATCCGCGACACCGAGAAGAAGACCGAAGACGATGGTCGTCGTGGCGATCACGGCGACGGAGCGCAGGTTCGTTTCCACGAGGTCCTTCAGGGCGAGTCCTGCCAGGATGACGGGCAGGGTGCCGAGCACGACCCAGATCACCAGCCGGCTTTCCCGGTTGCCGCGACGCTCCCGAAGTCCCCGCAGGACGCCTCCGGTCAGCTCCACGAGTTCCTGACGCATGGCGACCAGGACCGCACAGAGCGAGCCGAGGTGGACGGCGACGTCGAAGGCGAGACCCTGATCGGGCCAGCCCAGCACCTGGGCCGGCAGGATCAGATGGGCGGACGACGACACGGGGAGGAATTCCGTGACGCCCTGAATGAGGGCGAGGAGCAGGGCCTGGGCCGTATCCAAGGCGGTGGGTCCTTCCGGGACGAATGCGCCGGCAGTGTAGCGAGCGATCCGCACGGCGTCCCTCGGTCTCCTGCTTGTGAGCCTCCGGTGCGGTTGCTACCGTCAGCGGCCGCGGGTCGAGTGCGCCGCGCGCGCGTCCGGCCTCACCTGCCCTGCTTCGGAGTGCCTCACCGACGTGACTGATTCCCCTGCGGCTGCAGAGCCGGAAGAGACCTTTCCGCTGTTTCCGCTCGGGACCGTGCTCTTCCCGGGCGGTCTCCTTCCCCTGCAGATCTTCGAGCCGCGCTATCTGGACATGGTCAAGCGCTGCATGCGCGACAGCTCGCCCTTCGGGATCGTGTTCATCCGAGAGGGTCGCGAGGCCCGTCAGGACGGTACCGAGACCGCGCCGGTCATCGCCCGCGTGGGCACGCGCGCCCGCATCGTCGACTTCAACCAGCTCCCGAACGGGCTCCTCGGCATCATGGTGCGTGGGGAGTGTCGTTTCCGTGTCCTGCGCACGGAGGAGCAGCGCGATCGCCTCCTCCTGGGCACGGTGCGATCGGTGCCCGACCTGCCTCGACTCCCCGTGCCGGAGGAATACGACGCGCTCGTGGAGATCCTTCGCCAGCTCCTCGAGCATCCCTCGGTGAACCGCCTCGGCATCGAGGTCGACTGGAACGACGCGGCGTCCGTGGCGGGTCGGCTCACGGATCTCCTGCCGATGATTCCCGGCCTCAAGCAGGCGCTGCTGGAACAGGACGATCCCATCGTCCAGCTCGCCGAACTGGAGCGCATCGTCCACGCGATGCAGGAGGAGGCCGACGGCGCCTGAGGTGCGGCGGCCGTCTCAGGCGGGCAGGCGCCGAAGGATGTGCCACAGGTCCAGGGCGAAGGTCCGCCAGTCCGACAGCGCCGGGGCGAAGGCGAGCACCGCGAGGATCGCGCCCAGGCACAGGCAGAGCGTCGCGGCCGCGGCGATCAGCGACAGGCGCGTGTCGAGGCCCGCGTCCGGGGCGAGCGGCGTCAACAGCGGTGCGGCGCGCGTGCCCAGGCGCGCGGCCATCGCTCGGGCGAGCGCGCCCTCGTGGCCGCCCGCGCGCCAGGCGACGAGGGTGGCGCGCGTGGACAGCCAGAGCAGGACCAGCAGCAGCAGGGCACCCGGAAGGAAGAAGGGCGGCGCCACCAGGGCTTCCGCGACCGAGGCGCCGACCAGATAGCCCGGGAGCACGTACACCGGCGCCCAGGCGACGGCGGAGGCGAGGTTCACGACCAGGAAGCGCGCAGGCGCCATCCGGAGCATGCCGGCAATGAGCGGCATCACGGGGCGGATCGGCCCGACGAAGCGGCCCAGCACCACCCCGAGGACCCCGTGGCGCTCGAAGAACGCTTCTCCACGCGTCAGCCATTCGCGGTGCGTACTCAGGGGCCGGCGCTCGCGCAGGGCAGGGCCGAGGCGCCGACCGATGAGGAAGCTCGAGCCGTCACCGAGCACGGCACCGGCGAAGGCCCAGGCGAGGGCCTCCGGCGCCGGGACGGCGGCGGCGCCCGCCGCGAGGGCGCAGAGCGCGAGCAGGGCGACGCCGGGGACGACGATGCCGGCGATCGCGAAGGATTCGACGAAGGCGATCGCGCAGATCGCGGCGCCGATCCATGCCGGGTGACCCTGAAGCCAGAGCCAGAGGGCCGACGCGCGCAGGGCTTCGGGATCGAACATGCGGGGTCCACGGGAAGAGAGAGTGCCGGATGCTGCAGGAAGCGCGTCCGCGCCGCCGCTATAATGCCACGCCTTCACGCCGAGCCACGCTGCGCCGGTGCCGCTGCGGCGCATCCGCCCGGAGGAATCATGGACCTGGAAGCCTACGTCGACACCCTGGGTCGACGCGCGCGCGCGGCCTCCCGCGAGCTCGCGCGTGCGGGGGCCGGACGCAAGGGCACCGCGCTGCGCGCCATCGCGGCCGCGCTGGATGCCGATCGTGCGCCGATCCTCGCGGCGAATGCCGAGGACCTCGCCGCGGCACGCTGCAGCGGCCTCGACGCGCCGCTCGTGGATCGTCTGCGTCTCGACGACGCCGCCGTGTCGCGCATGATCGAAGGCGTGCTGCAGATCGACGGCCTGCCGGATCCGGTCGGGGCCGTCGATGGCCTCGCCTACCGCCCCTCGGGCATCCAGGTCGGCCGCATGCGCGTGCCCCTCGGCGTCATCGGCATCATCTACGAATCCCGCCCCAACGTGACCGTGGACGCCGCCAGCCTCTGCCTGAAGTCGGGCAACGCGACCATCCTCCGCGGTGGCTCGGAGGCGATCCGCTCCAATCGTGCGATTGCCGAGAGCGTGCGTCGGGGGCTCGTGGAGGCGTGCCTGCCCGCCGATGCGGTGCAGCTCGTGGACGTCACGGATCGCGAGATCGTCGATCGCCTGGTCAGGATGCCGGAGTACGTGGACGTCATCGTGCCGCGGGGCGGCAAGGGCCTGATCGAACGCATCTCGTCCCAGGCGCGGGTGCCCGTCATCAAGCACCTCGACGGCAATTGTCATGTCTATGTCGATGCGGACGCGGATCTCTCCATGGCGCAGGAGATCGCCTTCAACGCGAAGTGCCAGCGCTACGGCGTCTGCAATGCCATGGAGACCCTGCTCGTGCACGAAGCTGTTGCCGCGGCCTTCCTGCCTGCGGCAAGCGCACGCCTGGTCGCGCAGGGCGTCGAGCTGCGCGGCTGCGAGCGGAGTCGGGCTCTCGTCGAGGACATGGTGCGGGCAGAGGAGGCGGACTGGTTCGAGGAATACCTCGGTCCCGTGCTCGCGGTCCGTGTCGTGGACGACCTCGACGAGGCCATCGCGCACATCAATCACTACGGCTCGGCGCACACGGATGCGATCGTCACCCGGGACCTGGCGCGGGCGCGCCGATTCCTCGCCGAAGTCGACTCGGCCTCGGTCATGGTCAATGCGTCGACGCGCTTCGCCGACGGCTTCGAGTACGGCCTCGGCGCGGAGATCGGCATCTCCACGGACAAGCTCCACGCGCGGGGCCCGGTGGGTCTCGAAGGGCTCACGACCCTGAAGTACGTGGTCTTCGGTGACGGCCAGATCCGTCAGTGACGACCACGCCGGCGACGCGGTCCGGTCGGTCGCGGCGCCCCGGGAACACCCCGCTTTCCCTCGTCGCCTGCTACGGCGGCACCTTCGATCCCGTGCATCTCGGCCACGTCGGGGCCGTGCACGATCTGCTTGCGCGCCTGGACCCCGATGCCGTGCGGCTCATTCCCTGTCACGTCCCGCCGCACCGCGGGCCGACCGGCGCCTCGGCGCAGCAGCGGGTCGAGATGCTGCGGCTGGCTGCGGCGGACCTCGGGCGCTGCGAGCTGGACCTCCGCGAGCTCGATCGCCCCGGGCCGTCCTACACCGTGGATACGCTGCGTGCGCTGCGCGCGGAGCTGGGTGAGGGCACGGCCCTGTGCTGGGTTCTCGGCAGTGATGCCCTGGCCCAGCTCGATCGATGGCACCAGTGGGAGCGCCTGCCTGAGCTGGCGCATCTGATCGTCCTCGATCGCCCCGGGACACGGCTGCCGACGCAGGGCGCCGTGGCCGAGTTCGTTCGCGCCCGCCGGGTCGCCTCGCCGGCCGCGCTGCGGCAATCCCGGGCCGGTGGCCTATGGTTCCTGCATCAGACACCGATGGACCTGTCGGCGACCGAGGTGCGCGGGATCATCGCCGCGGGCGGGTCCGCCGCGCATTTGCTCCCGCCGGATGTGTGGGCATATATTCGGCGCGAGGGCCTCTATCGAGGACACGGGCCCGATGCTGCCGAAGCCACTGCGGAGAGCGAATGACGCCGGAGATCCTGCGCGAACTGGTCGTAGAGGCATTGGACGAGGTGAAGGGCCAGGATGTTCTGGCCCTCGACGTTTCTGGGGTCAGCACGATCACCGACTGGATGGTGATCGGTTCGGGCACCTCCAGTCGGCACGTGAAGGCGCTCGTGGACAGCGTGGTCGAGCAGGCGAAGGCCGCGGGTCAGCCCCCGCTCGGTGTCGAGGGTCTGGAGTCGCTCGAGTGGGTCCTGGTGGACCTGGGCGACGTCGTCGTCCACGTCATGCAGGCGGCCACGCGCAGCTTCTACGACCTCGAGCGTCTCTGGAAGCTGCCCGCGACGCCGGAAGCCTCGCTGAGCGCACCTGTTTCCTGACGCTCGAGACCCTTCCCCGTGCGCCTGATGCTCTGCGCCGTCGGCACGCGGGTGCCCGACTGGGTGTCCGACGGCTACACGGATTATGCGCGGCGTCTGCCCAGAGAGCTTCGCCTCGAGCTGCGTGCGGTCCCCGCGGCGGATCGTCGCAACGGCCAGGGCGAGGCGCGCTGGCAGGCGGAAGAGGCGGAGCGGCTGACCGCCGCGGCGGGGGCCGATGCCCTGCGCATCGCCCTCGACGAGCGCGGTCGCGCCTGGTCGTCACGGGACCTCGCGGATCAGCTGGACGACTGGCGCATGCTCGGGCGCGACGTCGCCCTGTTCGTGGGAGGCCCGGACGGCCTGGCGCCATCGCTCCTGGAGTCGGCGTCGCAGCGCTGGTCCCTGTCGTCGCTCACCCTGCCGCACGCGCTGGTACGCGTGCTGGTGGCCGAACAGATCTATCGCGCGTGGACGCTCCTGTCCGGGCATCCGTATCATCGCTGACCCGGGAATACCCGGAACTCCTCCCCTGAGGCCGCCTGCATGGCCGATACGCTGACGCTGCGCAATCACGACGTCGAGGCCCGCATCTTCACCGGTCGCGTGATGATCCTGTGGCTGGTGCTCGGCCTCGCCATGTTCGTCCTCGTGCTGCGTCTCTATCAGCTGCAGGTGCTCGAGTACGCGCGTCACGTCGCCAGGAGCGAACAGAACCGCATCGAGGTGCAGCCCCTCGCACCGACTCGTGGGCAGGTCTTCGATCGCCATGGGCGGCTCATCGCCGGCAACCTGCCGGTCTTCTCCCTCACGGTCGTGCGCGAGCGCGTCGAGGATCTCGACGCGACCCTCGCGCTGCTCGCCGAGCTGGTGGGGCTGACGCCGGAGGAAATCGAGACCTTCCGCAAGCGGGCCCGGGAGCGGCGGAGGCCCTTCGAGCCCGTGCCGCTGCGCCTGCGCCTGGAGGAGGACGAGATCGCGCGGGTCGCGGTCAATCGCCACCGGCTGCCCGGCGTGGAAGTCGAGGCGCAGATGATCCGTTTCTATCCCCAGGGCGAGTTGCTCGCTCATGCCCTGGGCTCCGTACGGCGCATCACGCCGGAGGATCTGCAGCGTCTGGATCCCGTGGAGTACAGCGCGACCCGTTTCATCGGTCGCCTCGGGGTCGAGAAATACTACGAGGCAGCGCTGCACGGCCACGTGGGACACGAGCGCGTCGAGACCGACGCGCGAGGTCGCATCATGCGCGTGCTCGATCGAACGCCGCCGGTGTCGGGGAGCAACGTCACGCTGCATCTGGATCTCGATCTGCAGCGCGCAGCCGTGGCGGCCCTCGATGGGCGTCGCGGTGCCATCGTCGCGATCGAGCCCGAGAGCGGCGGCATTCTCGCCATGGTCTCCAATCCGGGCTACGACCCGAATCTCTTCATCGGTGGTATCGATACCGAGACCTATGCCGGCCTGCGCGACGATCCGGACATGCCGCTCTTCAACCGCGCCCTGCGCGGGCAGTACGCACCGGGGTCCACCTTCAAGCCCTTCGTGGCGCTGGCGGCGCTGGCCAATGGGGAAACGGACTGGTCGCGCACCATCAACGATCCCGGCTACTACCAGCTTCCGAACGATTCGCGGCGCTACCGGGACTGGAGCTGGCGACCGGGCGGCGGCGGCCAGGGGATCGTGCATCTGCGCAAGGCGATCTATCGTTCGTCCAACACCTATTTCTTCGATCTCGCCACGCGTCTCGGCGTGGACCGGATCGTGGAGTTCACCCGTCCCTTCGGCTTCGGCGATCACCTCGAGATCGACGTGCCGGATGCGGCCAACGGCCTGATGCCGGATCGTCAGTGGAAGCGCCGCGTGCGGGGTGAGCCCTGGTATCCCGGGGACAACCTGAATCTCGGCATCGGCCAGGGCGACATGCTGGTCACGCCGCTGCAGCTGGCGACGGCCGTGTCCATCCTCGCCAACCGGGGCGCCCGGGTCCGCCCACGCATGATCCTCGCCAGCGACGCCCCGCTGCCGGAGCTGGAGACGGCGCCGCTGCCTCCGATCGAACTGGCGGAACCCGCCAACTTCGAGCTCATGGTGGATGCCATGGAGGACGTGGTGCATCGCGGCAACCAGGTCTACGGCGAGAACGGAACGGCCTGGGCCTACGTCGGCCGTGACATCGCCTACCGCATGGCCGGCAAGTCCGGCACCGCACAGGTCGTGGAGATTCCCCAGGGTGTGAAGCTGGACCCCGAGGAAGTCGAGGAGCGACGCCGTGAACATGCCTGGTTCGTCGCCTTCGCACCGGCGGATGCGCCGAAGATCGCGGTCGCGGTACTGGTGGAGAACGGCGGGGGTGGATCCTCGACGGCGGCGCCGGTGGCGAAGTCCGTACTCGATGCCTGGCTGTTGCCCGGTATCGATGAGGACGCTCAGCAGCTGGTGACGAACTGATGGCCCAGCGCGACTTCGTGCGCCGCATGCCGGACGCCAACACGACCTTCGAGCGGCGCCAGGCGCTGCTCTGGCGCCTGCACATCGACCTGCCGCTGCTCGTGCTGGTCGTGCTCACCTGCGGCTACGGTCTCGTGGTGCTCTACAGCGCCGTCGACGGCAACGTCGATCGCTTCGTGTCCCAGCTCTACCGGCTCGGCGCCGCGCTCCTGGTCATGCTCTGCGCGGCCCAGATCGATCCCATGACCCTGCGGCGCTGGGCGTCGCTCATCTATGGAGCGGGAATCGTCCTGCTCGTCATCGTGCTGCTGGCGGGTACGTCGGCGAAGGGTGCGCAGCGCTGGATCGACCTGCCGGGCCTGCCCCGCTTCCAGCCCTCGGAGATGATGAAGCTCGCCGTGCCCATGATGACCGCCGCCTTCTTCGCCGAGCGCAGCGTGCCGCCGAAGACCTCGGCCGTGTTCGTGGCGCTGGCGCTCATCGGTCTGCCGGCCGTGCTGATCGCGGCGCAGCCGGATCTCGGCACGGCGATTCTCGTCGCCGGTTCCGGGCTCGCGGTGCTGCTCCTGTCGGGCGTGCGCTGGTCGCTGGTGGCGGCGGGCCTCATGGCCTGCGCGGCGGCGCTTCCCGGGCTCTGGTACGTGATGAAGGACTATCAGCGACAGCGGGTGCTCACCCTCTTCGATCCGGAGAGCGATCCGCTCGGTGCGGGCTGGAACATCATCCAGTCGAAGATCGCGATCGGCTCCGGAGGCGTCTTCGGCAAGGGCCTCTTCCAGGGGACCCAGTCCCACCTCGATTTCCTTCCGGAGAGCCATACGGACTTCATCATCGCGGTCATGGGGGAGGAGCTCGGATTGCTGGGCATCCTCGTGCTGCTGTCGCTCTACTTCCTCATCGTCACCCGGGGGCTGTTCATCGCGACTCAGGGACAGGATGCCTTCGCGCGCATGCTCGCCGGTGGCCTCACCCTGACCTTCTTCACCTATCTGTTCGTGAACATCGCCATGGTGGCCGGCCTGCTGCCCGTGGTGGGTGTGCCCCTGCCGCTCGTCAGCTACGGGGGCACCTCTGCGCTCACGCTCATGGCCGGTTTCGGCATCCTCATGGCCGTGGGGACCCATCGCAGACTGCTGCGTGCCTGAATGACCATCTCGAATCCGGAGCCTTCTCGCGTGCCTTCCCCTCTCCTTCGCCGGCTGCTGTCGATGCTCTGCGCGCTGCAGCTGTCCCTCGTCGCGTCGACGAGCGCGGCCGAATCCGGAGCCGAATCCGGAGCCGAGTCAGGCCCCGCCTACGGGGTGGCGCGCCCCGAGGTCGCCCGCTTCGTCGCGCGCATGGTCGCCGAACATGATTTCGATCCCGATGCCCTCGACGCGCTGTTCGCCGAGGCGACGCGAAAGGAGCCGATCCTCGAGGCCATTGCCCGCCCGGCGGAGCGGCGACTCACCTGGGCCGAGTACCGTCGCATCTTCCTGACGCAGGAGCGCATCGAGCAGGGGCTGGACTTCTGGCGTATCCACGAGGACAGCTTCGCGCGGGCGGAGCGGGTGTTCGGCGTCGACGCAGCCTATGTGGTGGCGATCCTGGGCGTGGAGACCCGCTTCGGCCGCAATCGCGGCACCTGGCGCGTCCTCGACGCGCTCGCGACCCTGGCCTTCGACTATCCGCCCCGCGCAGCCTTCTTCGGCAGTGAGCTCGAACAGTTCCTGCTGCTCGCCCGGGAAGAGGGCCTCGATCCCCGTGTGCCTCTGGGGTCCTACGCCGGTGCCATGGGCTACGGCCAGTTCATTCCGTCCAGCTACCGCGCCTATGCGGTGGACTTCGACGGGGACGGGCTCCGGGACATTCGCGACAACCCGGTCGATGCGATCGGCAGCGTCGCCAACTATCTCGCCCGCCACGGCTGGCGCCTCGGCGCGCCCGTGGCGCGGGCCGTGCCCGAGCCGCCCGCGGCGGCGAAGGCGGCGGTCGCGACGGATCTCGAGCTCCGTCTCACCATCGCCGAGCTTCGTGCGCTCGGGGTCGAGGGGCTCGGCGATCTGCCGGACGCCGACCGCGCGACACTGATCGAGTTCGAGGGTGAGGCAGGGCCCGAGTACTACGTCGGCATGCACGATCTCTCGGTCATCACGCGCTACAACCGATCCCATCTCTACGCCATGGCCGTGCGCGACCTCGCCCTCGCGGTGGCCGACGCGCGCGCGGCGCGACAGGGTTGACGTCCATGCGCGGCGCGCTGCTCCTGCTGATCCTCTGGCTCGTCGTCGGCTGTGTGACGCCGACGGTGACGAAGAAGGATTCGGGGCCGAGCCGGGCCCCGCGCGGGCTGGCCCAGCTCCCCGATCCGGTGCCGCGCTGGGAGCCCCGGGCACGGTCGGGCAATCGATCCCCGTACATGGTCTTCGGCAAGACCTATCACGTCATGGACGACGCCGAGGGCTTCAGCCAGACCGGTCTGGCGTCCTGGTACGGGCGCAAGTTCCACGGGCGACCCACCTCGAGTGGCGAGCCCTATGACATGTACGCCCTCACGGCAGCCCACAAGCACCTGCCGCTGCCCAGCTTCGTGCGGGTCACGCGCCTCGACACGGGGCGCAGCATCGTCGTGCGCGTCAACGATCGCGGGCCCTTCCACGGTGATCGCATCATCGATCTCTCCTATGCGGCCGCCGTGAAGCTCGGCTACGCCGACGCGGGCGTGGCGCGCGTGCGCATCGACGTCCTGTCGCCGGGCGGGCGTCCGCAGGTCGCCTCGGCGCCGCAGCCGGTTCCACAACGCCTTCCCCAACCGGCGCCGCAGCGTCTGCCGGAACCGGACCGCCTGGAGGACGCCGCCGGCGAGAGTTTCTGGGTGCAGGCAGGCGCCTTCCGGGACCCCGCGGCCGCGGAGGCCCTGCGCCGCTCCCTGGCCGAGGTGATACGCGGTCGACCGGACCCGGCCGGAGTCGAGCTGGCCTCCGGTGACGACGCGCTGGTCCGCGTTCGCGTGGGTCCCTTCAGCGATCTGTCCGCGGCCAACCGCATGCAGGCCCTGATCACCTTCGCGGACATCGCCGGGGTGCCGCTCATCGTCCGGGAGTGAGGCCGGCACGGGGCGCCCGGCCTGCCGGGGAAGGCGTCCGATGGCCCCGTGGTAGACTCCGCGCCCTCGAATCGCATGCTCTCGGAGGACGGATTCCCGCCATGCCTGTCTGTCTGCGCGCTGTTCTGACGAGTCTCGCGTTCCTGCTCGCATTCGTGGCGAGCGCTGCCCTGGCCGCGCCCACGCTCATCCCCGCACCGCCCCAGCTCGCTGCGTCGTCCTGGATCCTCGTGGATGCGCGCTCCGGTGCGGTCCTCGCGGAGAAGGATGCGGACCTCCAGCTCCCGCCTGCCTCATTGACCAAGATGATGACCGACTACATCGTCGCGGCAGAGGTCGACAGCGGTCGTCTGGGGCTCGACGACATGGTGCCGATCAGCGAGAAGGCCTGGCGCATGGGCGGCTCCAAGATGTTCGTCCGGGTCGGCGAGGAGGTGCGCCTCGAGGATCTCCTGCGCGGCATCGTCATCCAGTCCGGCAATGACGCGTCCGTCGCGGTCGCTGAGTTCGTCGCGGGCAGCGAGGATGCCTTCGCCGAGATGATGAATCAGCAGGCGCGCATGCTCGGCATGAACGACTCCCACTTCGAGAACGCGACCGGCATGCCTGCGCCCGAACACCGGTCCACGGCGCGCGACCTCTCGGTGCTGGCGCGACGGATCATCGCGGACCATCCCCAGCACTACGCGTACTACGCGGAGAAGGAATTCACCTACGGCACCGATTTCCAGACCGGCGAGCCCATCACCCAGCGCAATCGCAACGACCTGCTCTGGCTCGACCAGACCGTCGACGGCATCAAGACCGGTCACACGGAGGAGGCCGGCTACTGTCTGGTCGCCTCCGCAGTGCGCGACGGCATGCGGCTGATTTCCGTGGTCATGGGGACGGGCAGCGAGAGCGCGCGTGCCCAGGAGAGCCAGACCCTGCTGCGCTACGGGTTCCGGTTCTTCGAGACGCAGCAGGTCTATGCGGGCGGGGAGGAGCTCGAGCGCCTGCGCGTGTGGAAGGGCCTCGTGGACGACGTCGCCGTGGGCCTCGAGGAGGATCTGGTCCTCACCCTTCCCCGGGGACGCTACGACGATCTCGAAGCGCGGGTGGAACTCGAGCCCTGGCCGGAAGCGCCCCTGCCCGTCGGTTCGCCCCTGGGGCGTCTGACCCTGTCCCTCGACGGCGAGGTGCTCCACGACGCGCCGCTCGTGACCCTGCTCCCGGTCGAGGAGGCAGGATTCTTCGGCCGCCTCTGGGACGCCGTGCGCCTGTTCTTCACGCGGCTGCTCGCCTGAGCGTCGCCATGGAGCCGACCGAGCCCCCACGCATCGAGTTTCCCTGCCGCTATCCGATCAAGGTCATGGGTGCGAACGACGAGGACTTCGTCGAGCTCGTGTTCGACGTGCATCGCCGTCATGCGCCTGCGGTCACCCGCGCCGATCTGTCCGTGCGTGAATCCCGGGGGGGGCGCTGGGTCGCCGTCACGGTCGTGATCGAGGCGGAGCATCCTGAGCAGATCGAGGCCATCTTCACCGACCTCAAGGCCACGGGCCGTGTCGAACTCGTCCTCTGAGGCGACTGCGGATCGGCCTCGCGACTTCCGGGTGCGCCGCCTCGGACGCCAGCCCTATGCGGACGTTCAGGACGCGCAGCGCCGCTTCACGGCGGAACGCGGGCCCGACACCCCGGACGAGCTGTGGAGCCTCGAGCATCCGGCGGTCTTCACCCAGGGGCAGGCCGGGCGGGCGGAGCACCTGCTCATGCCCGGCGCCATTCCCGTGGTGCAGAGCGATCGTGGCGGCCAGATCACCTATCACGGCCCCGGGCAGCTCGTGGTCTACCTGCTCGTCGACTGCCGCCGTCGCGGGCTCGGCGTCCGCGCCCTCGTCTCGGCGATCGAGGAGGCCGTCATCGAGGTGCTTGCGGGCTGGCGCATCGCGGCGGCGGCGCGCGCCGACGCTCCTGGTGTCTATGTCGGGGAAGCGAAGGTCGCGGCGCTCGGACTGCGCATCCGGCGCGGCTGCAGCTACCACGGCCTGTCGCTGAACGTGGCCATGGATCTCGAGCCCTTCTCGCGTATCAACCCCTGCGGCATGGCCGGCCTTGCGGTGACCCAGCTCGCCGACCTCGGCGGACCGGTGGACCTGGCGTCGGTCGAGGCGCCCCTGCTCGCCGCACTCGCGCGCCAGATCGATCCC
>JAZBPI010000152.1:0-11944 GCA_036351555.1 Pseudomonadales bacterium
CGAGACCGATCTCGCGCGCGGCCTCGCGGCAGATGGCCGGCAGCCGATCGGCGTTGAGCGCGAAGCGGGCGAGAGGCCCCGTGAGGTAGGTCCCTTCCTGCGCGAGGCGCGCGTGGAGCGCGGTGCTGTGCGGCACCTGGTGCAGCGCGGCCTCGCCCTCAAGCGCGTCGGCAACGGGCTCATGACCCTGCTCGGCGGCCGCGAGATCCATCCCGTGAACGTCCGCGTCGGCGGCTTCCACCGTCTGCCCGAGCGGCGCGCCCTCGCGGCCCAGCGCGAGCAGCTGCTCCGCGCGCGGGACCAGGCCCTGGAGATCGTCCACTGGACGGGCACCCTGCCCTGTCCCGAGCATCGCCTCGACTGCAGCCTGCTCGCCCTGCGCCACGATGCGGTCTATCCCATGAACGAGGGGCGCATCGCCTCCACCGGCGGCCTCGATATCGACGCCACGGCCTTCGAGGACGTGGTCGAGGAGCACCAGGTGCCGCACAGCACCGCGCTCCACGCGCGCCTCGTGCAGGAAGGGACCTACCTCACGGGTCCCCTCGCCCGCTTCGCACTCAATGCCGACCGGCTGCCGGCCATCTGCCGCGAGGCCGCGCGCGAGATCGGTCTCGATGCCGACTGCCGGAATCCCTTCCGGAGCATCGCCGTGCGCGCCGTGGAGATGCTCTTCGCCTGTGACGAGGCGCTGCGCATCATCGAGGATCCGGCACTGGACCTTGCGCAACCGCCCGCCGTCGAGGTCGCCGTGCCGGCCCGCGGCTGCGCGGCCACGGAGGCACCGCGGGGCCTCCTCTACCATCGCTACGAGGTCGCGCCGGACGGCCGCATCCGCGCGGCCCGGATCGTGCCGCCCACCTCGCAGAACCAGGCGGCCATGGAGCAGGATCTGCGCGACGGGCTGGGTCCGCGGCTGGATCTCGACGACGACGCCCTCGCGCGCTTCGCCGAGCGGCTGGTGCGCAATCACGATCCCTGCATCTCCTGTGCGGCTCCCTTCCTGCGTCTGACCCGGACGACCCGGTGACCCTCGCCTGCGTCATCGGCGTCGGCCAGCCCCTGCGCGGCGACGATGGCGCAGGGCCCCGGGTGATCGAGCTCCTGCGGACGGGCAGCCATCCCGCGGTCACCCTGCGCACCTGCGCCGTGCCGGCCGCGCTGCTCGACCACCTCGATGCCGGCGTGCCGACCTTCATCGTCGATGCGGTGGTCACCGACGGGGCACCGGCCGGCACGCTGCATTACTGGGACCTGGACGCACTCCGCACGACGCCCTGCAGGGTCACCTCCAGCCACGGCCTCGACCTGATCAGCATGCTGCGCCTCGGCGACGAACTCGGCCTGCTCCCCACCCGGCTCGTGCTCGTCGGCATCGAGGGGCGCACCTTCTCCCTGGGCTCGCCCCCCTCGCCCGCCGTGGAGCAGGGCGCCCGGGGCGCGGCCGCCTGGCTCGAGCGACTCGAAGCGCTGCGCCCCCAGCCGGGGCCCGCGCCCGCGCAGGAATCCCGGACCGATTGACCCGCGGAAGCGGATGCGTGTATGTGCATGCATGAGTTCCGCCTCGGGCACATCCATGATTCCTGACTACGACCCGATGGAGCCGCGGCACTGCTTCAGCAACAACCTGCAGCAGACCGCCCGCGCCGTCGCGCGCATCTATGCGGAGGCTCTCAAGCCCGTCGGGCTGACGCGCGCGGAATTCCCGATCCTCGAAAGCCTCGCCGTCGCCGGGCCCATGACGGCGTCCCGGCTCGCCGCCCGCCTCTACATGGACCGCAGCACCCTGACGCGGAAACTGGTGCCCCTCGAGAAGGCGGGCCTGGTCGACCGGGTGATCCGCGACGACGACCGGCGCGCACGACCGATCCGCATCACCCGCGCCGGCGAAGCGCGCCGCAAGGCTGCTCGCGCATGCTGGCGCAGAGCCCAGCAACAGATGCTCGAGCTCTACGGGGCCGGCCCCTGGCAGGAGCTCGAGGGCGCCCTGCGCACCCTGCGCCAGCAGGTCGCGTCCCAGGAGGCGGTCCGCTCATGACGCTCCAGGCAGCGGACGAGGTCGCGCCGGCGGAAGACGCCGGGACGCCGCCGGCGCCCGGTCCCATGGCGCGCCAGATGCTCGAGGCCCCACCCTTCGGGCTCCTCCTCCGCCTGGCCAGCCCCAATGCGCTGGCCTTCCTGGTGCAGGCCAGCGTGAGCATGGCCGAGGTCTGGTTCGTCTCCCGCCTCGGCATGGCACCGCTGGCCGCCATCGCGCTCATGTTTCCCGCGCTCATGCTCATGCAGATGCTGTCCAACGGCGCCCTCGGCGGCGCCGTGTCGAGCGCCATGGCGCGGACCCTCGGTGCCGGCGATCGCCGCCGCGCCGAGGCGATCCTCTGGCACGCGCTGGCGATCGCGCTCGTCGCCGGGGTCGGCTTCCAGCTCCTGTTCCTCGCGGCCGGGGACTGGATGCTGGCCCTGTCCGGCGCCTCGGACGCCGTCATCGGAGAAGCGAAGGCCTACGGAACGGTGCTCTTCGCCGGAGCCGTCCCGATCTGGACCATGGCCTTGCTCGGCGCCACCTTTCGCGGCAGCGGCAACATGAAACTCCCGGCGCTGCTGATGATCATCGGCGCTCTGGTCCAGGTGCCGCTGGCAGGCACGCTGATCCTCGGCGCCTTCGGCCTGCCGGCGCTCGGTCTGCGCGGCGCCGCCTACGCCGTGATCGCCGTGTCCGTCCTCAACACCCTGATCATGCTCGGGCTCCTGCTGCGCGCCGAGGCTCCGCTCCGCCTGCGCCGTTCCGCGTTCCGCCTGCGCGCCTCGCTCTTCGCGCTGATCTTCCGGGTCGGCGCCCTCGCCGCCCTGTCGCCGGTCTTCGTGGTGCTCACCGTGTCCCTGCTCAATGTCCTCGTGAGCGGCTTCGGCGTGACGGCCCTGGCCGGCTACGGCATCGTCGCCCGTCTCGAGTTCCTGCTCGTACCCCTGATCTTCGGGCTCGGCGCGGCCATGACGGCCATGGTGGGAACGAACGTGGGCGCAGGACGCATGGATCGTGCGGAGCGCATCGGCTGGATCGGCGGCTGGAGCGCCGCCGCCCTCACCGGCGCCGTGGGGCTGCTCCTGGCGATCGCACCGGGGCTGTGGACCGACCTGTTCACCGCCGACCCGGAGATCCGCGAGGCGGGCGCACGCTATCTGCGCATCGTCGGCCCCTTCTTCGCCTTCCAGGGCCTGGGCCTCGCTCTCTACTTCGCCTCGCAGGGCGCCGGTACCGTGCTCTGGCCCGTGATCGCCACCTTCCTGCGCTTCGCCATCTGTGTCGGGGGCGCCTGGATCGGCGTGCGGACCCTCGATCAGGGCATCGACTTCGTCTACGCCGCCATCGCCGGCGGCATGCTCGTCTACGGCGTGCTCACGGCCGCATCGATCGCCCTGGGCGCCTGGCGGAAGGTCGCCCACGCCTGAATCAGGGGAGGCTGCGTTCGACCTCGAGGATGCGCAGGGTCGTCGCCAGCAGCGTGTCCGGGCTCAGACTGATCGCATCGATGCCGCGCCGGACGAGGAACTCGGCGACCTCGGGATAGTCGGACGGCGCCTGACCACAGATTCCCACGTGGCGGCCATTGCGCTTCGCCCCCTCCACGGCCATGGCGAGCATCTTGAGCACGCCGGGATCGCGCTCGTCGAAGTCGAAGGACACGAGCTCCGAATCCCGATCGACCCCGAGCGTGAGCTGCGTGAGATCGTTCGAGCCGATGGAGAAGCCGTCGAAGAGCTCGGCGAAGGCGTCGATCTCGATGACGTTGTTGGGGATCTCGCACATCACGTAGACCTCGAGGCCGTTGCTGCCCCGCTCCAGCCCCGCTTCGGCCATCACCGCGAGCACGGACCGCGCCTCCTCCACGCGACGACAGAAGGGCACCATGATCCGCACGTTCGCAAGGCCCATCTCCTCACGCACGAAGCGCAGTGCGCGGCACTCGAGCTCGAAGCCCTCTCGATAGGCGGGATGCGCATAGCGCGCCGCACCGCGGAAGCCGAGCATCGGATTCGCCTCCACGGGCTCGAAGGCCTCTCCCCCGAGCAGCTTCGCGTACTCGTTGGACTTGAAGTCCGACAGGCGCACGATGACCGGGCGTGGATGGAAGGCCGCCGCGATGGTGCCGACCCCTTCCGCCAGCGCCCGCACGAAGTAGTCCGTCGGCGAGCCGTCGTGGCGCGCCAGCTCGGCGATCTCCTTGCGGACCACGGGATCGACACGCTCTGGATGCACCGCCGCCATGGGATGCACCTTCACCTCGTCGGTGATGATGAACTCGAGCCGCGCGAGACCCACCCCCGCGCAGGGCAGCAGGGCCGTGCGGAAGGCGAGGGAGGGATTCCCGAGATTGACCATCATCGCCGTGTGCGGATGGCCGAGCTGGCCCAGATCGGTCTCCTCGACATCGAAGGGCAACTCACCCGCGTAGATACGGCCTTCCTCGCCCTCGGCGCAGGACACGGTCACCTGCTCTCCGTCGACGAGCGCCGTGGTCGCATCGCCGCAGCCCACCACCGCCGGCACGTCGAGCTCCCGCGCGACGATGGCGGCGTGACAGGTCCGCCCACCCCGATCGGTGACGAGCGCTGCCGCGCGGCGCAGCACGAGCCCCCAGTCTGGGCTCGTCATCTCGGCCACGACCACTTCGCCATCGCGGAAGGCGGCGAGGTCGGCGGCCGTGCGCACGATGCGTACGGGGCCCGTCGCGATGCCGCTGCCGACCGCACGCCCGGCGGCGCGGAGCGGACCCTGCTCGCGCAGGTGATACTGGCGCAGGATCCCGACCCGCCGCTGGGAGACCACCGTCTCCGGCCGCGCCTGCACGACGAACAGCTCACCGCCGACACCATCGAGGGACCACTCCACGTCCATGGGCGTCGGGCCCCCTGCACGCGCCGAGAAATGCCGTTCGATGCGGATCACGGCATCGGCGATCGCGAGAACGGCCGCATCGTCGATGCAGAAGCGCTCGCGCTCCGCGGGGGGAACCACCTCCGTGCGCGTGCCGGCCGCATGGGCGTCCTTCCAGACGACGCGCTCCGCCTTGGCGCCGAGCCTGCGCCGGAGGACCTGTCGATGCCCCGCAAGCAGGCTCGGCTTGTGCACGTGGAACTCGTCCGGATCGACGTCCCCCTGCACGATCGCTTCGCCGAGACCGTAGGCCGCCGTGATGAACACCACGTCCGGGAAGCCGCTCTCCGTGTCGATGGAGAAGGCGACTCCGCTCGCGGCGAGATCGGAGCGCACCATCTGCATGACGCCCACGGACAGGGCGACGGAGAAATGATCGAAGCCGTTGTTCTCGCGATAGCGAATGGCGCGTGCATTGAAGAGGCTCGCCATGCAGGCCCGCACGGCCTCCATGAGCGCCTCGACCCCGGTGACGTTCAGGAAGCTGTCGTGCTGACCGGCGAAGCTCGCGTCGGGGAGATCCTCCGCCGTCGCGGAGCTGCGCACGGCCACCGGCACGCCGACGCCGTAGCGTGCCTCCAGGTCGCTGTAGGCCGCCGCGACCGCCTCCGTCAGGGCGTCCGGCCAGGGGGCATCATGCACGAGCTCGCGACACTGCCGGGCGCGCGTCGACAGATCTTCGGAGGCGCCCGAACCGGGAACCGCCAGCAGGCGGCGGAGGTCCCCTTCGATGCCCGCATGGGCGAGGACGGCGCGCCAGGCATCCGCGGTGACCGCGAAGCCCGCCGGGACATGCAGCCCGTCGGCGCCGAGCGCCGCGTGCAGTTCGCCGAGGGCCGCGTTCTTGCCACCGACGCGCCCGATGTCGGTGATCCGCACCTGTTCGAGGGAGAGCACGTACTCCACGACCACCTCCCGCCCGGAGGCCAGGGCAACCCGATCCAGGTCACCACGATGCGATCCTCAGGCTCAACGCGCAAGCACCGGCGCCGAGCGGGCCACCCATCGAGGCAGGGCTCAGCTCCGACGCGCCGCCGCTCCGGACACGCGCGGTGCCAGGCGTTCCAGCGCAAGGGCGATGGCGCTCTCGCGATCGGAGAGAAAGCCGTCACGAACGATCGCCTGATCGGCACCGAGCTCCGCGAGCGTGCGACGACCGGCGTCACTCAGCCCGCAGACGTAGACGTCGCGCCCCGCATCCCGGGCATCGATGGCCACGGTCTCCACCGCTCGCGCGGCCGACAGGTCGAGAAAGGGGACCTCACGGAAATCGAGGATGAGCGCCTGCTGATGCGGGGTCATGGTGTCGCGCACGTGGTGGCCGAGATCCGCCGCGGCCGCAAAACTCATGGGGCCGTTGAACTCGAAGATGTTGATGCGCCCTTCCGCCTGCTCGAGCAGTGACCGCTCCCGTTCCGATTCCGGTACGACCTCGCTCGACCGCAGACGCCGGATCTGCGACTCGGCGAGCTGCTGGATGAAGGCCAGGGCGGCGAGAAAGACGCCGACGATCACCGCGGTCATGAGATCCACGAACACCGTCATGAGCAGGACGATCGTCATCAACGCCAGATCGATGCGTGGCCCGCGATGGGACCGACGCAGATAGGTCCAGTCGATGATGTCGAAGCCGACCTTGAACAGGATGCCCGCGAGCACCGCGTGGGGAATCCGTTCGGCGAGCGGTCCGAGGGCGAGGACGATCGCGAGCAGCACCAGGCTGTGCAGCATGCCGGAGAGACGGGTCCGCCCTCCCGTGCGGATGTTGACGACCGTCCGCATGGTGGCGCCTGCACCCGGAACACCCCCGATGAATCCCGCAACCAGGTTGCCGATGCCCTGGCCGACGAGCTCCCGGTTCGAGTCGTGCCGGGTCCGCGTCATGTTGTCCGCGACGAGGGACGTCAGCAGGCTGTCGAGTGCACCGAGCACGGCGAGCACGACCGCCGCCTTGATCACGACCACCGACGAGAGCGCATCGAGGGTCGGCATCACGAAGCCGGGAAGACCACTGGGAATCGCGCCGATCTTCGGCGCGGCCGGCAGGAAGAGACCGATCAGCGTTCCGGCCACGAGCGCCGCCAGCGGCCCGGGAAAGATGGCGACCAGCCGCCTGGGCCAGGCGAAGACGATCACCAGGGACAGGGCGCCGAGACCGGCGGCGGAGGGATTGATGTCGCGGAGCGCCCGCGGGATGGACGCCAGCGCATCGAGCGTCCCCGGCGGCGCGTCGTGGCCGAACAGGCCTGCGGCCTGGAGGATGATGATGATGCAGCCGATGCCGCTCATGAATCCGGAGATCACCGGGTAGGGGACGAGACGGATGTAGGTCCCCAGACCGAGCACCCCGAACAGGATCTGCAACGCCCCGGCGAGCACGACGGCCGTGAAGATCAGTGCCGGCTGGTCCGCGAAGGCCGCCGCAAGCCCCGCGAACACCACCACCATGGGGCCCGTGGGCCCGGACACGTTGGTCGGCGTGCCGCCGAAGGCCGCAGCGAAGAAGCCCACGGCGATGGCGCCGTAGAGTCCGGCGATGGCGCCCGCGCCGGACGCGACCCCGAAGGCGAGCGCGAGCGGGAGGGCGACGATCGCCGCCGTCAGACCGCCGTAGAGGTCACCGCGAAGATGCTCTGTGCTGAACATGAGGCTCCCGAAGGGATTCCTGAGGTTGACGCCACGATCGGTGGCCTGCGTGCCGTCCCGGGCCCTGGGACGCCCGTCGCTACTCCAGCTCGTCGAGGTCGTAGCGGTAGATGGGATCGAGCGGATCGTCCGGGCCCATCATGGCGAGCTCCTTGAGGAGCCCGTCCTTGAGCCCGTAGACCCAACCGTGCAGCGTGGGCCGCCGATGACGCCGCCACGCCAGCTGGATGATCGAGGTCTTGGCCAGATTCAGGACCTGCTCGCGGACGTTGAGCTCGACGAGCAGATCGGTGCGCGCGTCGAGATCGTCGATCGCTTCGAGCGCCTGCCGATGGATCTGGTAGGTGTCCTTGATGTTGCGCAGCCACTTGTTGATGAGGCCCAGCTGCTTGTTCGACATGGCGGCCTTGACGCCGCCGCAGCTGTAGTGCCCGCACACGATCACGTGCTTGACGCCCAGAACTTCCACCGCGAACTGGAGCACCGAGAGCAGATTGAGATCCGTGTGCACGACGAGATTGGCCACGTTGCGATGCACGAAGATCTCGCCCGGGCTGCTGTTCGTGATGTCTTCCGCAGGCACGCGGCTGTCGCTGCAGCCGATCCAGAGAAACTCCGGCGATTGCCCCCTGGCCATGCGCTCGAAGTACTCCGGATTGCGCTCGACCTTCTCCTGCGCCCAGGCCCGGTTCTCCAGGAGCATCTTCTCGTAGGACTTCATGCCGCGCCATCCTCGCTGAACAGGGCGTTGTGGCCCGTCGAATTCCGCTCGCGTTCCACCTCGACGCCCCGAGGGTGCGCCGCCGCGCGGACATCCGCGATCGTCTCGACGATGCCGTGATCGATGAAGGATGCGCGCGTCCCGTCGATGATCACGCAGGCCTCGTCCCGCAGCGCCGCACCTGGATCACGATGAAGGCACGGCTGACGACGCCGACGAGCAGGCCCACGAACACACCGATCTGCAGATCCGTGAGCAGGATCGCGACGAGCATGGTCGCGAAGGGCACGAACCGGGCAGGGCCGTTGCGCCACAGGGAGCGGGACATGGAAGGACGCGTGAGCCGCGTGCCCGTGCCGGGCGGCCGAACCCAGAGCAACAGGATGGCCAGCCACACCGGCGACACGATGACGGCGCCGGACGTCGCCTCGCAGGGTGCTCATGGCGCCGCCCATCGCGTGGCCCTCCAGGCTCATGCCTCGGGCGCGTTCCCGCGGTGGGCGAAGCGGAGCGGGAACGAAGGCGAGCAATGAGGGTGCCACAACGGCGTCCGGACCACATCCAGCGGATCCGGGGCCGACCGTCGCCTGCCGTGCGAACGCCCGGCCGGGCTCATGGTCGCTCAGGCTGCAGGCTCGCGGGCCAGGGTGCTGCGCTGCCAGAGTCCGGAACCGAAGGCCGTGAGCAGGGCCAGGATCGCCATGGCGATCGCCGGCGCCACCAGCGCGAGATGCACACCGACGGCATCCACGAGCGCGCCGGAAAGCAGCGCGCCGGCAGGACCGGCGCCCATGAAGCCGAAGGTGAAGACCGCCATCACGCGCGAGCGATGGGTCGCGGGGGCCAGCGCCTGGATCACGGTGCGCGACATGCTCATGGCGACCCCTCCGGAGATGCCCCAGGCGAAGTTCCACAGCAGCAGCTGCACGAAGTCCCGCGCCAGCCCCATGCCCGTGAGCGCCACGGCGCCCGCGAGGATGGCGACGAGCAGGGCACGCCCGTGACGCTCGATGTCGCCGATGCGCAGCAGCGTGAGCGTGCAGAGCACGACGCCGACCATGTGCACCCCGTTGACCATCGCGAGCTGGCCCGGCGTCCCGCCATGGACCTCGCGCACGAGCAGAGGCACGCCGACCTGGAAGGCGCCGAGATAGAACAGGCCCATGGCGCAGTTGATCAGGGTGACCATGCGCATGCCCGGGGACGCGAAGACCGTGGCGAAGCCCTCGTGCAGCTGCTGGCGAAGCGCCGGTCGCGATCCCGGCGAGGGAACCGGCGGCGACGACTCGCCGAGGCGGCGGGCCAGAAGCAGGAAGGCGACCACGCCGACCGCGAGCAGGCCCGCCTCGACGACGAGCACCCGGGCGGCTCCGATCCGGTCCGCCGCGCCTGCGATGAGGTAGCCGATGATCTGCACACCGAACTGGACGAGGCTCGCGAGCACCACGGTCCGCTGGATCCGCGCACCGGCGACGCGCGGCAGCAGACCATCCCGTGCGGGCGTGAGGAAGGCCTGCGCCGAGCCCATGGTGACCGCGAAGGCGATCAGCCCTCCGTAGCTGAGCAGGGACGCTCCGATGACGCCCGCGAGCACCAGCACAGGGAGCAGTGCGAGCGTCTGGGCGAGCAGCGCGAGGCGCAGCGCTCCACCCCGATCGGCGATCGCCCCGGCGAACAGGATGAGGCAGAGCGTGGGCAGGAGCAGGGCGAACTGGGCGAGACCGACCCGCTCCGGCGTCTCGTGCAGCTCGACGGTGACGAGCCAGGCGAAGAGCACCGTCTGCACGCCCATGGCGGCGAACCAGCTGGCGGTGCCGGCGAGGTAGAGCCCCAGCGCCAGTGAGTCGGAACGGGTCTCGCTGATCGGGCCGGGGGCGGGCGCGGCGCGCGCCTTCAGGACAGCGCCTCCTCGGCCACGCGACGGGCCCACTTGTAGTCCGCCTTGCCGTTCGGTGCGCGCTGCACCCTCGGCACCCGGACGAAGGCACGCGGCAGCTTGTAGCCCGCGAGCTGGGTCCGCATGAAGTCCCGGAGGCGGTCGTCGTCCGGATCGTCCGGGAGCGATGCCTCGGTCAGGGAGATCACCGCGACCACGCGATTGCCGAAGCGCAGGTCCGGCAGACCGACGACCAGACAATCCTGAACGGCGGGGTGGCGTTTGGCGGCTTCCTCCACCTCCTCGGTGAAGACCTTCTCGCCGCCCGTGTTGATGCACTGGGAGCCTCTTCCGAGCAGCGTGATGGTGCCGTCGGCCTCGACCCGGGCGTAGTCGCCGGGAAAGGCGTAGCGCACCCCCCGCACCTCGCGGAAGGTGCGCGCCGACTTCTCCGGATCCTTGTAGTAGCCGAGGGGCACCAGGCCCGAGGTCGCGACCATGCCGATCTCCTCGGAACCCGGCGTGACCTCGCGGTCGTCGTCGGTGAACACGCGGACCCCTTCGCCGAGGGCGAACTTCGCCGTCTGCGCCGGCGTCTGGCGATTGCTCACGTTCGCCCCCATGGAGCCTTCCGTGGAGCCCATGGCGTCGTAGAGCATCATGTCGTGATGCGCGAGGAGCCCCTGCTTCACCTCCGCGGACCACATGACCCCGGACGAGGTCACCAGCGCCAGGCTGGACAGGTCGTGGGGCTCGCCGCGATCCCGGGCCGCATCGAGCTCCGCGACCATGGGGCGCGCGAAGGCGTCGCCGACGATCACCAGGTCGGTCACACGATGCCGGGCGACGTCCCGGAACAGCGCAGGCGGATCGAAGTGGGGCGTGCGTCGGGTCAGGACGGCGCCGCCCATGAGCAGGGGAATGAGGGTACCGATCCACATGCCCGTGCCGTGCATCTGCGGACAGGCCGGCAGACTCACCGGGGCCATGCCCAGCTCCGCGAGCTGCGTCACCAGCGCCGGCAGCGCCTCGAGCCGTTCCGGGCGCGGAAGTCCGCGCACGGCGAAGCCCGCCGTCATGGACTGGCAGAAGTCGCCGTTCGCGTACATCACACCCTTGGGCATGCCCGTGGTGCCGCCGGTGTAGAGCATGTAGACGTCGCTGCCCGGGCGGGGCGCCCGTGCGCGGGGCGGGGCGGCCTCGACGGCCGCCGCATAGTCGAGCACGCCGGGGCCGAGCGGTGCCCCGGAGCCGTCATCGATCTGCAGGAACAGACGGATGCGCGGCAGCCGGTCGCGGATCTCGGCGATCCGCGGGGCGAACTCCCCGTGGAAGATCACGGCCTGGGCATCGGCGTTGTCGAGCAGATACACGAGTTCGTCGGCCTGGTAGCGGTAGTTCACGTTGATCGGTACGGCGCCGAGCTTGAAGGCGGCGAGATGGCTCTCCGTGTACTCGTTGCAGTTGTACTGATACAGGCCGACCTTGGCGCCCGCGTCGATTCCATGCTGCTCTAGCACGGTGGCCAGGCGCGCGGCCCGGGTGTCGAACTCGTGCCAGCTGCGCACCTGACCGTCGCAGAGGAGTGCAGGACGCTCCGGCACCGTGTCGGCGATCAGCTCGAAGGCATTGGCGAAATGGAAATCCATCGGTGAGCTCCCTCCCCAGGGGCGACCGCCGAAGATACCGGGGCTCCGAAGCCCGCTCAACTTGCCCACGACGATGCTGGGCGCCGGGCGCCGGTTCTGCTTGACTGACCCGAACA
>JAZBPI010000153.1:0-5739 GCA_036351555.1 Pseudomonadales bacterium
GACGAAGACGACGGTGACCGGGGTGGAGATGTTCCGGAAGCTGCTGGACGAGGGTCGTGCGGGCGAGAACGTGGGCGTGCTGCTTCGCGGGACGAAGCGGGACGACGTGGAGCGCGGACAGGTGCTGGCGAAGCCGGGCTCGATCACGCCGCACACGAAGTTCGAGGCCGAGGTGTACGTGCTGTCGAAGGAGGAGGGCGGGCGTCATACGCCGTTCTTCAAGGGCTACCGTCCGCAGTTCTACTTCCGGACGACGGACGTGACGGGGACCTGCGAGTTGCCGAAGGACGTCGAGATGGTGATGCCGGGCGACAACGTGAAGCTCGAGGTGGAGCTGATCAACCCGATCGCGATGGACGAGGGGCTGCGCTTTGCGATCCGCGAGGGCGGGCGCACGGTGGGTGCGGGCGTGGTGGCGAAGATCCTGGAGTAAGGGACGGGAACGGGGCATCCCGACGGGATGCCCCGGAGCAGGTCAGGGAGTCACAGGCCAGTAGCTCAATTGGTAGAGCAGCGGTCTCCAAAACCGCAGGTTGGGGGTTCGATTCCCTCCTGGCCTGCCACTTTCTCTCCGATCTCCGGTTGTGCTGAGAGGGTCGTCCGTACCGTTCATGAGTGCATCTCCGAAAGCTGAACAGCGTCGTTCCGGGCTCGATGGACTCAAGTGGTTCGTCGTGGTCGCGCTCGTGGCCGGTGGCGTCGTGGGCAACGCCTACTACGTCGACCAGTCCCTGCTCTATCGCGTGCTCGCGCTCGTGGGCATCGCCGTCGTTGCGGCGCTGGTCGCGGTGCAGACCTCGCAGGGGCGCGCATTCTGGACCCTCGTCACCGAGGCCCGGATCGAGATCCGCAAGGTGGTGTGGCCGTCCCGGCAGGAAACGACCCAGACGACGCTGGTGGTGCTGGCCCTCGTCTTCGTCGTTTCACTCATTCTCTGGGGGCTCGACTCGGCCCTCGGGTGGGGCGTCTCGAGCGTCATCGGATGACGAGCGAGATCGCGGAGCAGCAGATGTCCAAGCGTTGGTACGTCGTTCACGCCTATTCCGGGTTCGAGAAGCAGGTCATGCGCGCCCTCCGGGAGCGGATCACCCTGTCGGGCCTGGACGATCAGTTCGGCGAAGTCCTGGTGCCGACGGAAGAGGTCGTCGAGATGCGCGCCGGGCAGAAGCGGCGCAGCGAACGCAAGTTCTTCCCCGGCTACGTGCTCGTGGAAATGGAGCTCAACGACGACACCTGGCACCTCGTGAAGAGCACGCCGCGCGTGATGGGCTTCATCGGCGGCAAGGCCGACAAGCCGGCGCCGCTGACCGATACGGAAGCGCGGCGCATCCTCGACCGCATCGAGGAAGGCGGCGAGAAGCCGACGCCGAAGACGCTCTTCGAGCCCGGCGAAGTCGTCCGGGTCGTCGATGGCCCGTTCAACGATTTCAACGGCGTGGTCGAGGAAGTGAACTACGAGAAGAGCCGGCTCCGCGTCGCGGTGACGATCTTCGGGCGCTCCACGCCGGTCGAGCTGGACTTCGATCAGGTCGAGAAGGGCTGAAGCCAGGCTCTCCCCGGACCCGACTCGACGGTCCGTGCAGTCGATGCAGTACCGCGGTGGCGATGATGCCGGCGCGGCCCAAGGAAGACCGGACGCCTTTCCGATCCGGTCCTGACGGGGAGCCCGGGCGCATGGTCGCCGGGCGTTCGCACCCGAGGAGATCGACATGGCCAAGAAGATCCAGGCCTACATCAAGCTGCAGGTTCCTGCAGGCCAGGCCAATCCGAGTCCGCCCGTGGGTCCCGCGCTGGGCCAGCACGGCGTCAACATCATGGAATTCTGCAAGGCCTTCAATGCCGAGACCCAGGGTCTCGAGCAGGGCCTCCCGACGCCGGTGGTGATCACCGTCTACTCGGACCGCAGCTTCACCTTCATCAAGAAGACGCCGCCTGCGGCCGTCCTCCTGAAGAAGGCAGCGGGCGTGAAGTCCGGCAGCGGACGGCCCAATACGGAGAAGGTCGGTTCCGTCACCCGCGAACAGGTCGAGGAGATCGCCCGGACCAAGATGCCGGATCTCACGGCAGCGGATCTCGAGGCGGCCGTGCGCACCATTGCCGGGACGGCGCGCGCCTCCGGCATCGACGTGGAGGGTCTGTGATGGCCAAGCTCAGCCGTCGCCGCAAGGCGATCGAGGAACGGATCGATCGGGGCCGCGCCTACCCCATCGACGAGGCTGTCGCGCTGCTCACGGAGCTGTCCAGGGTGAAGTTCCCGGAAGCGCTCGAAGTGGCGATCAATCTCGGCGTCGACCCCCGCAAATCCGACCAGGTCGTCCGCGGCGCCACGACGCTGCCGCACGGGACGGGCCGCACCGTTCGCGTCGCGGTCTTCACCCAGGGCGAGAATGCCGACAAGGCCAAGGCAGCCGGTGCGGACATCGTCGGCATGGACGACCTTGCGGAACAGGTGAAGAAGGGTGAGCTGAACTTCGACGTCGTCATCGCCTCGCCGGACGCCATGCGCGTCGTCGGTCAGCTCGGTCAGATCCTCGGTCCGCGCGGGCTCATGCCGAACCCGAAGACGGGGACGGTGACCCCGGACGTGGCGACCGCAGTCAAGAATGCCAAGGCCGGCCAGGTCCGCTATCGCACGGATCGCAACGGGATCATTCACGGCAGCATCGGCCGTGTCGGCTTCGAGCCCGCGGCGGTGAAGGCCAATCTCGAGGCGCTGCTGGCCGATCTCCGCAAGGCCAAGCCGTCGACCTCCAAGGGCGTGTATCTCAAGAAGATCACGCTGTCGACGACCATGGGTCCCGGGCTCTCGATCGATCAGTCGAGCCTGGAAGCCTGAACCATCGGAGCCGGTACGTCCGGCTCCGCGCTGGAACTTTGAGGACTCCGGTTCCGCCGGAAGCCGTCAGAGACCGCAGGTCCAGCCCCGACTCCGGTCGGGCCGGTTAAGTCTCCGTGAGGAGAGCCTGCGCAGACGGTGAGACCCGCTGAAGTCTGGATCTCGCCGTACGCCGCCGTGGAGCCCAGCTCCGCGGTCAGTGGACCAGCCGGAAGCCGCCATGGCGAGCCGGCGTCATCCAGGAGAATGCCAGTGGCACTCAAGCTCGAAGACAAGAAGGCGATCGTCGCCGAAGTCAGCGAGGCCGCCGGTAGCGCACTCTCTGCAGTTCTTGCCGACTACCGCGGCCTGAACGTCGGAGAGATGACCGAACTGCGCCGCAAGGCACGGGAGACGAACGTGTACGTCCGGGTGATCCGGAACACGCTCGCACGCCGCGCCATGGCCGGGACGGACTTCGAATGCCTGGCGGAGGCCTTCACGGGTCCCTCGCTGCTTGCCCTGTCCATCGAGGACCCGGGCGCGGCAGCGCGGCTCATGAAGGATTTCGCCAAGGGGCACGAGAAGCTCGAGGTCAGAGCGCTCGCCATCGGCGGAGAGCTGCTGGGTCCAGAGCGTCTGGAGGCCGTATCGAGCCTGCCGACGCGCGACGAGGCTCTGGCCATGCTGATGGGGACCATGCTTGCCCCCATCACCAAGCTGGCCCAGACCCTCAACGCGGTGCCGACCAAGGTCGTCCGGACCATCGACGCCGTCAGGATCCAGAAAGAACAGGAAGCAGCCTGACGCTCGCCGTCGGCTATCTCAATTCAGCGTATTGATTCCGGGAGTACTCGAACAATGGCACTTTCCAAGGACGACATCCTCAACGCGATCGCCGACATGAGCGTCATGGACGTGGTCGACCTCGTCAAGGCGATGGAAGACAAGTTCGGCGTCACCGCAGCCGCAGCAGTCGCTGCCGCGCCGGTCGCTGCTGCAGCCGGTGATGCCGCCGCTGCCGAGGAGAAGACGGAGTTCGACATCATTCTCGCCACCGCAGGCGAGAAGAAGGTCAACGTGATCAAGGTCGTTCGCGCGATCACGGGTCTCGGCCTCAAGGAAGCCAAGGCCGTCGTCGACGGCGCGCCGTCTCCGCTCAAGGAAGGCGCCTCCAAGGCCGAGGTCGACGACATCAAGAAGCAGATCGAAGAGGCCGGCGGTACGGTCGAGATCAAGTAATACCCGTGCCCCGCGGCACGGTCGGAACACGCGGGGCTGGTGGCCGCAAGGCCACCGGCCTTTCGTTGCTTCCGGAAGCTAGGTTGGTCCGCCCCTGGCGGACCGCGATCAGGTGCCTCCGCACCGTCGCCTGCTCGAGCATCTGAGCCGGGAGAAGCTGATGCCTTACTCGTTTACGGAAAAGAAGCGCGTTCGCAAGGATTTCGGGAAGCTTCCACAGATCATGGAGGTTCCGTTCCTGCTCGCGATCCAGCTCCAGTCCTACGACCGGTTCCTCCAGGCGGAGACGCCGCCGGCGGCGCGGCTCGAGTCGGGTCTGCATGCGGCCTTCAAGTCCGTCTTTCCCATCGTGAGCTATTCGGGGAACGCCGCACTCGAGTACGTGAGCTATCGCCTCGGCGAGCCGGCCTTCGACGTGAAGGAGTGCATCCTGCGCAGCGCGACCTATGCCGTGCCGCTCCGCGTGGTCGTCAAGCTCGTCATCTACGACAAGGAGTCGAGCAACAAGGCGGTCAAGGAGATCAAGGAGCAGGAGGTCTACATGGGGGAAATCCCCCTGATGACCGAGAACGGCACCTTCATCATCAACGGCACGGAGCGGGTGATCGTCTCCCAGCTGCACCGGTCGCCGGGAGTGTTCTTCGATCACGACCGCGGCAAGACCCACTCCTCCGGCAAGCTGCTCTACTCCGCCCGGGTCATTCCCTACCGTGGCTCCTGGCTGGACTTCGAGTTCGATCCGAAGGACTGCGTGTTCGTGCGCATCGACCGTCGCCGCAAGCTGCCGGCGAGCGTGCTGCTGCGCGCCCTCGGTTTCGATACCGAGCAGATTCTCGAGATGTTCTTCGAGAACAACACCTTCCACGTGAAGAAGGACGGCTACTCGCTGGACCTCATTCCCGAGCGCATGCGCGGTGACGTCGCGACCTTCGATGTCGTCGACAAGAAGGGCAAGATGATCGTCGAGACGGGGCGCCGGATCACGGCGCGGCACGTCCGGCTTCTCGAGGAGGCGGGCATCAAGCGCCTCGATGTGCCTCGTGAGTACCTCATGGGGCGTGTGCTGGCGAAGAACATCGCGCATCCGGAGACCGGCGAGCTGATCGCCGAGTGCAATGCCGAGATCACTGCCGAGATGCTCGACAAGATCGACGCGTCCGGCGTGAAGGTGATCGACACCATCTACACCAACGAACTCGACTGCGGCCCCTATGTGTCCGACACCCTGCGCATCGATCCGACGCGCAATCGCCTGGAGGCCCTCGTCGAGATCTACCGGATGATGCGCCCCGGCGAGCCGCCGACGAAGGAGGCCGCGGAAAACCTGTTCAACAACCTGTTCTTCTCCGCGGAGCGCTACGACCTCTCGGCCGTCGGTCGTATGAAGTTCAACCGTCGCCTCGGCCGCAAGGAGTCCGAGGGCGAGGGGACGCTGTCCAACGAGGACATCACCGACGTCCTGCGTACGCTCATCACGATCCGCGACGGCAAGGGAACGGTCGACGACATCGACCACCTCGGCAACCGCCGGGTGCGCTGTGTCGGCGAGATGGCCGAAAACCAGTTCCGTGTCGGCCTGGTCCGGGTCGAGCGCGCGGTCAAGGAGCGCCTGTCGCTCGCCGAGTCCGAGGGGCTCATGCCCCAGGAGTTGATAAACGCGAAGCCGGTCTCGGCGGCGATCA
>JAZBPI010000154.1:0-12654 GCA_036351555.1 Pseudomonadales bacterium
CGATCCACGGGGCCCGCGCGAGCTTCGGGCTCCGGCCAGCCAGGCCCGAGGGCTCGCCGCCGGCAAGCAGAGGTGCCGTGATGAACTACCTCGCGCATCTCTTCCTGGCCGGCCCGGACCCCGCCCTGCGAACCGGCGGCTTCCTCGGGGACTTCGTGCGCGGCCCGCTCGATGGCCGCCATGCGCCCTCGATCGAGCTCGGCATCGCCCTGCACCGACACATCGACGCCACCACGGATCGCCATGCCGCGGTCCGGGAGGCGGTCGCCGCCTTCCGGGCACCCTGGCGGCGCTGGGCACCGGTGGCCCTCGATCTCTGGTTCGATCATCTCCTCGCCCAGCGCTTCGAGGCGCTCGGCGGCGAACCGCTCGAGGACTTCTCGCAACGCGCCTATGGCCAGCTCGAGGCGCACCGCCAGCACCTGCCCCCGACGGCGCAGCGCTTCCTCGAACGCATGCGCGAGGTCGATCTGCTCGTCCGCTACCGGCAGGCGGAGACCCTCGACGGCGTCCTGGAGCGCCTGGCACGGCGATCGCCGCGCGCGGCCCCCCTTGCCGACCTGTCACCGGAGCTGCACCGGCTCGCGCCACTCCTCGCGCAGAGCTTCGAGCGGCTGCTTCCCGATCTGGTCGATGCCAGTACCGCCTGGCGCAAGGATCGCGGCCAGCAGGTAGACTGACGCCCGGTTCGCCCGGCCCGCCGCAGCCTCCCGCGGCCCTGTTGGAGCCCCCATGAAAGCTGTTCTGTGCAAGGCCTTCGGCCCCCCCGAATCCCTCGTCGTGGAAGAGATCCCCGAGCCGGTCTGTGGCCCGGGGCAGGTCCGCATCGCCGTGCATTTCGTCGGCATCAACTTCCCCGACTGCCTCATGATCGAGGGCAAGTACCAGATGAAGCCGCCCTTCCCCTTCTCGCCCGGCGGCGAACTCTCCGGCACGGTGCTGGAGCTCGGGGAGAGCGTCGAAGGCCTCGCGGTGGGTCAGGCGGTGATCGCCGGCGGCGGTCACGGCGGCCTCGCCGACCAGGTCGTCGTCCCGGCGCGGGCCGTGCGCCCCGTACCCGAGGGCATGCCGCTGGACGTCGCCGCCGCCTGGTCCACGACCTACGGCACCAGCTACCACGCGCTCAAGCAGCGCGGCCAGCTGCAGCCCGGGGAGACCCTGCTCGTGCTGGGCGCCGCCGGGGGCGTGGGCCTCGCGGCCGTCGAACTCGGCAAGGCCATGGGCGCCCGGGTGATCGCCGCCGCGAGCACCGCGGAAAAACGCCAGGCCGCCCTCGATGCCGGCGCCGACGAGGTGATCGACTATTCGGACGGCGAGCTCAAGGAGAAGGTCAAGGCGCTCACGGAGGGTCGCGGGGCCGACGTCATCTATGACCCGGTCGGCGGGCCGCTCTTCGATCAGTGCATGCGCTGCATCGCCTGGAAGGGCCGCGTGCTCGTGGTCGGGTTCGTCGGTGGAGAGATTCCCCGCGTGCCCATCAACCTGATCCTGCTCAAGGGCTGCCAGGTCGTGGGGGTCTTCTACGGCGCCTTCACGGGGCACGAACCGGAAGCCAATGCGGAAAACTGGCGCGAGCTCGGTGAGCTCTGGACCCAGGGGCGGATCCATCCGCGGGTCAGCCGAATCTACGATTTCGACGAGTACGCGGCGGCGCTGCGCTGCCTGAGCGAACGCCAGGCGATCGGCAAGGTCGTGGTCCGCGTGCGGGAGGAGGCCTGAGCCGCGATGTCCACGCTGATCAGCTCACGCTCGCTGTTCTTCGCCATGGCGCTCGCCTCGGCCGCCCTCATGGGCATCGCGCTCTACATGGAGCACGTGATGCTCATGGATCCCTGCCCGCTGTGCATGATGCAGCGCATCTGGGTCGTGATCGTCGGCGTCCTCGCCCTCGGCGCCGCCCTGCACGGCCGCGCGGTGCGGATCTGGGCCCCCATGGTGGCGGGGGCCGCGCTCATCGGCAGTGGCTTCTCGATCCGCCAGCTCTGGCTGCAGAGCCTGCCCCCCGATCAGGTGCCCGCCTGCGGCCCCGGGCTCGACTACATGCTCGAGGTCTTTCCCCTGTCCGACGTGCTCCGCGCCATGGTGCTCGGCACCGGCAACTGCGCGGAAGTGAGCTGGTCCTTCCTGGGCCTGACCATCCCCGCCTGGGTGCTGATCAGCTTCACGGGCTTCGTCGTCGGCACGGTGCTCGCCTGGCGGCTCGCCCCCGGCAGGCCGGCTGCTGCCTGACGACGTGCTCGACCTCGCCCTCGGCAGCGACGCCCGCGCCCGGGTTCCGGAACTCGCGGAAGGGCGTCGCAGGGTCCTCGTGGTGAACGCCAAGGGCGGCCGCGGCAAGACCACCATCGCGACCAACCTGGCCGTGTTCTACGCCAACATGGGGGCCTCGACGGCGCTCGTGGATCACGACCCGCAGGGCTCCGCCACCCACTGGCTCGACACGCGGGGCGCGCACCTGCCGAAGATCGTCGGCATCGCCGCCTGGAAGCCGCCGGAGGCCGGAGTCACCCGCACCTTCCAGATGCGCGCGGCCCTGGCCGCCCGCCGGGTCGTTCTCGACACGCCAGCGGCCGTCACGACGGCGGATCTCACGCGCCTGCTTCCGGAAACGGATCGGATCCTCATCCCCGTGCTGCCCTCCTCCATCGACATCCGGGCCGGCACCCGCTTCATCGGCAACCTGCTGCTGGACCGCACCTTCCGGCACAACCCCCTGCCCGTGACGGTCATCGCCAATCGCGTCCGCCAGAACACCCTCATCTTCCGCAAGCTGGAGCGCTTCCTGCGCTCCCTGGACATCCCCTTCGTGGCGATCTTCCGGGACACCCAGCTCTACGTGCATGCCGCCGAGGCGGGCGAGGGGGTCTTCGACTCGCGCAGGCGCGACGGGGAGCGGGAACGGGCCGCATTCCTGCGCCTCGCCCACTGGATCGAGACCCCCGCCGCGGTCCGCCACGCGCCCGGGCGACAGGCCTGAGCGCCCCACCCGCCTCGACGGACGCCGCCGAGCGGGCGTGAAATGGGGCGTCGAGGACCCTATGATCGGTCGTTCGCCTGCTCCGCCATCCTGCTACGGAGACCTCATGCGCCCCGGACACGGCCTGCTCTGCCTCGTCGCCACCCTGATCCTCGCGCCATCGGTGGATGCCGCGATCTCCCAGACCAAGGGCACCTTCGTCGACAAGTTCCGTCAGCTCGACGAGACCTGGCCCGACGCCAGCGTCTGGCGCAGCGCCACCGGCGCCCCGGGGCCCCAGTACTGGCAGCAGCGCGCGGACTACGAGATCGCCGTGAGCCTCGACGAGGCCGCGCGCCGCATCAGCGGCAGCGAGACGATCCGCTACCACAACAACGCGCCGGAATCCCTGCGCTGGCTGTGGATCCAGCTGGACCAGAATCGCTTCCGCAAGGATTCGGCCGACGAGCGCACCCGCACCATGGGTGCGGAGATGAAGATCTCCTTCAACGATCTGCGTCGCGAACAGACCCTGCGCGACTTCGACGGCGGCCACGACATCCTGTCGGTCACGGACGCACTCGGGAATGCCCTGCCCCACACCGTCGTCGGCACCATGATGCGCATCGATCTGCCCACGCCGCTGGCGCCCGGAGCGGTCACGACCTTCAGCATCGACTGGGCCTACAACATTCCCGATGCACGCGCCTTCAGCCCCCGTGCCGGCTTCGAGCACTTCGCCGAAGACGGCAACGACATCTTCCTGCTCGCGCAGTGGTTTCCGCGCATGGTCGCCTTCTCGGACTACGAGGGCTGGCACAACAAGGAATTCCTGGGCAACGGCGAGTTCACCCTGGAGTTCGGCGACTACTCGGTCGAGATCACCGTGCCTGCCGACCACGTCGTGTCCTCCACAGGTGTGCTTCAGAATCCCGAAGAGGTCCTGACGAGCGAGCAGCGCGCGCGGCTGAAGCAGGCCGAGAGCGCCGACGCGCCCGTGTTCATCGTCACGCCGGAAGAGGCACTCGCGAACGAGGCCGAGGGCACCACGGAGACCCGGACCTGGCGCTTCGATGCGAAGAACGTCCGTGACTTCGCCTGGGCCAGCTCCCGCAAGTTCATCTGGGATGCGCAGGGCTACACCCAGCAGGGCGATGGCCTCGCGCCCTCCACGGTCATGGCCATGTCCTTCTATCCGAAGGAAGGCGAGCCCCTCTGGTCACGCTACTCCACGGAGGCCGTGATCCATACGCTGGAGGTCTACTCGCGCTTTTCCTTCCCCTACTCCTATCCCACCGCGCAGTCCGTGAACGGCCCGGTCGGCGGCATGGAGTACCCCATGATCACCTTCAACGGACCGCGCACGGATCCCCACGAGGACGGCGATCGCACCTACTCGCGTTCGGAGAAGGAATTCCTCATCGGCGTGGTGATCCACGAGATCGGCCACATCTACTTCCCCATGACCGTGAATTCGGACGAGCGCCAGTGGACCTGGATGGACGAAGGCATCAACACCTTCCTCCAGCACATCGCCGAGATGGAATGGGGCGAGGGCATGCGCTCGGATCGCGGCGATCCGCGCTTCATCACGGACTACATGGTCAGCGATCGCCAGGTGCCGATCATGACCAACTCCGAATCGCTGCTGCAGTTCGGCAACAACGCCTACGCCAAGCCCGCCACGGCGCTCGTGGTGCTGCGCGAGACCATCCTCGGTCGCGAGCTCTTCGACTTCGCCTTCCGCGAGTACGCGCGGCGCTGGCGCTTCAAGCGTCCCACGCCCTACGACCTGTTCCGCACCCTGGAGGAGGCCTCCGGCGTCGATCTGGACTGGTTCTGGCGCGGCTGGTTCTACTCCACGGACCACGTCGACATCAGCCTCGACAAGGTCTGGAAGCTGCGGGTGGACACCAGGAATCCCGAGGTGGAAAAGCCCTGGTTGCGCGAGCAGAAACAGGGCGAGCCCGAGTACCTCTTCATCGAGCGCAATCTGGACGCGGGCATGAGCACGCGCACGACGCGGAAGCCGGGCCTCAACGATCTCTACTCGGAGATGGACGAGTTCACGGTCACGGACAAGGATCGCAACGAATACGACAGCTTCCTCGAGTCCCTCGTCGACGAGAATCACGCCGATCCGCAATGGATGCGGCGGGTCTACGACCGCGCCGTGGCGGAGGATCGCAACTACTACGTGCTGCAGTTCTCGAACCTCGGCGGTCTCGTGATGCCGATCATCCTCGGCATCACCTACGCCGACGGCAGCACCGAGGAACTGCGCATGCCCGCCGAGATCTGGCGCCGCTCACCCCAGCAGGTGCGCAAGCTCCTGGTCCGGGAGGGGGACATCACGGAGATCACCGTCGACCCCCACTGGGAGACGGCTGACGTCGACGTCGAGAACAACCACTACCCGCGCCGCTTCGTGCCGTCGCGTCTCGAGCTCTACAAGCGCGAGGACAAGCGCCGCAATCTCATGAGCGATCTGCGCGTGGAGCGCAAGACCGACACGCCCGATGCGGAGCCCCCGGCCGAGGCCGAGGATCCCGGCGAGCGCGCCGTGCCCATGACGGAAGCGAACTGAGGGCGGTCGTGAACCTGCCGCGCTGGGTTCTTCATGCCGCCTGCATCGCCCTCCTTTCCGGGGGCGCGGCAGGCGTGCAGGCCCATCAGCTGAAGGCCGCGCTCACGACCATCGCGCTCAACCCGCGCACCGAGACCGTCGAGATCATCCACCGCTTCTATCTGCACGACGCGGAGCACGCCGTGGAGCAGCTGGGGGGCATGCGCGGCGACATCGTGCGCGATGCCGCGCTCCAGGAGGCCTTCGCGCGCTACGTGTTCCGGCAGTTCCGCCTGGCGGACGCGACCGGCGCCGACCTGCCCCTGGACCTCGTCGGCGCGGAAGTCGACGGAGACTTCCTGTGGGTCTACGAGGAACTCCCGGCCACCCGGTGGTCGGCGGCGGCACTCATCGGCCACGGTTCCCTGCAGGAGCTCTGGCCCGAGCAGGAGAACCGCGTCAACGTGCGCGGCGATGCGGGCGTGCGCACCCTGATTCTTCGCGCCGGCGATCGCATGCAGCCCCTGCCCGCCACGCATGCCCTGGCGGACGCGCAGGAGGACTGAGTCGGGCGCCGCGCGCCCCCGGGGTCCGATCAGGCTCCTCTGCATGGGCGAGCCCGGCAGGTCTCGAGCCTGGTCCACCGAACCGCTCGATCAACTTCCTCGGACAGATCGCCGTCGCCGGCAAGCCGTGCTCGCACAGGGCTGGATGGCGGGCACGAACCGCTGTGGGAGCGGGCCTGCCCGCGATCGCACCCCGTTCACCTGCGGCAACGGCCGCGCCGCAGGCAACGCCCTAGAGCAGATCCCCGCCGCAGGCGCCGGCCGTCGTGCCCGTGGCCTTGAACGCCTTGATGAGGTTGCGGCCCGTGGTCCACTTGTGGACCTCGTCCGGGCCGTCCACGAGACGCTGCGAACGGATGTGCGTGTACCAGGCCGCGAGCGGCGTATCGCGCGAATAGCCGAGGGCGCCGTGCAGCTGGATCGCCGTGTCGACGACCTTGTGCACCATGTTCGCGAGGAACACCTTGGCGATGCCGTTCTCCTGGCGGATGTCCATCTTGTGCTCCGCCTTGTAGGCGATGTGCAGCAGCATCAGGCGCGCGATGTAGAGTTCGGAGGCGCACTCCGCGAGCATGAACTGCACCGCCTGACGCTCGTCGAGGCCCTTGCCGAAGGTCGTGCGGCTGGTGACGTGCGCCGTCGCCATGTCGAGCGCCCGCTGCGCCATGGAGACGTTGTGCATGCCGTGGCGCAGGCGCCCGTAGGCGAGGCGGTGCTGACCCATGTTGAAGCCCTGGCCCTCACCCCCGAGCAGGTTCTCCGCCGGCACCTCCAGGTTCTCGATGGCCACTTCCGCGTGGCCACCGCCGAGGATGTGCGAGAGCGGGCCTTCCGCCGCCATGGTCGGGATGTCGCGGATGATCCGGTAGCCCGGGTTCGGGAGCTCGACGATGAAGGTGGAGAACTGCTGGTGGCGCGGCGCATCCGGGTCGGTCTTCGCCATCACCACGGCGATGTCGGCCACCGATGCCGCCGAGGAGAACCACTTCTCGCCATTCAGCACGTAGGTGTCGTTGTCCTTCTTCTCGGCGCGGGTCTGCATGCCGGTGGCGTCGGCGCCGGCCGCCTTCTCGGTCATGGAGTAGCAGATGCGCTTGTCGCCATTGAGCAACGGCTTCAGGAACTTCTCCTTCTGGTATTCGGTGCCGTGCTCGAGCAGGGTCATCATGGTGGCGTCGTCGGGACCCTGGGTGTTCATGGACAGGGCGCCGAGGTAGCTCTCGCCGAGTTCCATCTGCACCAGCGCGTTGGCGAGGGGCCCCAGGCCCATGCCGCCGTACTCCTTCGGAATGAACGGGCACCAGAGCCCCTGGGCGCGCGCCTTGGTGCGCAGTTCACCCAGCACGGTCTTGTAGTCCTCCCCGGCCAGCAGGCGCTTCTCCGCCGGCATGCATTCGTCATGCACCCAGGCGCGGATGCGCAGCCGCAGGTCCTTGGCCTCCTGCGGAATCTCGAAATCGATGGACATGGTCCCCTCCCGGTGATGGTGATACGGCCTTCTGGTTTCTCGAGGCTCGCGCTGCCGAGCCTAGCAGGTTGCCGAAAGCGTCCGATCACGACCTTTCCGGTCCCGATCTACCGCCCCCGTTCGTGCCTCGACCGCCGACGAGGACTGGCGCCCCCTGCTCGACACAGGGGATCGGCTGCCCCAGGCGCCCCGGGACCGGTTCTGGCACCGGGGCGACGAACACCCGCGACCTTCGCCCTCGTGACGGGACAGGAGAGGCGCGCAGGGCGCGGATCGACTTCGGTCCGTGGCTGCGCTCGCCGGGCAGCGGGTGCGCGGCGGAGGGCTTCACCCTGCGCTCGGGACCGGTAGTCTGTGCACGGACGCGCACTGGAGGAGGGCCCCGTCCCGACGAGACGGAGGGAGCGGGATGGGAGCGGGTCCGGAGAATAGGGAGCCGGCGGTCGCATCGGATCACGCAGGTCCCAGCGCGCGATCGATGCGGCGGCACGGGCCGCGCGTTACGCCCGACCGCAATTGCGTGAAGACAAGGGTCCTGTGCGCGGTTCGCTCCGAGACGACCCCCACTGGATTCCCGGCACGGTAAGGAGCGCTCGTCATGTACCCAGGCAGCCATGCCCTGAAGCACCCAGATCGCCCGGCCTTCATCATGGCCGGCACCGGAGAGGCGGTCAGCTACCGGGACTACGAAGCTCGAGCCAACCGGCTGGCGCACCTGTTGCGCGATGCGGGCCTTGCGCGCCTCGACCATTACTCGATCTTCATGGAGAACAACAATCGGTATCTCGAGTGCTGCGGCGCGGGGGAGCGCTCCGGTCTGTACTACACCTGCATCAATCACTACCTGAAGGCCGACGAGCTGGCCTACATCCTCGACAACAGCGAATCGAAGGTGCTGATCGTCTCGAAGGACAAGCTCCCGATCGCGACAGCAGCCCTCGACGAGAGTCCGGGCGTCAGGCGCTGTCTGGTGGTGGGCGCCGAAGGCGAGCCACTTCCGACAGGGACGGCAGCGGTCACCTTCGAACACTTCGAAACCGCCGTCGCGGCCTACCCGGACACACCGATCGCGGACGAATCGCTCGGCACGGCCATGCTCTACTCGTCGGGAACGTCCGGGCGCCCCAAGGGCATCCTGCGCCCGCTCCCGGAACAGCCGCCGGCCGAACCCTTGCCCCTGTACAGCTTCCTGTCGCAGCTGTGGCGCTATCGGGAAGACATGCGCTACCTGTCCCCGGCGCCGCTCTATCATTCGGCGCCGCAGGCGGCGGTGGGCCTCACGCTGCGCATCGGCGGCACCGTCGTCATCATGGAGCGCTTCGATCCGGAGGACTATCTGCGCTTCGTCGGTGAACACCGGATCAGCCACAGTCAGCTCGTGCCGACCATGTTCAGTCGGATGCTCAAGCTTCCGGAAAGCGTCCGGAGCGCAGCCGATCTGTCCACGCTGGAAGTCGCCATCCACGCAGCGGCGCCCTGTCCGGCCAGGGTGAAGGAGCAGATGATCGAGTGGTGGGGACCCATCATCCACGAGTACTACGGCGCGACCGAAGGCCTGGGCTTCGCAGCCCTCGACAGTGAAGAGTGGCTCGCTCACCGGGGCAGCGTCGGCAAGGTCATTCTCGGTGAACTGCACGTGCTCGACGAAGCCGGCAACGAGTGTCCGGAGGGCACGCCCGGAGAGCTCTGGTTCAAGACCGCCACGGACTTCAGCTATTTCAACAACGACGAGAAGACGGCGGAAGCCACCTCCGCGGACGGCACCATGAGTACGGTGGGGGACGTCGGCTACGTGAAGGACGGCTATCTCTACCTGACGGACCGCTCCACCTTCATGATCATCTCAGGGGGTGTGAACATCTATCCGCAGGAAACGGAGGATCTCCTCATCACACATCCCAAGGTGGCGGATGCGGCGGTATTCGGGGTGCCGAACGAAGACCTCGGAGAGGAGGTCAAGGCAGTCGTTCAGCCCGTGCCGGGTATCGAGCCGGACGACGCGCTCGCTGCGGAGCTCATGACCTTCTGTATCGAGAACCTGTCCCGCCAGAAATGCCCGCGCTCCATCGATTTCGATCCCGAACTGCCCCGGCTGCCGACGGGCAAGCTCTACAAGCGGCTCCTCAAGGATCGCTACTGGAAGGATCACGGCACGGGCATTCTCTGAGCGCAGGGGCGCTCGCCAACGGCGGTTCGACAGGCTGGGCGAAGGGTTCACGGGCGCCCGCGGGGGTCAAGGGGATGCGCATTCGGATCTCGTGCGGCTCGACCTCCCGTCCTGCGCGGAATCGCCTCGATCAACCAGGCAGCAGACCGCGGAGCAGGCGCGGTGAGCGCGCGAAACCGAAGCCGGCCGCGACGCGCATCGCCGACTCCAGCGGAAACGGCAGCGTGTGAATACCGCCGTGCACGCGCACGGCGCCGGGCCGCGGCCGCTCAGGCACGAGCCAGTCGGCCACGGCAAGCAGGCCGTTCACGCAGCGCGACTGGCGGGGCGTGAAGGTCTCGACGCCGAAAGCGCCCGCTCCGCCGAAGGCCGCAGCGAAAACAGGGTGATCCAGCGAACGCGTGCGCGTGATCGCCGCCGTGTTCGCGGACACGCGCAGCGGCGCCGGCGCCTCCCGGGACACCTGCCCGTGCGTCGCCCAGGCCTCCGCAACGGCGATCTTCCCGAGATACTGCGCGGCCTGATAGCTCGCGCCCTGGATGGACACCACCGTGCGCGTGGCCGCCCCGTCGCCGCTGCGCACGAAGCCATCGCCTCGACCCAGCAGACCGATCGCCGACAGTGCCGCTTCCCAGGCCGGCCGGCGCGCGCGCCGCGCCGCCGTGGCCTCGAGATCACGCGCGTCGAGCGCCGTCGGCGTGGTCGGTGAGACGAGCAGGGTCACGCTCGCGATGCTCTCGGGCGGCAGCGCCTCGACAAGTGCGTTCATCACGCCCGTGAGGCGCAGCTCCCGCGCGCGCCCCGGCGCATAGGCATAGAGCCCGAGATCGAGGGGCCCCTCCGCAGCGAAGGCGCGCAGCGTCGCCAGGATCTCGCGCGGTTGCGTGAGCAGGTCCGCCCCCTCGGGGCACCAGTGCAGTCGGCCCGCCAGCGCGTCGCCGCCTCGCCGATCGCCCTCGAACCAGTCCGCGGGCGGCGGCGCGATGTCGATCCAGAGCACCTCGGCGCCCGCTTCGAGCCAGTGGCGGGTCGGCGCCATCTCGGCATTCGCGCCGAGCACGGCGATGCGCCGGCCGCTCAGATCCAGTACGCCCCCTTGCAGCGCATGCTCGGCCACCCATGCCAGCGCCTCGGCCGCTGCCGGCGTGATGACGTCACGCTCCGCCAGCGCGGCACCGAGACCGGCGATCTGCGCACCGCTCCAGCGCTCGCCTCGATACACGGGCGCAGGCGTCCACCCCGGGCGGCCGCCGAAGGCGTGCATCTTCAGACGCAGGGGCGCCACGGTGTCCGCGAGGGCCTCGTGGAGACCGACGCGACCGGCATCGTCCGCCCACTGCAGGCAGCCTGCCCAGACACGGGCAAGCCGGCGCGCGATCGCCGCGCGCGCCGGCGCGGCCACGCGCGCCGCTTCGAAACGCGGCAGGATCGCAGGATAGGCACTGCGGAAGAGTGACGCCGACTCCGGGAATGCCGCATCGACGAACAGGTCCGGGAACGCGCGGACCGAATCGAGCAGCGTCTCGTGCAGCAGGGCCGAGGCAGAACGCCCGTCGGGCAGGACCACGCCCCCGCCGGCGGCGGGGGCTTCGATCGGCCGCGACGACACCTCAGTCGCCGCCCAGGATCATGAAGGTGCCCGTGGCACGCGCGAGCAGACGGTCTTCCTCGTCGAAAACCTCGCTTTCCAGCGCGCCGGTGCGCTTGCCCTTGTGCACCAGGCGCGTCTCGCAGCGCAGGCGCCCCGGCAGCGCCGGCCGGAAGTAGTTGATCTTGATCTCGATCGTCGAGCAGTACTGACCCTCGTCCAGCGCACTGCTGAGCGCACCCCCCATGCCCGTGTCGGCAAGCGCATAGAGCACCGCACCATGGACGATCCCGTGCGGGTTCAGGTGACGGGTCTCGGCGCGGAGCTCACCGGTACAGCGACCGTCTCCACGCGCCGTGATCTCGAAACCGACGAGGTCGGCGAAGGGATGGGGCAGGGTCGGGCTGGTGTCGGTCATGGCGTCTCGCACAGCTTCGGTGCCCTCGAGCTGACAGGGCGGCGGTGCAAATGGTGCCAGATGTGGGCGCCCGGCACCGGAGCAGGCCCGCTACCCCGGGCTTCCCGAGCACGGACTCCGTCCGACGCCGCTGCTCGAGACTCGGATCCGAGGATCGGGTCTCCTGCGGGCCTGTCCGGGGGTCTCCGGTTCGCGCCAATCGCACAGGCACCATCCCGGCGATCCGCGGGTTGAACCTGCGAGGCCATCTCGCACCCGCCCCTCCATTGCACCGTCTTGGCACACGCGACCTGCGGCTGCGCCCCGAAACGGCGCATTGGCGCACAAACGAGGCGCCCAGAGGGCCCGCAGTCCCGAATCGAGTGCGCTGGCACCGAGCTTGCACCGGGGTGCGCCAGGGGAAGTCGCCATGGCTCCCTCGGATCTATGAAAGCGAAGGGAACTCGCTAGGGATGCCCTCGCACAACCGACAGAACGGGGATCATCTTTGATGAAAAGCACGATTGCTCGACTCACGGGCGCAGCACTCCTCGCCGGTCTCGCCACCGGCGGGGCGCACGCAGCGGACGAAGGTCCGATCAGCGGAAGCGTCTCCTACAACACGGACGCCTTCTTCGGCATCAACCCCTACGTGGGCCTCGCCTACGACACGGGCGATCTCGACGTCACCTTCTACGGGATCTTCTGGGGCGCCGGCACGGGTCGAGACTGGGGCAACTGGACGGAGTTCGGCGTCGGCGTCGGCTTCGAGGCCATGGATGGCGACCTCTACGTCAACCCGCAGCTCGGCTTCCTCTCCGGCAACCTGCTGTCCTCCGGCGCGGCAGGCGAGCCGGTCATCGGCGACGGCTTCGTGCCGAACCTGACCATGAACTACGGCACGGACGACTGGGAAGGCCAGTTCTACTTCGGCTGGTACCTCCCG
>JAZBPI010000155.1:0-19914 GCA_036351555.1 Pseudomonadales bacterium
CCTGCATCACGCGCGGACTGGTATAGTTCTCCGAGGCGATGAGCTCGACATGCTCTTCCTGACGGCGCGCTTCGTCGCGGATCACCTGGGCCAGTTCGTCGTCGAAACCGGCGATCGTCATGTCGGCGCTGTACATGGGGCATCACCTCTGCACGGAAGCGTGACGGGCTCGGCCAGGGGGACGGAAGCGGGCGGCCGGCACCGTTCGAATGAGCACGCAATTGTACCCGATGGCCCGCGCGCCAGGCACGTGAAGCCCCTGCACGAAGTACATCGATGGGGCTCAGGTCCACACCGGGGCGCCGGGCGCCGGATGGGACAGCCCGGCGACGCCGGAGTAAGCTCGTCTGCGGGGTCCGGAGGGCAGCGCCACGGGTCCCGGGCGACGCAGCCGGACCGGCCCGAACGCCCCGGCCGCCCGGCACGGATCGGCGTCGTGGGCGCCCCCCCCCGGACCCCGGGCGCCGCCGACCCGCGATGAGGGGCGCCTGCCTCCAGGGGAGGGCATGACGCCATGGCGACCGCAGAGGAAGATCCGACCCAGGCCGAGATCATGGCCATCGAGCAGCAGATCCTCGCCCTGCACGAACGCCTCGTGACCCTTCGACGGGCACGCACGGGCACGCCGGTTCCGGACTACCGCTTCGAGACCCTGCACGGGCCCGTCACGCTGTCGGACCTCTTCGCCGGCCGCGAGCAGCTCCTCGCGATCCACAACATGGGCGAGGCCTGCCGCTACTGCACGCTCTGGGGCGACGGGCTCAACGGTCTGCTCCCGCACCTCGAGGACGCCATGGCCGTGGCGCTGCTGTCCGGGGACTCGCCGGCGGTCCAGCAGCGCTTCGCCGCCGCCCGCGGCTGGCGCTTCCGCATGGCGTCCCATGGTGGCGGCGCCTACCTCGAGGACCAGAGCGTCATCGCCGGAGGCGGCAACATGCCCGGTGCCGTCGTCTACGCACGGTCCGGGAAGACGATCCTGCGCCGCAACGCCTGCGTCTTCGGCCCCGGAGACAGCTACTGCGCCCTCTGGGGGCTGCTCGGACTCGGCGGGCTGGACGCCTCGAACTGGACGCCCCAGTACAGCTACTGGACCCGCCCGGCACGGCTCGCGGACGGCGGCGAGAACCTGATCGACTGAGGGGCCACCCTGCCGGCCCGAGGCGTTGCCGATGCCGGGCAGGCTGCTGAAACTGAAGGACAGCAGCCCGCTAGGCGCCGGCACGCGGCTCCCGCTGAGGGATCCGCAGCGCCGCTGCCAGCAGTCCCGCCAGGGCCAGGAGCGCGAACAGGATCACGCCCCGATAGCTCCCCGTGAGGTCCTTGCCGAGGGCGAACAGGGCCGGCCCGATGGCACTGGCGAAGACCGTGACGGCCGCGGACAGCCCGCTGATCTCCCCGAGATGGAGCCGACCGAAGAAGCGCACGTAGGCGAGGTTCGACAGCACGCCCCAGAGCCCGCCGCCGACCCCGTAGCCCCCTGCGAGCAGCCAGTAGCCCCAGTCCTCGGCGAGATGCGCCGTGCCCCAGGTGCCTGCCATGAAGGCCACGAGCATGAGCAGGAGAAAGGGCTTCAGGCGCAGGCCGTCGACGACCCAGCTCGCCAGCAGGTTCACGCTCGTCGAGACGATCGCGGCGGGCAGGAAGTAGCCGAAGGCCTCGCTCCGCGAGCGCCCGGCCTCGGCGAAGAGATCCACCACATGGAAGGTGAAGGCGGTGCCGAAGAGGGCGTGAGCCGCCAGACCGAGGGCGTAGATCCAGAAGACGGGGCTGCGCCGGGCCACGGCAACGGTCAGATCCGGCGTCTCCCAGGCCGGCGCCGGCTCGCCGGGTTGCGCGCCATCGGGGAGCACCCCGCAGGCCTCCGGCGAATCGCGAACCAGGAGCAGGGCGAGCACCGCGAAGCCGAAGCCGGCCACGAGTGCCAGCACCCCGAGCGCCCCGCGCCAACCGTAGAGGGCGATGAGCCAGGAGAGCGCCAGGGGCGCGACGGAGAAGCCGAGGGACACGAACACGCCGCGCACACCGGAGACGAGCCCGCGCCGGCGATCGAACCAGAGCAGGAGCAGGTTTCTCGATGCGCTCGTGAGCACGCCCTGACCGGCGAAGCGGACGCCGAAGTAGCACAGGAGGATGAGCGGGAACACGAGCCAGGCGTCCGGTACCGGAATCAGATGGCGGAGGAGCCCGACCAGATGGTCCAGCACGCTGATGGCGAGCACGGTCGCGCCGAGGAGCAGCGCCGAGCCCACGATGACCAGGCGCGCGCCGTGGCGGTCGTACCAGCGCCCGGCCCGCTGGAGAAAGAGCGAGCTCGCCACGGTGCCGAACAGATAGGCGAGGGACAGCTGCGTGCGCGACAGGCCGAAGGCATCGATGAAGTCGTCCGTGAACACGGCCATGCCCATGGTCTGGCCGGGAATGCTCATGAGAAAGCCGAGCAGGGACACGACCCAGATGACCCACCCATAGAAGAACGGCAGTCGGCGGACGTCGAAGGGCCAGCGGGGCGGCAGGGTCATGGACGGGTCCGGTGCAGGGTCTGCGCTGAAGCGTGGCACGGTAGGGCACCTCGGCGCGGCCTGCACCCGTTCCGGCGCCCTGACCTGTCGCGCCGCGCAAGGCGTTAAGATCAGGGCACGACAGCGACGGGAGGGACCGATCATGAGCCGCATCAGACTGTTCGAGGACGACGAACTGGATCCGGCGCGCCGCGATCAGGTGCGCGCCATCGAGGAAAGCGGCGGGGATGCGAGCGTGCTGCGGGCCATCGCGCACCGCCAGGACATGTTCGACGACTACTTCCGCTTCTACTACCCGGCTCATCAGGGCGGGCGTCTGGACATGGCGCTCAAGGAGCTGGTCCGCCTGAAGATCGCGCGGCTGAACGACTGCTTCACGTGACGCGAGGCACGGATCCCTTCGGCGAAGGGACAGGTGCTCTCTGAGGAAAAGATCGCGCAGCTCGATCGCGCGGACGGGGACTTCACGGATCGCGAACGCATGGCCCTGGAGTACGCGGAGAAGCTTGCAGTCGATCATCACGCCATCGATGACACCTTCTTCGCACGGTTGCGCACGATCTTCGACGACGGAGAGATCCTCGAGCTCGGCATGATGGCGGGGCAGTACATCGGCTTCGGGCGTCTGCTCAAGGTGCTCGACCTCACGCCGCGGAGCTGCCCGATCGACAATGACGAGAGCGGCGCCTGACCGAGCATGCGCCCCGGGGTCATGGGCCGGTTCGCTCGAAGCGGCCGAGCGCACCGGTACTGCAGTGCCGCCCCCCGAACCCTGACATCGACCTCTCGAGCCAATCTTCCAGGAGACCGATCGTGACCATCCCCTACTACGACTGGACCGCGCACCAGGCCGATGTGCGCCCGAACAAGACCGCGATCGTCGATCTCGACAGCGGGCGTTCGCTCAGCTACCGCGAACTGGATGACCGCGCGGGGCGCCTCGGCGCCTGGATGCAGACGCAGGGCATCGCCAAGGGCGATCGCGTCGCGCTGCTGATGCCGAACTGCGCGGAGTTCTTCGAGATCCAGTTCGCCTGCCAGAAGATCGGGGCGATCTGCCTGCCCCTGAACTGGCGGCTGACGCCCAAGGAGCTCGACTACATCCTCCGGGACGCGACCCCCGACCTGCTCGTCTTCGATGCACGCTTCCGGGAAACCGCGCCCACCCTCGCGCGCGAGTGCGGGATCCGCGAGACGCTCGAGATCGACGGGGATCGCACGGACAGCTCCTACGAGGCCGCCTGCCAGGCGGATGCGGCGCTCACGCCCGTCGCCTGCACCCATGACGACGTCTGCATGATCATGTACACGTCCGGCACCACGGGCCATCCGAAGGGCGCGCTCATCACCTTCGGCATGGTGTTCTTCAACTGCGTGAACCTCGGCATTCCCGCCGGCATCACCGCGCGCGCCGTGCAGCTCGTCGTGCTGCCCCTGTTCCACACCGGCGGCCTGAACTGCTACGCGAACCCGATCCTGCATGCCGGTGGGCGCCTGCTGCTCATGCGCGACTTCGATCCGGGCCGGGCGCTGTCCATCATCGGAGACCCCGAACTGGGCGTGACCCATTTCTTCGCGGTGCCGGCGCCCTATCAGTTCATGATGCAGCACCCCGCCTTCGCCGAGACGGACCTCGGCCGCCTCGAGGCCGCAGGGGTCGGTGGCGCCCCCTGCGCCGAGGCCATCCTGTCGGCCTGGATCGGACGCGGCGTGCCGCTGATCCAGGGCTGGGGCATGACGGAAACGAGTCCGGGCGGTACCGCGCTCGTCGCCGAGGACGCACTGCGCAAGATCGGCTCTGCCGGAAAGGCCCTGCTCCACACGGAGATCCGGATCGTCGGCGACGACGGCGAGGATGTTCCCCGCGGCGAGGTCGGGGAGCTGCTCATCCGCGGGCCGAACATCACGCCGGGCTACTGGAACAACCCGGACGCGACGAGGAAGAGCTTCCGGGACGGCTGGCTGCTCACCGGCGACGCCGCACGCTTCGACGACGAGGGCTTCGTGTACATCGTCGACCGCTGGAAGGACATGTACATCTCCGGCGGTGAGAACGTCTATCCCGCCGAGGTCGAGAACGTGCTCTACCAGCTGCCGCAGATCGCGGAGGCAGCGATCATCGGCGTCCCCAGCGAACGCTGGGGCGAGACCGGCAAGGCCGTCGTGGTCCTCAAGGCCGGCACCGAGCTCACGGCCGATGAGGTCATCGCGCACTGCCTTGCGAATCTCGCGAAGTTCAAGGTGCCGCAGAGCGTGGAGTTCATCGAGGCGCTGCCACGCAACGCGACGGGCAAGGTCCTCAAGCGCACGCTCCGCGATCGCTTCGTCGGCGCCGGCACCGCAGCGATCACCTGAGGCGCGCGCGGTGCCGTCCCTGCCCTGGATCAGGACAGGTCGGCGCGACTGCCCTCCTGGAACACGGGCCAGCGATCGACCAGACGACCCTCGTCCACCACGAGCAGATCGCCGAACTGGAGCATCACCTGCTCGCTCTGCGTGGGGCGCAGGAAAACCAGATCGTCCGGCTGCAGATCCACGGCGCGGGACGTCGTGAGCGGTTCCTGATTGGTGCTGTGATAGAGCGCATCGGGCACGCCCGACGGCGAGACGTAGCGCGCCTTCCAGTAGCCGCCGTAGATGAAGTACAGACGCTCGCGATTCGGATCCCACCAGCGCATCAGGTCCGTTGCCAACCCGGGCACCGGCGCCCGGAGCCGGTCGTAGCGCTTGAGGATCGGCGTGGCGATGAACAGCGCCGGCACGTTGTCCGTGAGCAGCGCCGTGTCGAAATCCGTGGGCTTCACGAGCGCCGACCCTGCTGACAGATCGTTCATGGTGCGATCACGCTCGTAGAGGCGGAGCGTGTGACTGCCAGCACCATTCAGCGTGAGCTGCGCCGGGTCGTGGCCCGCGTCGCGGCAGCACTGGATACAGCCGCGATAAACCTCGAGCACCGCGCGCGCGGCCGGTGCGCCGAGGTCGGACACCCCCGTGAGGTGCGGCTCGTAGCCCATGAGACCGGCAAACTCGAAGCGCTCGGCATCCGCGGCCATCCTCGACAGCAGCCCGCGCAGGGCATCCGGCGAATCGAAGCCACCGCGATGGAGCCCGACGTCGATCTCCGCATTGATGCGCATGCGGATGCCGAGCTCCGCGGCGAGCTGACCGTACTGCGCCAGGCGTTCGGGCGTATCGATCAACCACTGCAGCTGACGCGCAGGATCGAAGCCCGTCGGCGGCCCCGCGGCGAGGTCCGCATAGAAGGCCCGCGCGGCGTTCACCGGCATGGGCTTCCCCATGAGCACGTCCGCGTCGGGAAAGGCCCGGGCGACGGCGCTCAGGAAGGGCTGATGGAACACCATCAGGGCCCGGGTGCGGGCCCGCGTCATGACCTCGCGCAGCAGGGGAATGGAAGGCAGGGACTTGACGACCACCCGCCAGGTCCGCGTTGCCCCGACGGCGCCGGCGATGACGTCGATGTTCCGATGCAGGCGCGCACGATCCACGACCATCACCGGATGCCCCGGGCCCTCGCGCTTGAGCAGCGCGTTCAGCGCGCTGAAGTAGTCGTCGTGCGGCCGGCTGCGATCGACGGGCTTCCACAACATCGCGCCTCCGGTGGCGGCCGCGACGAGACCGGCGCCACCCAGGAGCAGCTGGCGGCGGCCGACGCTCATGACCGCGCCACCCCGGGAAGACCCTCGAGGACGATCAGCGTCCGGCTCATGCGCCGAACACCGTCCTGAGATGATCGTTGAGGAGCCTGCCTCGCGGATCCAGCCGGGCGCGCAGGGCACGGAAGTCCTCGAAACGTGGATAGAGCTCGGTGAGCTGCTCGTGACCGAGACTGTGGACCTTGCCCCAGTGGGGGCGGCCGCCGTACTTCCAGAAGACGGGTTCGACGGCGTCGAAATAGGGGCGATGATCGCGGTCGGCGAACTCGTGGACGGAGATCGAGACGCGGGGCCCGCCGTGCATCATGGACAACCAGCACTCGTCGCCCGCGATGTAGCGCACCTCGAGGGGAAAGGTCACGTCGATGCGACGCTCACTGATGGTGTCCATGAGCTCCCGGACGCAGGCCATGCCGGCGGCTGCAGGCACCGAGTACTCCATCTCGTTGAAGCGTTGATTGCGGATGTTGCAGAGGATGCCGTAGGAGCGGTCGACGGCCTCGCTGGGCTCGAGACTCTCCACGATGCGATTGAAGACCACGCGCCGGGCCATGATCGGCGTCGCGAGCAGCGTGCGCAGCAGGTCCGTCATGGCCGCGTCCTCCTCCGGCGTCGGGGCCGGGTTGTGGATCGGCGCATCGGTCTCGTCGATGGTCAGGGACGAGACGAAATCACAGTAGGGCAGCGGAAAGAATTCGAAGTGCCGGTGATTCCTGACGCGCGCCTCGAACTCCGCCAGCACGGTCTCCAGCGGCTCGAAGACGCTGCGCGATTTCAGGCGCAGCGGCCTGGTGTTGGCGAGCGTCGCCTCGGTGATGATGCCCAGGGTACCGAGGCTCACCGCAGCGGCATGAAACAGATCGACGTCGGCCTCGGCCTCGGCGTCGAGCTCCAGCAGCTCGCCCTCGACCGTGACGAGTCGAAGGGCCGTCACGTAGCCGGAAAGACTGCGGAAGTCGCCGGTCCCGTGGGTCGCCGTGGACAGGGCACCGGCGAGGGTCTGCCGATCGATGTCGGGCATGTTCCAGCACGCCTGGCCGACGTCATCGAGGAGGGGCCCCAGCTGGGACAGGCGCGTCCCCGCGCGGACCTGCGCCTGCAGGGTCGTCGCATCGACGTCGCCGAGGCCCTGCAGGCGATCGAGCACCAGCAGGTCGCCCTGCGTCGGCACGAGCGGCGAGAAGGAGTGGCCGGCACCGACCGGGCGCAGCGGGCTGCGCCCGGCACGCAGGAAGCGCTGCAGCTCCGCGGTACTGGCCGGCGCGACCCGGGATGCAGGCGTCGCGTGCAGCGCGCCGGACCAGTTGCGCCAGGGTGTCCGGAACGCGCTTTCGGCCCGGGCGCCCGGCGTCGACAGGGTGGCCGCCGCGGCGAGGGTCATGGAGAGCAGATCGCGCCGGGTGACCGCCATCAGGGCGAGGCCTCCGGCACCATGAAGCGGATCAAGCGCACGAAATCCTCCGCCGTGCAGTCCATGCAGTAGCCGAGGGGCGGCATGTTCCGGTGGCCGGCGAGCGTATGCGCGAGTAGCACGGCTTCCCCCTGGGCCCGGCGCTCCGCCCAGTCTTCCTGATTCGCGAAGCGCGGCGCACCGCCCGTACCGTCTACATGGCACAGGGCACAGCTCCGCGCCCAGAGGGACAGCGTCGTGCGGCCGTCCGCGTCCGGCGCGTCGGGGTCCCGGTCCGGGATCCCGGCAACGGTCGGCAGAGCGGGGCTCGCCACCGGCGCCGGTTCATCACAGGCTGCCAGCAGACTCACCAGCATCATCCCCAGGCCCAGCTGCCGCATCGGCCCCTCCCTCCACCGGGCTGCCCTGCGTGCATTGTGCCCGCTCGGCCCGGCGGCGGGTATGCGAGGCCTTGGAAGCGCATGGCGCACGGGCGATCATGGCGGCCGCGAGGCGACGCGCGCTGCCTCGCGGATGAGCGCAGGGGAAGCCGATTCCATGACGTCCGTGCCGACCACCGCCGCACGCCGCGGCGACGCCCTGCAGCTGACGCCGGCAGAGGCCCGGGCCTGGCGGGAGGAGGGCTACTTCGTCCGGCGTGAGCAGTTCGGCGCAGACGAACTTGCCCGGCTGCGAGACGCGGCCGATGCGGCCGAGCGGACCGCGATCGATGCCTGCGCCGATGGGCGAAGCTATCTCCTCGACGGCAGGCGCTTCGTCGACGTCGGGCCCGTGACCGTGCAGTTCGAACAGGCGCCGGACCGCCCCGTGGTCAAGGTCATCGAACCCGTTTCGGAGATCGAGCCGGCCTTCTCGGCCCTGATCGACGATGCGCGCCTCGTCGCCCCCCTGTGCGACCTGCTCGGCACGCGCACGCTGTCCCTCTGGACCGACAAGCTCAACCTGAAGCGCCCCGGGGTCGGCAGTGGCTTCGGCTGGCATCAGGACTCGCCCTACTGGATCCACGACTGCGCGCACGTCGACCTGCTGCCGAACGTCATGGTGAGCTTCGACGACGCTCATGCGGACAATGGCTGCCTCCGCGTCATCCGTGGCAGCCATGGTGCAGGATGCCTGCCGGGGACCGACGACGGCACCCAGCTCGGCGGCTTCTACACGGATCCGTCCCGCTTCGATCGGTCCGCCGAGGTCGCCCTCGCCGTACCGGCCGGCTCGCTGATCTTCTTCAGCCCTCACCTCGTCCACGGATCCCTGCCGAATTCTTCGCCCGAGCCACGCCGGGCCATGGTCCTCACCTATCAGCCCGGTGCGCACCCCACCCTCAAGACCCGCTGCCTGCGCCCCGTCCGGACCTGAACCCTGGGCGGCGAGCCGCGCCGTCGCACGCCCCGCGGACGGGGCGCACGAGGCCCTGGACCTCGGGTATAAACGCGGGTCGGCCAGCGCGCGCGGACCGCGGCGCGCTCGGCACCGACCCATTCCCGGACCGGAGACCTGCGATGGACATCGAGCGCCCCAAGTCCCTTTCCATGACCGTGCTCATGACGCCGGATCTCGCCAACTTCTCCGGCGCGGTCCACGGCGGCGCGCTCATGCGGCTGCTCGATCAGGTCGCCTACTCCTGCGCCGCACGCTACTGCAGGACCTACGTGGTCACCCTCTTCGTGGACCAGGTCTACTTCCGCGAGCCGGTGAACGTCGGCGATCTCGTGACCTTCAAGGCCAACGTCAACTACACGGGCAACACGACGCTCGAGGTGGGCATCCGCACGGAAGCGGCGCAGCCCACGGAGCTCGACACCCGGCACGTGATGTCCTGCTATTTCACGATGATGTCGAAGGACGATGCGGGCCAGGCCTGCGCCGTGCCCCCGCTGGAGATCACGGAGGACGTGGAGCGACGCCTCTTCGAGGCCGGGCGCATGCGCCGGGAAATGCGCAAGGAGATGATGGAGCGCAATCGCGCCCTCCACGTGGGCGGCCTCGACGCGATCCGACCGTGATGAGCGACGCGGACCGGCGTCCTGTCGGCGATGCCTGACCTGCGCACCCCGGTCCCTCAACTCGCTCCATGCGCGTCGCCGGCGCTGCGTCCGGCATCGCGCTAGCGCAGGGCGGCCTCGAAGGTATCGCAGCGCTGCACCTCGCCCGCGACCATGCCTCGCTGGAACCATTCCATGCGCTGCGCGCTGGTGCCGTGGGTGAAGCTCTCCGGCACCACGCGGCCCTGGGACCTGCGCTGCAGCGTGTCGTCGCCGATCTGCGCAGCCGCGTTCATCGCCTCTTCCACGTCGCCGTCCTCGAGCCAGCCCTTGCCACGCTGGGAGTGATGGGCCCAGACCCCGGCGAGGCAGTCGGCCTGCAGTTCGACGCGCACCGACAGAGCGTTCATCTCCGTCTCGCCCACGCGGCCGCGCAGCGCATCGACACGCTGGGTCACGCCCATGAGCTGCTGCACGTGGTGGCCGACCTCATGAGCCACCACGTAGGCCTGGGCGAAGTCGCCCGGAGCCCCGAGCCGTCGATGCAGGGTGTCGAAGAAGCCGAGGTCGATGTAGACGCGCTGATCCGCCGGGCAGTAGAAGGGGCCCATGGCGGCCTGCCCGAGGCCACAGGCGGAGCGGGTCGCATCGCGAAAGAGCACGAGCACCGGATCCCGGTAGCGATCCCCTCGGGCGCTGAACAACTGCCCCCAGACCTCCTCCGTGTCGGCCAGCACGGTCGCCACGAAGGCCGCCTGGTCATCGTCGGCCGGCGGCGCCGCCGATCGCTCCGCCGTCACGGGGACGGCGCCGCCGCTGAGGGCACCGAGCAGCGTCAGGGGATTGATGCCCAGGAACCAGCCGACCACCAGCACGATCGCGATGGTGCCGAGGCCGAGGCCGCCGCGACCGCCCCCGGGAAGCCCGATCGGTCGGCGCACACCGCCCGCGCCACGACGATCCTCGATGTTCTCGCTGCGCCGCTGTCCTCGCCACTTCATGCTCGGCCCTCCGCGCTCAGACCCGGAGCGCACCGAGGCGCCCGATCGGCGCATCGAGGCTGTCCGGCGGCTCGGTGAACCATGCCGGACCCGCGTCCGTCATGTAGATGCAGTCCTCCAGACGCACGCCGAAGCTGTCGAAATCGTAGAGGCCCGGTTCGTTGGAGAAGCACATGCCCGGCGCGAGCAGGGTCGATTCGTCATGGACGAGATTGACCCGCTCGTGACCGTCCATGCCGATGCCGTGGCCCGTCCGGTGACTGAGGCCTGGGGTCTCGTAGCCGGGGCGCCAGCCGCGGGACTGGTAGAAGGCACGCACCGCGTCGTCCACGGCCCCGGCCGGCGTGCCGAGCTGTGCCGCCTCGAAGGCCACCTGCTGGCCCTCGCGCACCGTCTGCCACACCTCGCGCTGCCGCGCGGTCGGCTCTCCGTAGACGAAGGTCCGCGAGATGTCCGACTGATAGCCCTCCACCTCGCAGCCGCAGTCCATGAGCACGATCTGTCCCGCTTCGATCTCCTGCGGTTGCCGGGTGCCGTGCGGATAGGCACTCGCCGGGCCGAAGAGCGCCATGGTCCAGATGCCGTCACCCCCGAGCGCCGCCTGCGCCGCGCGCATGAGCCCGTTGACGTCGGCGGGGGTCATGCCCGGCGCCAGGCTCCGGTAGACGTGCTCGTAGGCCCGCAGCGTGACCGCGTTGGCGGTGCGCATGAGCGCGATCTCGTGCGCGGACTTGTACATGCGGCAGCCCTGGGTCACGGGCAGCGCGCCGACGATCTCGAAGGTCGGCGCCGCCCGGCGCAGCCCCTCGACCACGAAGAAGCGCACGGTCTCCTCGAGCCCGATACGCCCGCGGGCCAGGCCACGATCCCGCAGGACGCCGGCCACCTGCCGGAGCGGATCCTCGTGTTCGTGCCAGGTGCGCACGTCGTCGCCGAAGGTCATGGACTCGCGGACGCTCGGCTCCTCGAAGTAGGGCGTGATGACGGCGATCTCGCCCTCGCGCGGGATCAGCACGGCGGTCAGGCGCTCGCTGCGCCGCCAGCGGATGCCGGTGAAGTAGCGCATGGCCGAGCCGGGTTCGATGAGCAGCGCATCGAGGCCCTCTTCGGCCATGAGCCGCTGGGCCTTGTCGATGCGTGCCAGACGCTCCTCGACGCTGATCGGCACTGCGTCGTCCGTGATCGGGACGAGTCCCGCGACCCGGTCGTCCCCCTGAGCCGGACCGCCGGGCGCGGCCGCGCGATCGCTCGGGGCGGAACAGGCAGGCGCAAGCAGGGCGGCGCCGGCCGCAGCACCGGAGAGCTTCAGGAACTGGCGCTTGTTCAGGATCATGGAGCAGGACTCTCCCTCGAGGCAGCCGGTCTTCGGCACCAGACTCGGAATCGGGCAGCAGGACCCTCAGCCGGGCGGCACGGCCCGGTCACTGACCCAGTTGCCGTGGAAGCCGAAGGGCACCCGCTGCGGCAGCGGCACCCGGGCGACGTAGCCCCGAGCGAAGTCCCTGGCGTCCAGGACGACGAACTCGGTCGCCCGACGACCCAGATCGTGTACCAGCGTCAGCAGGTAGCCGTCGTCCTCCTCCACGGCGCTTTCGCGCGCCACGAACACCGGCTCGCCGCCCGCGCGACCCTCCCCGTGGTCGAAGCACTGCCGCGTGCCGGTCTGCAGATCGTGCTTGAGGGTCGGCCATCCGCAGGACGGATCCGGGGAGGGCGACGCGCAGTAGCCGTAGCGATAGGGCAGCGTGCCGCGACTGCCTCGATGGCGCGGAAACTCGTTGGCGCGCTCGTCGATGACCGTCGTCGAGACCCTGCGTCGAGCAGGGTCGAGCACCCAGCGTTCCAGACGGGCCATGCCGTCCCCGAAGGGCCCGAGGCGATCCCGGTCGAACATGCGGTCGTAGATGCACAGGTCGACGACCACCGTGCCGTCGTCGGCGTCGTAGGCGTTCATGGGATGGAAGCAGTATCCGAGTGGCACGTCGATCCAGACGATGTCCTCGGCGCGACCCTCGCGGGGCAGCAGGCCCACGCGATTGCCGTAGTCCGGATTCCATCGCAAGGGAAAGGGCCAGTCCTCGAGCATGGTGAAGTCGACGGTCACGGGCTGGTCGTAGATCACCACCCAGCGCTGGGTCAGGGACATGTCGTGCATCATCGTCATGCCCGGAAGGGGCACGTCGAGCGTCCTGCGAACGCGTCCGTCCGCACCCAGCACCACGTACTGCACGTGATCGAACCACTGCGGCCAGGCGTAGACCATGGCGTGCAGTTCGCCCGTGAGCGGATCGAGCTTCGGATGCGCCGTGAAGGCCCCGGGCAGGGTCCCGTCGAAATCATTGCGGCCGAGGGTCTCGAGCTCGTAATCCAGCTCCACCGGGCAGCCACCCCCCTCCACCAGTGCCCAGGTCCGTCCTGCGAATCCGCCCACGTTGGTGTTCGGCCCCGTGGCGCTGTCGTTCCAGTTCCGCCCCGGGATGTCCGCGGCGCCCCGCTGCTCGCTGAGATGCCGGGACCCCACGTAGCGATTCCGGTACCACTCCGCCCGTCCGTCGCGCAGGCGCAGTCCGTGCACCATGCCGTCCCCGATGAACCAGTGGTGATGGGCGCCGTCCACCTCGCCGAGGGGATTGGGTCCGTTGCGCAGATAGCGCCCGGCAAGCTCCGGCGGCAGTTCGCCGACGACCGGAAGGTCGAAGGTCGTCACTTCCTCGGCGACCGGCGCGAAGTTGTGTTCCAGATAGGGATTCACCGACGGCGCAGGTCCCGCGCCTTCGTTCGGCTTCTCGTTCATCGGCTGGGTCTCCCGCAGCGGAACAGCTCCGCCCCCCGAGGGACGATACGCCCGCGGGCAGGGAGGGCAAGCCCGCAGGCCGCGATTGACCGCGGACGGGAGCAGGGTTCATCGTGAGGATCCATCGATCCGGGAGACGCCTTCATGACGACAGGATCCCATCACCGCCGTTCTGTCGTACTGGTCGCGCTGGCGATCGCGACGCTGCCCGCCCTCGCCGCCGACCCGGCCATGACCTTCTTCCTCACCAGCCATGGCCCCGGCGACGGCGCGAAGCTCGGTGGTCTCGCCGGCGCGGATGCGCACTGCACGGCGCTGGCGACCGCGGTCGGTGCCGGTGACCGCACCTGGCACGCCTACCTGAGCACCACTGGCGGCGACGCACCGGTACACGCCCGGGATCGGATCGGTACCGGCCCCTGGTTCAACGCCGAAGGCGTCATGATCGCGGAGAACGTCGACGCCCTGCATTCCGAGGCCAACAACCTGACGAAGGCGACGCAACTCGACGAACAGGGCGCCATCGTCAACGGGCGGGGCGACACACCGAATCGCCACGACATCCTCACCGGAAGTCAGCTGGACGGTACCGCGTTCCAGCGCGAGGGCGACTCGACCTGCTCGGACTGGACCAGCAACGGCGAAGGCAGTGCGCGGGTCGGCCACCACGACCGGACCGGAGGCGGAGACCATCCGACCTCCTGGAACTCCGCCCACGATTCGCGGGGCTGCAGTCAGGCCGATCTCGTCGCGACCGGGGGCGACGGGCTCTTCTACTGCTTCGCCGTCGAGGCGCCCTGACCGGGAGGCCGGCCGGCGTCCCGGGCGCGGGTTCGACCGCGCCCTCGACCGCCGACCTCCTCGACCGGGCCACGCGGCGGCACGGGTGGCCGACGACGAGTGCGACCCCATGAGCAGGACCTTCGTCTCCAGCGGATCGGACTACGAACACCGCATCGGCTACTCGCGAGCCGTGATCATCGACGACGACGTGCTCGTCTCCGGGACCACCGGCTTCGACTACGAGACCATGACCATCAGCGACGATGTCGTGGCCCAGGCGGAGCAGTGCTTCCACAACATCGCCTGGGCCCTGGCCGAGGCCGGATGCACGCTCGACGACATCGTCCGCGTTCGCTACATCTTTCCCGACGGCCGCGATTTCGAGCCCTGCTGGCCCGTCTTCCGTCGCCACCTCGAGCGCGCCCGCCCGGCCGCGACCATGATCATCGCTGGACTGCTCGATCCGCGCATGAAGCTCGAGATCGAGGTCAGCGCCCGTCGCGGAGCCGGAGCCTGAGGCGACGAGCGGGTTCATCGGCAGGCCGTGGTTGAGCTTCCGGGCCGCTGGCGGGACACTCCGGATCGGAGAGGAGACCGCCCATGCCCACCGCGACCCGCACACCGCTCGATCACAACACCGGCAGCCTCGATCTGCGTCCCCTGACGCCGCACATCGGCGCCGAGATCCGGGGCGTCGATCTGGCGTCCCTGTCGTCCTCCCAGTTCGAGGACATCGAGCGCGCCTGGGCGGACTGGATGGTGCTCGTGTTCCCCGACCAGAAGCTGGACATCGAGGCTCACAAGGCCTTCGCCCGTCGCTTCGGCCGGCTGCACGTGCATCCACTCAATCACGCGCGCAGCGGCGACGAGGAAGTGCTCGAGGTCCGGACGACCGCGAAGTCGAAGTACACCGCCGGAGACGCCTGGCATACCGACGTCACCTGCGACGCCTGCCCGCCCCTGGCCTCCCTGCTCTACATGCGCGAGGTGCCGGCAGTGGGCGGCGGTGACACGCTCTTCGCGGACATGTATCTCGCCTACGAGATGCTCTCGCCGGCCATGCAGCAGTTCCTCGAAGGACTGACGGCAGTTCACGACGGCGCCCTGCCCTACGTCGGCGCCTACGGCGTCGCACCACCGACGGGGCAGGACTATCCGCGCAACGAGCACCCGGTGATCTGTCGGCACCCGGTGACCGGACGCAAGCTGCTCTACGTGAACTCCGGCTTCACGACCCACATCCGCGGCCTGGCGCCGCGCGAGTCCCGCGCAGTCCTCGACATGCTGTTCAGGCTCATCGACTCGACGCCGAGCCTGACCTGCCGCGTTCGCTGGGCGCCGGGCACGCTCACGCTCTGGGACAACCGCTGCACCCAGCATCACGCGGTCTGGGACTACTATCCGCACGAGCGTCACGCCCAGCGCATCTCGGTCGTGGCCGACGCACCCCCGTCCGCATGATCCGTTCATCCGGTCCCGGCGCAGCGTCGGGCGCGGGCCGCCCGCGACGCGCCGGAAGCGCCTTGCTCCGGGACGGAACCCTGACCGGGGCACGGCCGCTCAGGGGACTGCTCGGTGGCCTGCTCGTCGCCGCTGCGGCGACGGCCCTGGGCGCCCCCGGTGAATGGCCGATCTACGGGGGCGATGCGGCGCATACGCGCTACGCGCCCCTGGATCAGATCGACGCGACCAACGCCGGTGAGCTGGAGATCGTCTGGCGCTGGACGGCCCGCAACTTCGGCCCCAATCCCCTCGTCCGCTCCGCGACCACACCGCTCATGGTGGGCGGGAAGCTCTTCGCCACCGCTGGCGTCCGGCGGGGGGCGGTCGCCATCGATCCGGGCACCGGCGAGACCCTCTGGACCTGGCGCATGGACGAGGGGGAGCGCCTCGAGAAGGCACCGCGCCCCAATCCGGGCCGCGGCCTGGCCTGGTGGAGCGATGGTGCCGGCGACGACCGGGTGATCCTGGTCACGCCCGGCTATCACATGGTCGCTCTCGACGCGTCCACGGGCCGGCCCGTGGAGGGCTTCGGCGAGGGCGGGACGGTCGACCTGCACGAGGGGCACCGGACCCGTGAGGGCATCCCCCTCACGGGCACCATCGGCGCGAGTTCGCCCCCCACCGTGGTCGGCGACGTGATCGTGGTCGGCTCGGCCCACCACGTGGGCCTGCGCCCACCATCGCGAGTCAACACGCCCGGCGACGTGCGCGGCTACGACGTCCGCACCGGCGCCCTGCGCTGGACCTTCAGGACCATTCCGGACGCGGGAGAGGAAGGCAACGAGAGCTGGCTCGAGGACAGCTGGCGCTACACGGGCAATGCGGCGGTCTGGGCCCCGATCTCCTTCGACGCCGAACGGGGTTGGGTCTATCTCCCGACCGAGGCCGCGACCGGCGACTACTACGGCGGCCATCGACCCGGGAACAACCTGTACTCGAGCAGCCTCGTCTGCCTGGATGCGCGCACCGGGCGGCGCATCTGGCACTACCAGATCATTCACCACGACATCTGGGACTGGGACAATCCCACGGCGCCGATCCTCGCCGACCTGGAGATCGACGGCGTCCCGCGCCAGATCGTCGCCCAGCTCACCAAGCAGGGGTTCGCCTACGTCTTCGATCGCGTCACGGGCGAGCCCATCTGGCCCATCGAGGAGCGTCCGGTTCCGCAGACCGATGTGCCCGGCGAATGGACGGCGGCGACCCAGCCGATCCCCACGCGCCCACCGCCCTTCGAGCGCCAGGGCTTCAGCGAGGCGGATCTCGCCGACTTCACGCCCGCCATCGCCGCGCGCGCACGAGAGGCGGCAGCGCCCTATCGCATGGGGCCACTGTTCACGCCACCGTCCCTCATGGGCGCCGCCGACGGCACCCACGGCACCCTGTCACTCCCGGGGACCCTCGGCGGCGCCAACTGGGAGGGCGGCGCGCTCGATCCGGAAACGGGCATGCTCTACGTCGGCTCGCAGACGAATCCCACGGTGCTCGCACTGGTGCCGGGTGGATCCGCCTCCGACATGGACTACGTGTTCGGTTTCGCCCGCGCCGAGCTCGCGCCCGGCGTCCCCATCGTGAAGCCGCCCTGGGGGCGCATCACCGCCCTCGATCTGACCCGGGGCACCCTGGCCTGGACAGTCCCCAACGGCGACACGCCCGAGGGCCTGGCCGAACGCCTCGGCATTGCCCCGGAAGCGATTCCGCGCACCGGCAAGATCTCCCGGGCGGGCCTGCTCGTGACACGGACCCTGCTGTTCGCCGGCGAAGGGGCCACGGGTGCGCCGATACTGCGCGCGCTCGACAAGGCCACGGGCGCGACCCTTGCCGAGATCGCCCTGCCCAACGCCCAGGTCGGGCTGCCCATGAGCTACATGCACGGCGGTCGCCAGTACCTGGTGCTGTCCGTCGGCGGCAACGGCCTGCCGGCGGAGCTGGTCGCACTCGCGCTCCCGGAGCCCTGACGGGCGCCTGAATCGGCCGGACCCGGCCTCGACGCGGACGTAGCTGAACTCCATGGCCAAGCTCTACTTCCGCCACGGCACCATGAGCAGCGGCAAGACGCTCAATCTGCTCGCCGTCGCGCACAACTACGAACAGAAGGGCGAGACCGTGGTCGTGCTGCGGCCGCGCATCGACGTCCGCTTCGGCCCCTCGGCCGTCGAGAGCCGCGTCGGCCTGCGGCGGGACGCGGACCTGCTCGTCGATGCGGACACCCGCATCGACACCGGCCCCCTCGCGGCTGCCGCGTGCATCCTCGTCGACGAGGCCCAGTTCCTCAGCGCGGACGTCGTCGATCAGCTGCGCGCCATCACCTACGATCTCGACGTCCCCGTGATCTGCTACGGGCTGCGCACCGACTTCCGGACCCGCTTCTTCGAGGGCTCGCGACGCCTCCTGGAGGTCGCGGACGCGATCGAGGAGATCAAGACGGTCTGCCACTTCTGCGACCGCAAGGCGGTCTTCAATCTCCGCCTGCGCGGTGACGAAGCGGTTCGCGACGGGCCCCAGATCGAGCTCGGCGCCGAGGATCGCTACCGCCCCGTGTGCGGGCGCTGCTATCGGGACCGTACCGCGGCCTCGGGCTGATCCCGGGGCCTGCCGCTGCGGGGGCGGCAGGAGATCGGCCGGCGTTGTACGGCCCGCCCCCCTTCAGGTACCTTCCACGCCCGTTCCCCTGCCCCGTTTCCGACCAGAGAACCCATGGCCCAATACGTCTACACGATGAATCGCGTCGGCAAGATCGTGCCGCCCAAGCGGCAGATCCTGAAGGACATTTCCCTGTCGTTCTTTCCCGGCGCCAAGATCGGCGTGCTCGGCCTGAACGGCTCGGGCAAGTCCACGTTGCTGCGCATCATGGCCGGCGTCGACAAGGAGTTCGAGGGCGAGGCACGCCCCCAGCCGGAGCTCAACGTCGGCTATCTGCCCCAGGAGCCGGCGCTCGATCCCGCCAAGGACGTGCGCGGCAACGTCGAGGAGGGGGTGGCCGACATTAAGGCCGTCCTCGACGAGTTCAACGAGATCTCCATGAAGTTCGCCGAACCCATGGACGACGACGAGATGAACAAGCTCCTCGAGCGTCAGGGCGAACTCCAGGCGAAGATCGACGCGGCGGACGGCTGGGAGCTGGAGCGCACCCTGGAGATCGCCGCAGACGCGCTGCGGCTGCCGCCCTGGGATGCGGACGTGACCAAGCTCTCCGGTGGCGAGCGTCGCCGCGTCGCCCTGTGCCGACTGCTGCTGTCGAAACCCGACATGCTGCTTCTCGACGAGCCCACGAACCACCTCGATGCCGAGTCCGTCACCTGGCTGGAGCGCTTCCTCACCGAGTACCCCGGCACCGTGGTCGCCATCACCCACGATCGCTACTTCCTCGACAACGCCGCTGAATGGATCCTCGAGCTCGATCGCGGCCGCGGCATTCCCTACGAGGGCAACTACTCGACCTGGCTCGAAGCCAAGGAAAAGCGCCTCGAGCAGGAACAGAAGGCCGAGGACAGCCACCAGCGCGCGCTCAAGGCCGAGCTGGAATGGGTGCGCTCCAATCCCAAGGGGCGCCGCACCAAGAGCAAGGCGCGCCTCGCACGCTTCGAGGAGATGAACTCGAAGGAATACCAGCAGCGCAACGAAACCAACGAGATCTTCATTCCCCCCGGCCCGCGCCTCGGGGACAAGGTCATCGAGTTCCAGGGGGTCAGCAAGGGCTTCGGCAACGAGGTCCTGATCGACGATCTGTCCTTCATGATTCCGCCCGGAGCGATCGTCGGCATCGTCGGCCCGAACGGCGCCGGCAAGACCACGCTGTTCCGGATGATCGTCGGCGAGGAGCAGCCCGACCGCGGCAAGGTCGTCGTCGGCGACACCGTGAAGATCGCCTACGTGGGCCAGATGCGCGACGACCTCAACGGCGACAACAACGTCTGGCAGGAAGTCTCCGACGGCTTCGACATCATGGAGATCAACGGCTTCGAGATCCCTTCGCGGGCCTATGTGGGCCGCTTCAACTTCAAGGGCTCGGACCAGCAGAAGCGCGTCGCCGATCTGTCCGGGGGGGAGCGCAACCGTCTCCAGCTCGCCAAGCTGCTGAAGCAGGGCGCGAACGTGCTCATGCTCGACGAGCCCACGAACGATCTAGACGTCGAGACGCTCAGGGCCCTCGAGGACGCCATGCTCGAGTTCCCCGGCTGCGTGCTCGTGATCAGCCACGACCGCTGGTTCCTCGATCGCATCGCCACGCACATCCTCGCCTACGA
>JAZBPI010000156.1:0-117060 GCA_036351555.1 Pseudomonadales bacterium
CTGGAGTCGCGCCCCGCGACCTTGTCCGAGCGTGTCGTGCCGGAAGAAGCGGCGGCAGCGGAGGACGCCGATGTGCGCGCAGCCGGGGGCGCAGACGCCGACGCCCAGGCGGCCGAGGCGACACGCATTGCCCTGGCGCTGCCCGAACTGCCGTCGGCCCCGGCGCGGGCGGGCGCTCGCGGGCGGCTCGCCTGGAGCCTGGTGGCGCTGCTCGCCCTGGCCGGACTGCTCGCCCAGGTCTGGCGCAGTGAGCTGCCTCGGCTGGCGGCTGATCCCCAGTCCCGCCCCCTCGCGGAGCGTCTCTGCGCGCTCGTCGGCTGTGCGCTGCCGGAACTCCGCGACGTCGGCCGCATCCGCAGCCAGCGTCTCGTGGTCCGCAGTCATCCGGAGCGTGCCGATGCGCTGCGCGTGGACGCCGTCATTCTCAATCGTGCGCCCTGGGATCAGCCCTTTCCCGACATCGAATTGCGCTTCTCGGATCTCACCGGTTCGACGGTCGCCCTGCGCCGCTTCCATCCCGACGAGTACCTGGGCGGAGAAATGGCCCAGGTGCGCACCATGCCCTCGGGCCGTCCCGTGCAGATCGCCCTGGAGCTGATCGATCCTGGCGAGGCCGCGATCAACTACGCGATGACCTTTCACTGAGGAACCGCCCATGGCCACCATCGCCGACGCGACCGTCAACTGCTTTGCCTGCAGCACCGTGAATCCCGTCAGCCTGGGCATGGAGCTCTGGCTCGACGGGGACCTCTGCCGCGGACGTTTCACGCCGCGGGAGGAACACTGCGGGTGGACCGGCGTGACCCACGGCGGCCTGCTGTTCACGGCCCTCGACGAGGTCATGGCGAACTGGCTCTGGCTGCGCGGCCTCAGCGGTTTCACGGCACGCTGCGAGATGCGTTTTCGGGAGCAGGTGCCGACGGGAACCGCCCTGCTGCTCGAGGCGGAGCGCACGGAGGCGCGGCGGCGCATGATGACGCTCGTGGCGCGGGCACGGCGCGAGGCAGACGGGGTGGTCGTCGCCGAGTGCGAGGCCCGCTTCATGCTGGCCGAGCGCACGCCCGGACGCTGACGGGCGCGTCCCTCAGCGTCCGATGGCGTTCTCGACGAACCGCGGCAGCGCGAAGGCGCCCTTGTGCACGGCGGGCGTGTAGTAGTGCGTCGCCAGTGAGGCGGCGGCGAAGCGCTGCTCCAGGACCTCGAGGGGCACCTCGCGTCCGCTCCTGTCGTCGGACGCCCAGCCCAGGGTCATGATGCCGCCTGCGTAGGTGGGCACGGCGACGCCGTAGAAGGACCAGTCCGCGAAGATCTGCTCGAAGGCGCGCGCCGTCTTGCAGACCTCGTCGAGCTGCATGAAGGGAACACCGTTCTGGTTCACCATGATTCCGCCAGGCGCGAGTCTGCGCTGGCAGTCGCGGTAGAAGGCGGACGAGAACAGCACCTCGCCCGGCCCGATCGGATCCGTGGAGTCGATGAGGATCGCATCGAAGGTCGCCGCGGAATCGCGCATGAAGGCCGCGCCGTCCGCGATGACCAGCTCCAGGCGCGGATCGTCGAACGCCCCCCTGGAATGACCCGGGAACCAGCGCCGGGCCAGCTCCACCACCGACGCGTCGATCTCGACCTGCGTGACCAGTTCCACGCGGTCGTGCTTGACCACCTCGCGGAGCAGGCCGCCATCGCCACCACCGATGATGAGCACGCGGCGAGCATCGCCGTGCGCCAGCAGCGGCACGTGCGCCATCATCTCGTGATAGTAGAACTCGTCACGTTCCGTGGTCTGTACGACGCCATCCAGGGCCATGACGCGTCCGAAGCGGGCGTTCTGGAAGATCAGCAGGTGCTGATGCTCCGTCCGGCTCTCGAAATGGACCTCGTCGATGCTGAAGCGCTGCCCGTAGGAGTCGTAGAGCGTCTCCACGAACTCACTTCGGGCCATCGATGACTCCGCGACGGTACTCGCCGATCTCGAGGCGTTCCGGCGCGAAGGCTTCGCGCAGGGCTTCGGCGCCGAGCTCCGGGCGCGCGTCGCCGCACATGAAGATGTCGAAGGCGGCGAAGCTGCATTCGGGCCAGGTATGCACGGAGATGTGCGACTCCGCGAGCACGGCCACCCCGGAGATGCCGCCGTTCGGCGTGAAATGGTGCAGATGGATATGGAGGAGGGTCGCCCCCGACGCATCGACGGCGCGGCGCAGTGCCGACTCCATGAGGGCGAGATCGTCCAGGCGCGAGGCGCCATGGAAGTCGAGGATCAGATGGGTTCCCGCGAAACGAACGCCGTCGCGTTCGATGAAGTGATCGAGACGACCGTCTTCGGAGTCGAAGGTTCCGAGGTCGGCACGAGGCCCCGGATCGTGCGGGACGATCATGTCCCGTGCTACCAGTGCAGCGTCTGCGCCCATGGGCATACTCCTATCGCTACGGCTCGCTTTCTGCTTAGCGGCGTCACGCAAGGAGTGCGCCGCATCGTCAGGGGTGCATAAAGCCTCTGCTGGGTAGTGAAGAGGAGCGCGATTCTACGTGTTCTGTCCTCTGCTGCAATCCCTGCGTCTGCGACGCCGCATGCTCCGCTGCACCGTTCGTCGGCGCTTCCTCCGCAGCGCCTCGGGGGCAGGGACCCGGGATGAGGACAGGCCGCGGCGCGCCTCCCGCGGGAAGTGAAACAAGGGCTTGCGATCCCTGTCTCTGTTCGAGCCTCAGCACCGGCGCGGCGCTGCCTCGGCGTGCCCGGGGGGCTGCACGCCCGGATGCGGAGTCACGGGCCTTTGACTGGGCAGACCGCCTCGCTAACATTGTCGGTCCGCCGGAAGCGGGTCGGTGCCCAGGCGCCGACGATGACAGTCGGGGGCTGTCGCGACCGGGTCGGACCTGATCCGCGTCAATCGTGTCGAAGAGCTTGGAGGAATCTTCCCGAGTGCCACACTCCGGGAACAGCGGGCGTTTCGCTGCCGATTCAATGCAGGAGCCGCCGGTCCGGATCGGCGAGCTCGTGCTGCGCAATCGTGTGGCCCTCGCGCCCATGGCGGGCGTGACCGACCTGCCGTTCCGGGAGCTGTGCTGGGAACTCGGTGCCGGGCTCGTGGTGTCGGAGATGCTGTCCGCGGATCCATCGCTGCGGCATACCCTGAAGTCCCGGCAGCGGCGGCGCCATGCCGGGGAGGTCACGCCCCGCAGTGTCCAGATCGCCGGCGCGGATCCGGACTGGCTGGCCGAAGCGGCGCGCTACAACGTCGCCGAGGGTGCCGAGATCATCGACATCAACATGGGGTGCCCGGCGAAGAAGGTCTGCAACAGAGCCGCCGGTTCTGCGCTCCTTCGCGATGAAGCGCTCGTCGCGGCGATCCTGCGCAGGGTGGTCGCGGCCGTACCCGTGCCCGTCACGCTGAAGATCCGCACCGGCTGGTCCCCGGCCATGCGCAATGGGGTGACCATTGCCCGGATCGCCGAGGATGCCGGCATCGCGGCGCTCGCGGTGCACGGCCGGACCCGGGCCGACCGCTTCGGGGGCCACGCGGAGTACGGGACCATCGCGCGCATCGTGGACGCCGTGGATCTGCCGGTCTTCGCCAACGGTGACATCGATTCACCGGAACGTGCGGCGGCGGTGCTGGCGGAAACGGGGGCGGCGGGGGTCATGATCGGTCGTGCGGCCCAGGGTCGTCCGTGGCTGTGCGGACAGATCGCCGCCTTCGTCGAGCGTGGCGAGCGGATCCCGGATCCCGATGCGGAGCGTCGCGCCGAGCTGCTCGTGCGCCATCTCCGACGGCTGCATGGGTTTCACGGCGAAGGGCGCGGCGTCCGCATCGCGCGCAAGCACCTGGGCTGGTCCGTGGCCGACCTGGGCGAATGCGGCGAGCGGTTCCGTCGACGCTTCAACACACTGGACGAAGCCGGTGCGCAGATCGATGCGGTCCGGCGTTTCTTCGACGACGATGGACGCGCCGCGCTCGAGCGGGTCGGTGTGGGGTCCGTCGCGCGGGCGGCCTGAGGGTCGCAGGACACGGGGAAGGGCTTTGAACAAGACGGCTGGGCAGAAGGTGGTCGCGCGCACGGCGACCGTGCATCAGATCGGCAGTGCGCCGACCCAGGATGCGGACCCCCTCAAGGTCTGCGTCGAGCGTGCCCTCGAGGCCTACTTCGAGCGCCTCGATGGCGAACCGGCGACCAATCTCTACGGGCTCGTGCTCGAAGAGGTGGAGCGGCCGCTGCTCGAGACCGTCATGCGTCATGCCTGTGGCAATCAATCGCGGGCCGCCGAGATGCTCGGCGTGAACCGGGGTACGCTGCGCAAGAAGCTCAAGCAGTACGGCCTGCTCTGATCCGTTCCGCGGGCCTTCCCACCTGGAGAGACCATGAATCAGGACGTACGGTCACGGCCGGTCCGCGTTCGTCGTGCGCTCTTGTCGGTCAGCGACAAGACCGGAATCGAGGATTTCGCCCGTGGCCTGGCGGCGGCCGGCGTGGAACTTCTGTCGACCGGTGGCACCTGTCGGCGCCTGCGTGAGGCGGGCCTGAACGTCGTGGAAGTGGCCGACTACACCGGCTTTCCGGAGATGATGGCCGGTCGGGTGAAGACGCTGCATCCACGGATCCATGGTGGTCTGCTCGGCCGGGAGGACGGACAGGGTGGGGGGGCCGATGCAGAGGCGATGGCGGCGCACGACATTGCGCCCATCGACCTGCTCGCGGTCAATCTCTATCCCTTCGATGCGACGGTCGCGGACCCGTCCTGCACGCTCGAGGATGCGATCGAGAACATCGACATCGGCGGTCCCGCCATGGTGCGTTCCGCGGCGAAGAACCACGCGCGCGTCGCGGTGGTGACCGACCCAGCCGACTATCCGGTCGTGCTCGACCAGCTGGCCACCCGCGACGGCTGCACCGATCTGCCGCTGCGTTTCGAGCTCGCGGCCCGCGCCTTCGCCCACACCGCGGGCTATGACGCAGCGATCGCGAACTGGCTCGGCCGCCGGGACGCCTCGGGCGCGAGTCGCCCCTTTCCCGACCACCTCCAGCTCAGCTTCGAGCGGGCCGAAACACTGCGCTACGGAGAGAACCCCCATCAGCGCGCCCGGTTCTATCGGGCGCGCGGTTCCGCCGCGCCCGGGACCCTGGCGGGGGCCCGGCAGCTTCACGGCAAGGCCCTGTCCTACAACAACATCGCGGACACGGATGCCGCGCTCGACTGCGTCAGGGCCTTCGATGCGCCGGCCTGCGTCATCGTCAAGCACGCCAATCCCTGCGGGGTCGCGGTGGCCGAGGACATCGGCGCCGCCTACGACGCGGCCTTCCGTACGGATCCCACCTCGGCCTTCGGGGGCATCATCGCCTTCAACCGCACCCTCGATGGCGAGACCGCGGCGCGCATCGTCGCGCAGCAGTTCGTCGAGGTGATCATCGCCCCCGAGGTCTCGGAGGCGGCCCGGGAGGCCGTGGCGGTCAAGAAGAACGTGCGCCTGCTCGAGTGTGGCCCTCTGACGGCGGCGCCGCCCGGCGCGATCGCGTTCCGGCAGGTGAGTGGCGGCCTGCTCGTGCAGGATCCGGATCTCGTGGAGCTGTCGGAGGCGGGCACTCGGGTCGTCACACGGCGGGGGCCCACGGAGGCGGAGGCACGCGATCTGAATTTCGCCTGGATCGTCGCCCACTACGTGAAATCCAACGCCATCGTCTATGCGCGGGACTCCGCGACCGTCGGGGTCGGCGCGGGGCAGATGAGTCGCGTCTACAGCGCGCGCATCGCCGGGATCAAGGCCGCCGACGAAGGGATCGAGGTGGCGGGCGCAGTCATGGCGTCCGACGCCTTCTTTCCGTTCCGGGACGGGATCGATGCCGCGGCGCAGGCAGGGATCACGGCGGTGATCCAGCCGGGTGGCAGCGTCCGCGACGACGAGGTGATCGCCGCAGCGGACGAGGCCGGCATGGCCATGCTGTTCACCGGTATCCGCCACTTCCGTCACTGAACGCGAGGCTCGGACCATGAAGGTACTGGTCGTCGGGAACGGCGGTCGCGAACATGCGCTGGCCTGGAAGGCGGCGTCCTGCAACGGGGTCGAGCGTGTCTTCGTGGCGCCCGGAAACGGGGGCACCGCGACGGAGCCGGGGGTCGAGAATCTTCCCGTCGCCGCCACGGACCTCGACGCGCTCCTCGCCTTCGCGACGCGCGAGGGCATCGGCCTCACCCTTGTGGGTCCCGAGGCACCGCTCGTGGCCGGCATCGTCGATCGCTTCACGGCGGCCGGCCTGCTCTGCTTCGGGCCGACGGCGGCCGCGGCGCAGCTGGAGGGATCCAAGGCCTTCGCCAAGGCCTTCCTGGCGCGCCATGACATTCCCACGGCCGCGCACAGGACCTTCGAGGCGCTGGCGCCGGCCGAAGCCTGGGTGCGTTCGCGGGGCGCGCCGATCGTGATCAAGGCCGATGGCCTCGCTGCCGGCAAGGGGGTGGTCGTCGCGCAGTCCGTCGACGAAGCCCTGGCCGCACTCCGGGACATGCTCGGAGGAGACGCCTTCGGAACCGCGGGGCACCGCGTCGTCGTCGAGGACTTCATGGCGGGCGAGGAGGCCAGCTACATCGTCGTCGCCGATGGCGAGCGTTACCTGCCCTTCGCGACCTCGCAGGACCACAAGCGGCGCGACGACGGCGACCGGGGGCCGAACACGGGGGGCATGGGTGCCTATTCCCCGGCACCGGTGGTCACGGCGGAGGTCGATCGCAAGGTACGTGAACGCATCATCGAGCCGACGCTTGCCGCCATGGCGCGGGAAGGGCACCCCTATCGTGGCTTTCTCTACGCGGGCCTCATGATCGACGCGGCGGGGGACCCGCGTGTCGTCGAATTCAACTGCCGCTTCGGCGATCCGGAGGCGCAGCCGGTGCTGATGCGCCTGCGCTCGGACCTCGTGGCCCTGTGCGCGCAGGCCGCGCGTGGACAGCTGGAGATGACGCGCCTCGATTTCGATCCCCGGGCAGCCCTCGGGGTGGTGATCGCCGCTGCGGGCTATCCGGGGCACTACGAGAAGGGCGCCCCGATTTCCGGACTCTCGGCCGTGCCGCCGGACACCAAGGTGTTCCATGCAGGCACGAGGCGTGAACAGGACCGGATCCTCACCGACGGTGGGCGGGTGCTCTGTGCCGTCGGGCTCGGTGAGGACGTCACCCGGGCGGCGGCGCGCGCCTATACGGCCGTGGACAGGATCTCCTGGCCCGGTGCCTTCCATCGTCGCGACATCGGCCATCGGGCCATCGCCCGGGAGGCGGCGTCGCGCCCGTCCCCCTGACCCGGTCCGGGGGCTGCCCCGGGGCGCTCGCCCCGACGTCGATCGCCTGTCGCGCAGGACCTCTGGAGGGCGCGAAAGGACGAACGGTCGTGCGGGACCGACCGACGGCCGGTCGGCCCGGACGGTTCCGGCGGACCCGGGGGCCATGGATAATGATCGGCCGTCCACGTGCAACCTCCGAATGGACGCACCGGGAGCGCGGTTCGGGCGGCAGGTCATGCGGTTGTACGCCGAGGTCGCGAGGGTTCCAGTCGAGGGTGCGCGGCATCGGCAAGTCCCTGTGGGGTCGGTCGATGGGCAATCAGGTTCGTGAACAGGCGCTGCTGGGACAGGACGTCCTGCGCCGCTTCGTGCCCTTCGCGTCCCTGTCCGACACCCACGTGCGTGATCTGCTCCGCAAGGGTCGTCTCCTCCACGTCGGGCGGGGACGCATTCTCTTCAAGCGCGGCCAGCGGGAGGGCAACCTCCACTTCCTGATTTCGGGGAACGTGGATCTCGCCGATGCCCGCTTCGAGGTGACGGCGGTCCGGGCCGACAGCGAACGAGCCCAGCTGCCGCTCGACGATGCCTATACGCACCGCGTCACCGCCGTGACCACCTCCCCGGTCACGGTGTTCGTCATTCCGAAGGACGTGGTCGACCTGGCGCTGACCTGGGACCAGGCGGGCAACTATCTGGTCACGGATCTCGTCGAGGGTGATCGCGGCGATGCGGAGCAGGACTGGATGTCCGGCCTGCTGGCCTCGGCCCTGTTCACGGCCATTCCGCCGGCGAACATCCAGCGCCTCTTTTCCTGTTTCGAGGCCGTTCACGTGCGCGCCGGGGATCTCATTCTCGAGCAGGGCGAAGTGGGTGATCACTTCTATGCCATCAAGCGTGGCCGGGCCCGGATCATCCGAACCCTGCAGCGTGCCGGGCGAAGTATCGAGATGCCTGTCGCCGAGCTCTCGGCGGGTGACGTGTTCGGCGAGGATGCCCTGATCGGGCAGGCGCCGCGCAATGCGTCCGTGCGCATGGTCACCGATGGCGTGCTCATGCGGCTGGAGCAGTCCCTCTTCGCCGAGCTGCTCGAGGATCGGGTGGTCGTGCATGTGGATGGGGAGGAGCTGGAGCGCCTCCGGAGCCACGGAGACGTCGAGGTCATCGACGTGCGCACGCCGGGGGAGTTCCGTCGCAGCGCCGTGCCGCAGAGCCGCAACCTTCCCCTGGATCTGCTCCGCCAGAACCTGTCCCGACTCGAGGAGGGACGGATCTACGTGGTCGTCTGCGATGGCGGTCGCCGCAGTCGCCTGGCCTGCTACCTGCTCATCCAGGCCGGTTTCGATGCGCGCGTACTCGATGCGCCGGTGCACAAGCCCGTCTGAGGCGCCTCAACCGGCAGGAACCGTGCGCTCGGCCGCCCAGGCCCGCAGCGAGGCGAAGGCTTCGGCCATGGTCACCGAGAGCGGCACGGTCGCATCGATGCTGGCCTGGACGGCCGCCGTGTCCACGACCCCTTCGGCCGCGGCGGCGCCATAGCGTGCCGCCACCACCGCCTGCTCCAGTTCCGCGCCCGTGAAGCCTTCCGTCCGGGCCGCGAGCGTGTCGAGATCGATCTCCTCGGACAGGCAGCCCCGTCGCGCCAGATGCAGCCGGAGAATGTCGCGGCGTGCCTGCTGGTCCGGCAGGTCGACGAAGAAGATCTCGTCGAAGCGACCCTTGCGCAGCAGTTCCGGGGCCAGGGCCCGGATGTCGTTCGCCGTGGCGACCACGAAGACCGGATGACGGTTCTCCGCAAGCCAGGTCAGCAGGGTGCCGAGCACCCGCCGGGAGGTGGCGTTGTCCGCACCCCGGACGTCGATGCCCTTCTCGAGCTCGTCCATCCACAGGACACAGGGCGCCATGCGTTCTGCCTGCTGGAGCGATTCGCGGAGATTGCGCTCCGTCTCGCCGATGAACTTGTTGTAGAGATTCGCGAAGTCCAGGCGCAGCAGAGGCAGCTTCATCTCGCCGGCGATGCAGCGTGCGGCGAGGGACTTGCCGCTGCCCTGGACGCCGAGCAGCAGGATGCCCCGGGGGCGATCCGGATCCGCTGCGGTGGCGTCGGTGTCGGCGCCGCGCAGCGCGTTCCGGCGCCGTGCGAGCCAGTTCTTGAGGTTGTTCAGTCCTGCGACGGCGCCGAGGTCGGGCACGTCGTACTCGAAGTGGAGCACGCCCTCGGCATCGAGCAGCTCGTACTTCAGGCGATTGAGCTCCGGCAGGTCGCTGTCGTTGATGGCGCCGTCCGTGAAGATCGCGTGGCGGATCAGCATGCGAGCGTCGGCCTCGTTCACGCCGCGAAGATTCGCGATGAGCTTGTCGAGGGTCTGCCGGTCGGTACGCACCCGGGCGCCCCCGTTCCGGCGGGACCATTCCTCGGCCTGTTCCCGGACGATCGCCATCAGGGTGGCGGCATCCGGCAGCGCCATGCGGAAGCTCGCGGAGAGACGGGACAGCTCCGGGGGGACCTCGATGCGGTGGCTGACGAGGACCAGGGTGTTGTGCAGGCGCGGATAGTCGAGGGCGATCTCCTTGAGCAGGCGCACCAGCTTCGGTTCGTCCTTGAACCAGGGGTGCAGATCACAGAGCGCGTACACGGACGGCCCCGGCGTGCGGGCGATCTCCCGAAGCGCCGCCTCCGGCTCCGCGCAGTGCGGCTCCGCGGGCAGGGGGCGCCGCTCCAGGCCGCCACGCTCCAGCCCCCGGACCGCGGACCATTCGTGACTCGTGAGTCCCTGGCGGATGGCGATCTCGGTGAGCAGCGCCAGCACGCGCCGCTCGTCGTGGCTCTCGATGACGATGATCGGTACCTGCGATTCGATCATCAGGGCCAGATCGCCGGCCTGGGTCATGCCGATCCCTTATCTCTGCGGCTGCTTTCGACTAGAGTGTGGCGGCCGTCTCCAGGGACGGCCTCCTCGCAGTCTAGTGCGCACGGGCCGTCATGCCGTCGGATCTTCCGGGAGTGCTCATGGAATCCTTCTTCGATCGTCTCGTGCTCGGTGCGGACCAGTTGCTGCGCACCCTGGCCGGTCCCGCCCAGGCTCACCGTCCGTCCCCGGCGCGTACCCTCCCGCCGGATGCGGCCCTGGAGGACACCGAGCGACGCCATGCGGCGGGGCTGATGCGCGTCAACCACACGGGCGAGGTCTGCGCCCAGGCCCTCTATCGCGGCCAGGCACTCACGGCGCGCGATCCGGCCGTGCGCCGCGCCATGGAGTCCTCCGCACGGGAGGAACAGGATCATCTCGCCTGGTGCGCCGAGCGCCTCGACGAGCTCCATGCGCGGCCGAGCGTCCTCAACCCGGTCTTCTTCGGCGTCTCCTTCGCCATGGGTGCGCTCACCGGGCTGGCGGGTGATCGGGTCAGCCTGGGGTTCGTCCATGCGACCGAGGATCGCGTCGTGGCACACCTCGACGAGCATCGGCAGCGGCTGCCGGAAGGCGACTCGAGAAGCCGGGCGATCATCGAGCAGATGCGCGAGGACGAGGCCCGCCACGGCGAGACGGCGCTGGCGGTCGGCGGCGTCGAATTCCCGGCCCCGGTGAGAGGGGCCATGGCCGCCCTGTCGAAGGTGATGACCGAGACGGTCTATCGCATCTGAAGGCGCCTGCCGACGGCTCAGCTGCCGGCCGCACCCCGCGACAGGGGGGGATGGAAGATGAGCTGCACGACGTTCCCTGCCGGATCCTCGCAGTAGAAGCTGCGCGCGCCGTCCCGATGGGTCCGCGGCGCGGCTCTCATGGTCACGCCCTCGGCGAGCAGGTAGTCGTGCCAGCGATCGACGTCGTCCATGGCGTCGATGATGAAGCCGATGTGATCGAGGCGCTGCCCCTCCGCAGCCGGCGCCCCGGCCGCCCGGTGCAGGGCGAGATTGTCGTTGCCCGAACACAGGAAGACGTTGTCCCCATCCGGTTGCCACTCCACGGCCATGCCCAGCAGGCGCGTGTAGAAGTCGAGGCAGGCTTCGAACTCGTGGACGAAGAGCGCGACGTGGCGCAGTCCGGCGGTCGGGCGGGGGCGGGTGGGCGTGCTCATGGGGTCTCCGCTGCGGTCGGGGTCTCGTCCTCGATCAGGTGCTCATGGGTGATCTCCACGCCGCCCTGCTCGAGCATGATGGACGCGGAGCAGTACTTCTCCGCAGAGAGCGCGACGGCCCGGGCGACCTGCTTCGGATTGAGTCTGCGGCCGCGGACCCGAACGCGGACATGGATCCGCTCGAAGACGGCGGGCACGGCGTCCGCCCGTTCCGCGACCAGTTCCGTCTCGCAGGCGGTCACGTCCTGGCGCGCCTTGCGCAGGATGTCCATCACGTCGAAGCTCGTGCAGCCGCCGAGACCCAGCAGCACCATCTCCATGGGGCGAATGCCCATGTTGCGGCCGCCGTGATCCGGCGGGCCGTCCATGATCACTGCGTGGCCGCTGCCCGCCTCGCCGACGAACATCGCACCGTCGATCCACTTGATTCGCGCCTGCATGCCGCCTCCCGGTCCGTCGAAGGGGGCGGCGATTGTCCCCGAATTGCCCCCACCCTGCGAGTTCCCCAGAACGCACTACACTCAGGAGGCCCGCGCAGCATGTTGCGCGTCGCGCTCGGGGCCGTTCTCGGTGTCCCGACGTGGAAGCCAGGGCGCTGAAGGAAAAGGGAATTTCATCGGCACGCGTCGGGTTCCGGACCGCATCGGGGCGGGACCTGCGACGCACTGACGCCGGCGCCCGCGCAGGGACCGTGCAGGGTCCGTCCGAGGGGCGGTGACGAAGGGTCTTTCTTGAACGCCGAACGGTAGCGACTCACGAGGTAGGCAGTATGCTCAGCGTCAAACGCGCCCCCTTGCCGCCGCAGAGCGTGGAGAAGTTCCTCGCGGTCGCGCATCGGCGCAAGTATCCGGCCAAGTCGACGCTCATCCACGCGGGCGATCGCAGCGAATCGCTGTACTACATCGTCTCCGGGAGCGTGACCGTCGTCATCGAGGACGATGCCGGGCGGGAGATGATCGTCGCCTATCTCAACAAGGGCGATTTCTTCGGGGAGATGGGGCTCTTCGACGAAGAGGTGCCGCGCTCCGCATCGATCAAGGCGCGCAGCGCCTGCGAGGTGGCCGAACTGTCCTACAGCCGGTTCCGCGAACTCGCGGAGGAGAACACCGGCATTCTCTACATGGTCGCGACCCAGATGGCCGTGCGCATGCGCGACACCACGCGCAAGGTCGGCGATCTCGCCTTCCTGGACGTCACCGGCCGGGTCGCACGGACGCTCCTCGATCTCACGCGACAGCCCGACGCCATGACCCACCCCGACGGCATGCAGATCAAGATCACCCGCCAGGAGATCGGCCGCATCGTCGGCTGTTCCCGGGAGATGGTCGGCCGCGTGCTCAAGACCCTCCAGGAACAGGGGCTCGTGCACGTGAAGGGCAAGACCATGGTGGTGTACGGGACGCGCTGAGCCCGCATCGCGCTGCCGTGCAGCCCGGCCGGCGTTCTCCGCGTCGCTGCGCTCAGGCGAACATGGACCGCAGTGCAGCACCGGGATCGTCGGCCCGCATGAAGGCCTCGCCGACCAGGAAGGCATGGATGTCGCCGGCGCGCAGGCGCAGGACGTCCTCGCGGCTGTGGATGCCGCTCTCGGCGATGGGCAGGCGATCTCCCGGAATCAGCTGTCGCAACTCGAGGCTCGTCGCAAGGCGGGTCTCGAAGCTGCGCAGATCGCGGTTGTTCACGCCGATCAGCGCCGTGGGGAGCTGCAGGGCGCGGTCGAGCTCCGCTTCGTCGTGGACCTCCACGAGCACGTCCATGCCGGCCTCCAGCGCCGTGTCGCTGAGCGCGCGGAGTCGATCGTCGTCCAGGGCCGCGACGATCAGCAGCACGCAATCCGCGCCCATGGCCCGCGACTCCCAGATCTGCCAGGGATCGATCATGAAGTCCTTGCGCAGCACCGGGAGGGTGCACGCCTCGCGCGCCGCGACGAGACAGGCCGCATTCCCCTGGAAGTAGTCCCGATCCGTGAGGACCGACAGGCAGGTGGCGCCGCCTTCTGCATAGGCCCGCGCGATGGCGGCGGGATCGAACGCCTCGCGGATGACGCCCTTGCTCGGCGAGGCCTTCTTCACCTCGGCGATGACCGCCGCACCGCCTTCCGCGATGCGCGCGCGCAGGGCGACCGTGAAGCCTCGCGGTGGTGGCATCTCGCCCGCTGCCGCACGGAGCTGTGCCAGGGAGCGTTCGCGGCGCCCGGCAGCGACCTCCGTGGCCTTGGTCGCGAGGATCCGCTCCAGCACGTCGCTCGCCATCTCAGTCCTCGCCCATCAGTCGGGTGATCCGCACCAGTTCGTCGAGGCGCTCCCGGGCGAGCCCGGTCGCGATCGCGTCCTGCGCCATGGTGACGCCGTCCTCCAGGGTGAGCGCCACCCCCGAGACATGGATCGCCGCACCGGCGTTGAGGGCGACCATGTCCGCTGCGGGGCCCTCTCCGGCCAGCGCCGCCTGCACGAGCGCCAGGCTGGCGGCCGGCGAATCGGCGGCCAGAGCGTCGAGCGGCTGCCGGCGCATGCCGAAGCGCTCCGGCGTGAGCGCGTACTCGCGAATCTCTCCGTCCCTGAGTTCGACCACGCGGGTCGGTCCGGCGAGGCTGATCTCGTCGAGTCCGTCCTCCGCGTGGACGATCATCACGTGACGACTGCCGAGATCGCGAAGGACTTCCGCAAGCCGGTGCTGCCAGCGTCCGTCGAAGACTCCGAGCACCTGATTCGGCGCGCCCGCGGGATTCGTCAGGGGGCCGAGGACGTTGAACAGGGTCCGGATGCCCAGCTCGCGTCGTGGCGCGGCAACGTGCTTCATGGCCGAGTGATGGCGCTGGGCGAACAGGAAGCCGACCCCGACGTCGCGGATGCAGCGCGCCACCTGTTCGGGCGTCAGCGTGAGGGAGACGCCAGCGGCTTCGAGCAGATCCGCCGAGCCGCTCTTGCTCGTCATGCCGCGGTTGCCGTGCTTGGCGACGTGGGCACCGGCCGCCGCGGCCACGAAGGCCGCCGCCGTCGAGACGTTGAAGAGCTTGTGCCCACTGCCGCCGGTGCCGCAGGTGTCGACCAGATGCGGAACGTCCACCTCCACGCGGGTGGCCAGCGCGCGCATGACCTCCACGGCCCCGGTGATCTCCTCGACGCTCTCGCCCTTCATGCGCAGGGCCACCAGGACGCCGCCGATCTGTGCGGGCGTCGCGTCGCCGGACATGAGCGCGCGGATCAGCTCGCGCATGGCCGGTCGCGTGAGGTCCCTGCGATCCGCAAGGGTCTCCAGGGCGCGGGTGATGTCCATCAGGCCTCCGTGCTCGACGGGTCCATGCTGCGCGGCGCGTCGACGCCCTGCAGGAAGTTGCGCAGGAGCGCGTGACCACAGCGCGTCAGGATCGATTCGGGATGGAACTGCACGCCCTGAACGTCCAGGGTCCGATGGCGCAGGCCCATGATCTCGTCGAAGGCGCCCGCCGCATCGAGGGTCCAGGCGGTGATCTCGAGATCCGCAGGCAGCGTCTCCCGTTCGACGATCAGGCTGTGATAGCGCGTGGCCTCGAAGGGTTGCGGCAGGCCGTGGAAGACACCGCGGTCATCGTGATGGATGGGCGAGGTCTTGCCGTGCATGACCGCCCGGGCGCGCAGTACCCGTCCCCCGAAGACCTGACCGATGGCCTGATGGCCCAGGCAGATGCCGAGGATGGGGACGCGTCCCGCGAAGGCCTCGATGGCGGCCATGGAGATCCCGGCGTCGTCGGGCGTGCAGGGGCCCGGCGAGATCACGATCCGGTCCGGCGCGAGGCGGCGGATGCCGGCGATATCGATCTCGTCGTTGCGCCGGACCAGGACGTCAGCGCCGAGCTCGCCGAGATACTGGACGACGTTGTAGGTGAACGAATCGTAGTTGTCGATCATCAGCAGCATGGCGTGTCCGCCCTGGTGCCCGGCGATGGAGCAGATGCCTTCGGCAGGTCGTGCCCGGCGACCCGAACCCCGGTGCAGCGAACGCGACGACGGTTCGGCGCTCTCATGACGCGTCCTCCGCATCGAGGCGGAGGCCGCGTTCCGCGAGCGCTGCGGCACGGAACATGGCGCGTCCCTTGTTCATGCTTTCCTTCCACTCGAGCCTCGGCACGGAATCGGTGACGATGCCGCCGCCTGCCTGCACGTAGAGCGTGCCCTGCTTGATGACCGCGGTGCGGATGGCGATGGCCGTGTCCATGTTGCCGTTCCAGGCGAGGTAGCCGACGGCGCCGCCGTAGATGCCGCGCCGCACCGGCTCGAGTTCGTCGATGATCTCCATGGCGCGGATCTTCGGGGCGCCGGAGAGCGTCCCGACCGGCAGGGTCGCGCGCAGCGCGTCGAGTGCGGTCGCGCCTTCGCGGAGTCGGCCCTCCACGTTCGAGGAGATGTGCATGACGTGGGAGTAGCGCTCGATCACCATCTGCTCGGTCACGCGCACGCTCCCCACCTCCGCGACCCGGCCGACGTCATTGCGGCCCAGGTCGATCAGCATGAGGTGCTCGGCCAGCTCCTTGGGGTCCGCGAGCAGCTCCGCCTCCATCGCGAGGTCCTCGGCCTCCGTCCGGCCCCGTCGCCGCGTTCCGGCGAGGGGGCGGTTGGTGATCACGCCATGCTCGACGCGCGCGAGGATCTCCGGGGAACTCGAGACGATCTGGAAGTCGTCGAGATCCATGAAGTACATGTAGGGCGAGGGATTGAGGCTGCGCAGCGCGCGATAGAGATCGATCGGCGGCGCCAGGAAGGGCACGGACATGCGCTGGGAGAGAACCACCTGCATCACGTCGCCGGCCCGCGTGTACTCGCGGATCCGTTCCACGGCTTCACCGAAGGCCTGTTCACCGAACCCGGACTGGAAATCCGCTTCGCGGAGGGTCGGTCCGTTGTCCACGGGGGCGCCCTGGGTCACGTCGGCGGGCACCGGTGCGGCCAGGCCTTCGGCGAGCCGGTGCAGTCGCTGCCGGGTCCGCGCCAGCGCGTCGGGCTCCGCAGGGTCCGCGTGGCTGATCAGCGTCATGCGGCCACGCAGGCTGTCGAAGACGATCACCTCGTTGGAGACCATGAGGAGAATGTCCGGCGTTCCGAGCGCATCCGGTGGGGCGGTGTCCGCGAGGCGGGACTCCGCGTAGCGGACGCAGTCGTAGCCGAAGTAGCCGACGAGACCGCCGCTGAAGCGGGGCATGTCCGGGAGGTCGGGCACGCGATAGCGAGCCCGGAAGGCCTCCACGAAGGCGAGGGGATCCTCGCAGTCGAGGGTCTCGGTGATCGCGCCGGCCGTTTCCACGGTGATCCGGTGCCGCTGGACGCGCAGGACCGTCTCCGCCGGCAGCCCGATCATCGAGTAGCGACCCCACTTCTCACCGCCCTGGGCGGATTCGAGGAGATAGGAGTAGGGGCCGCGGGCGAGCTTCAGATAGACGGACAGGGGCGTGTCGAGGTCTGCCGGGACCTCGTGAATCACGGGGATGCGGTTGTAGCCTGCGCGGGCGAGCTCGGCGAAACGCTCTGGCGTCATGACGGTGATCCTGGTCGGGTGAACACGAACAGACCGATCCCGGATCGAGCGATCCGGGGCGAGCGTGTCACCATCGCCAGGGCGTGCGGTTCATGACGAGCACTGTGCCGGAAATCGAAAACTCGCGGGAGCCTAGATCAGGGCCTCCAGTGAATCAACCAGGAAATCGGCGCCCGCCCCGTGAATGTCCTCACCGTGGTTGTAGCCGTAGGTCACGCAGATCACCGGCATGCGGGCGGCCCGTGCGGCGGCGATGTCGGTCATCGAGTCTCCGACCATCACCGCCTGCGTCGACGGCTGCCCCAGGCGCCGGCAGGCTTCGAGGAGGGGCCCGGCGTCGGGCTTCCTCACGCTCAGCGTGTCGCCACCGATGACCGCACCGAAGCGTTCGCGGATGCCGAGTTCGCCGAGCAGACGAAGGGCCAGGTGTTCGTACTTGTTGGTCACGCAGGCGAGCGCGGCGCCGCGTGCGGCCAGGGCGTCCAGACAGCCGAGGACACCGGGATAGAGTCGGGAGCCGTCGGCGATGTGCGCTTCGTAGTGCGCGAGGAAGTGGCCGAGCAGGCCGTCGACGTCCGGATCACCGGATGCGGCGCCGCGCAGGGCGAGCGCATGCTCGATGAGGTGGCGGGCGCCGCGGCCGACGCCCCGGCGCACCGTGGCTTCGTCCACCCCCGGCAGGCCGTGCCGCGCGAGCGTCGCGTCCAGCGCCCGGTGCAGATCGGGTGCGCTGTCCACCAGGGTGCCGTCGAGGTCGAAGAGCCAGGTCGTGCAGCCGGACGGGATCCGGCCTTCCCCGAGCCCGGTCAAGAGATCGTGGCCAGGCGCTGGCGCATGTCCGCGAGGGTCCCGGCGTAGTCGTCGCTGCCGAAGATCGCCGAACCGGCGACGAAGGTGTCGGCGCCTGCTGCAGCGATCTGTGCGATGTTGGCCGGCCCGATGCCGCCGTCGACCTCGAGACGCACGGCGCGCCCGCTCGCGTCGATCAGGGTGCGGGTCGCGGCGATCTTGCGCAGCGTCGAGGGGATGAACTTCTGCCCTCCGAAGCCCGGATTCACGGACATCAGCAGCACCATGTCGATCTCGTCGAGGACCCATTCGAGATGGTCCAGCGGCGTGCCCGGGTTGAACACGAGCCCGGGCCGGCAGCCGCCGTCGCGGATCAGGCGCAGGGAGCGATGGACGTGCTCGCTCGCTTCCGGATGGAAGGTGATCCAGGTCGCTCCGGCCTCGATGAAGTCACCGATGAGTCGATCCACGGGCTTCACCATGAGGTGCACGTCGATGTCCGCGGTCACCCCGTGGCGCCGCAGGGCCGCGCAGACCATGGGTCCGATGGTCAGATTCGGGACGTAGTGATTGTCCATGACGTCGAAATGGATCATGTCCGCCCCCGCGGCGAGCACGGCGTCGACCTCCTCGCCGAGGCGTGCGAAGTCGGCGGAGAGGATCGAGGGTGCGATGCGGTAGTCGGTCATGGTCGTCGGCCGCCGGGGTGGATCGCTGGGCATTCTACGTCCGCGGTCGTTCCGGGTCAGTCCTCGTCGGCGCGGGCCGCCGCAAGGCGCGCCACCGTGCCGATGTCGTCCCAGCGTCCGCGGTGGATCTCCCCGGTGATCCGGCCCTCCGCGATGGCCGCATCGAGGACCGGCCGCAGCGGCCGGGGCCCGGGGGCCCAGCCGGCGAAGAGGGCGGCACGGTAGCTGCCGATCCCGGCATAGGTCAGCCCTGCGTTCGGACGTGCCACCAGCCGCGCCCGTTCCGCGTCGCCGTCTGCCAGATCGAAGTCTCCGCCCTCACGCCAGGCGGGATTGGGCACCATGACGAGGTGCGCCAGGGCGTCGCCGGGACCCTCGGTGAGCCCTGTGAAGTCCAGGTCGCAGAGCACGTCGCCATTGACGACGAGGAAGGGGTCCTCAGCGAGCAGGGGCAGGGCCGCGATGATGCCGCCGGCGGTCTCCAGGAGCACGGGCTCCGGCGCGTAGCGCACCTCCAGGCCGTAGCGCTGTCCGTCGCCGACGCGCGCCCGGATCGCCTCGCCCAGGTGGTGAAGGTTGACCACCACGCGATGGATGCCGGCGGCGGCGAGGCGGACGAGGTGATGCTCGATGAGGGTGCGGCCCCGGACCTCCAGCAACGGCTTCGGGGTCCGGTCCGTCAGCGGTCGCAGGCGGCTGCCGCGCCCCGCGGCGAGGATCATGGCGGTCTCGATGGTCATCGTTGCGACCAGGCGGCGTGAGCGGGGAGCAGGATGCGGTCGAACCAGTCCCGGAAGGCGGCGATCTCCGGATGGCGCGGCAGCACGGTCGCGAGGTGATCCAGCACGCGGGGCAGATCGGCGAGGTAGTGGTCCCGGCCATCGCGCAGATGGAGGCGAGCGAAGATGCCCAGCACCTTGAGATGGCGCTGGACACCGCACAGATCGAAGCCGCGCAGGAAGGACGCCCGGTCACGGGTGCCGGGAATGCCCGCCGCGCTCGCCCTGGCCAGGTAGTCGTCCGTCCAGCCTGTGATCCTGGCCTCGGGCCAGCGCAGGTAGCAGTCCCGGAGCAGGGACACGAGGTCGTAGCTGACCGGCCCGATCCTGGCGTCCTGGAAATCGACGATGCCGATCTCGTCGTCCGCGCACACCATGAGGTTCCGGCAGTGCCAGTCGAGGTGGACCGGGGTCCGGGCCTGGGCGAGGGCGCTCTCGGTGAGCAGATCGTCCAGGGCACGGAACAGCGGCTCGGGCATGGACAGTCCGAGCAGTCCCTCGACGAACCAGCTGCGGAACAGGTCCGTTTCCCGGTGCAGGCGCTCCGCGTCGTAGTCGGGCCCGGGCAGGGGATGGTCGCGCCCGGCGGCCTGGAACCGGACCAGCCGGTCGATCACGCGGGAATAGAGGGCCTCGGTCGTCGCGGCGTCCGCGTCCTCCAGGGCCCGGGCCAGGGTGCGGTCGCCGAGATCCTCGACGAGGAAATGGCCCTGGGCGGGATCGGCCGCCAGCACGGCCGGAGCGCGCAGGCCCTGACGCCGGAGCCAGGCGGCGATCACCAGGTACTGCTGATTGTTCTCCGTCGCCGGCGGCGCATCCACGGCGATCAGGGTGCCGTCCGCAGTCTGCATGCGATAGAAGCGGCGCTGGCTCGCATCCGCGGTCAGGGGATGCAGGGTGCGCTCGGACTCGATGCCGAGCGCCGGCAGCGCGTGGCTGAGCCAGCCGCGGAGGGCCTCCAGGCGTGTGTCCTGGGCTGCGGCAGAGGCGGGATCGTCGTTCACGGCGGCGGGGTCCCGGTGCGGACGCGGCGCGATCATAGCAGCCCCCGCACGCGGTGCCGTATCATCCCCCGCTCGTCGACGTGTCGCCCGAGGCGGCGGGTCGGCGCACGGCTCCCGGCAGTACGCCATCGACTGGAAGACTCATGTCTCGATTTGCACACCGGTCCCGGCGCCGGGTCCACGCCTGGCGGGCCCTGCTCGCGGGCGCCTGCCTGTTCGGTGTCGGCATGGGGGCGCAGGCCGCGTCCTTCAGCGAAACCCAATGGCGCTGCCGACCGAACGAGAACGGCGAATGGGCCTGCGGGGAGGTCGAGGCGGAGGCCGGTCCGTTCCCGCCCGTCGCCACGGCGCCGATCTACAAGAAGCCGCCGGCGCGCATCGAGGAGCGCCGGCGCGGTCAGATCGTGCCGGTGGGCGGCCAGACGGTGGGGCAGGCAGAGCTGACCTGGGTGCCGCGCCAGGCCCTGCCGGCCGAGACGCAGGAAACGCTCGCCGAGTGGTGTGACGGCGCCTACCAGGAATTCGCCTGGAGCGAGGCCGCCCTGCTGTCGGATCCCGCGGACGCGGTGATCGGCATGACCGCCGATTCGGCGAGCTTCGTGCTCGGCGAGGACGCCGTACTCGAAGGCGCCGTGCTCCTCGAGCAGGGCGCGCGGCGCCTCTTCGCGGAGCAGGCCAACTACGACTCGCGGACCCGGGATCTGGTGCTCGAGGGTCGCGTGCGCATGGAGGAGCCCGGCCTGCTGATCACCGGGGAGCGTGCCTCCGTGGATCTGGAAGCCGGCAACGCCGAGCTCTCCGATGCCCGCTTCGTGCTCTACGAGGGCGACTACCGGGGCAGTGCGGATCGCTTTGCCCGGGAAGAAGGCGAGCTGCGGATCCAGGGTGCCGAGTTCACGCGCTGCGCACCGGGGGACAACGCCTGGAAGATGGCGGCCGGACGCATCGTGATCCCCGAGGACCAGAGCTTCGGCTACGCCCGCAATGCGCGCCTCGAGGTGAAGAACGTCCCGATCTTCTGGGCCCCCTACCTGCGCTTCCCGGTCAACGACGAGCGGCAGTCCGGCTGGCTGTTTCCGCGCGTGGGCTTCACGGGCAGCAACGGCCTGGACGCGGCTCTGCCCTACTACCTGAATCTGGCGCCGGACTACGACGCCACCATCACGCCACGCTTCATGAGCGAACGCGGCCTGCTGCTCGAGTCCGAACTGCGCCACATGTCCACGCGCACGCGCAACGTGCTCGGCGGGGCCTACATCGACAAGGACGACCAGTACGACGGCAAGCTGTCCTTCGACGAATTCGAGAATCAGATCCAGGCCGGCCTTGCGCCGCCCGCGGAGTTCGAAGCGGCGAATCGCTGGCTTGCGCAGGTCGGACATCGCGGGGACTGGTTCCCCGGCGTGACGACCGAGATCGATTTCGCGGCGGTGAGCGACCGGGACTACTTCCGCGACCTCGGCACCGATCTGGGGGTCACCTCGCGCGTGCAGCTCGATCGCACGGCCCAGCTTGCCGTGCGCCGGGAGGGTCTCGACGCGAGGCTCTGGGTCGAGGACATCCAGCTTCTCGAGGACGGTCTGCCCGAGGCCTATCGACGGCTTCCGCAGCTCGACATGGTCTGGCGCGAGCGGCTCGGAGGGACACCGCTGGTCGTCGGCTACGATCTCCAGTACGCCATGTTCGATCGCGACGACGCCCAGGTGACCGGCGTCGACGCGATCACCGGATCCCGGGCGCATTTCGCGCCGCGCGTGACCCTGCCGCTGGAGCGCGGCTGGGGCTTCTTCCGGGCCGAGGCCGCCTATCAGTACACGCGCTACGATCTCGACGACGTGGCGCCCGGCGCCGACGACCGTCCGGAGCGGGGCCTGCCCACGGGGATCATCGATGCCGGCCTGCGCTTCGAGCGCGACACGCGCTTCGCGAATACCGCCCTGCTCCAGACCCTCGAACCCCGGCTCTACTATCTCTACATCGAGGACGAGGCGCAGGACGCGCTGCCGCGCTTCGACACCACCGAACTCACCTTCGGTCACGAGCAGCTGTTCCGCGCCAATCGGTTCTCGGGCCTGGACCGCATCGGCGATGCGAATCAGCTGACCGCCGCGCTCAGCTCGCGCCTGCTCTCCCTGTCGGACGGATCGGAACTTCTCTCGGGAACCCTGGGTCGGATCTTCTACTTCGACGATCGGGAGGTGACCCTGGACCCCACCGTGACGCCCTCCGAGAGCGACTCCGCATCCGGCTGGGTCACGGATCTGGTGATGCGCCTCGGGTCCGGCTTCGATCTGCGGGCCCTGTGGGTCTGGGACAATCCGGACAGCGTGCGCGACCAGACGGTGATCCAGCTCGGCTACCGGCCGGATGCGCGGCGGATCCTCAATCTCGCCTATCGCACCCGCGGGGACGACATCGAGCAGGCAGATCTCGCCTTCACCTGGCCCGTGTCCTCGAACCTCGCGCTCATCGGTCGCTACTTCTACGATCTGGAGGAGCAGAGAACGATCGAGACCTTCGGCGGATTCCAGTACGACGACTGCTGCTGGCGCCTGCGCGTCGTCGGCCGCCAGTTCCGTCGCCCCTTCGACGTCATCGATCCGAACGACACGGACACGGAGGCGGGTGTCTTCTTCGAGATCCTCATGAAGGGCCTGGCCGGTTTCGACGCGGGCGTGAACAACATCCTGTCGAACGGCATTCGCGGCTACCGCGAGCTGGAGAGCAACGGCAATGGTATCTAGGACCCTTCGCACCCTTCTGATGCTGACGCTGGTCGGCGCCGCGCTCCAGGCCGGTGCCGAGGCGCGGCAGCTCGACCGCGTGGTCGCGATCGTCGACGACGACGTGATCACGGCGACGGAACTGCTCAGTCGCATGCAGTTCATCGAGCGGCAGTTCGAGTCGAGCGGCATGGCCCTGCCTCCGCAGGACGTCCTCATGAGCCAGCTCCTCGAGCGACTCATCGTCGACAGCCTGCAGATGCAGATGGCGGAGCGCGCAGGCGTACGGATTCCCGACGAGGACCTGACCCGCGCCGTGGCCAGCATCGCGGCGCAGAACGGCATGGATCTCGAGACCTTCCAGCGCGTGCTCGCGGACGACGGCATGACCTATCGCGACTTCCGCGATCAGATCCGCCAGGAGATGATCATCTCCCGCGTGCAGCAGAATCGCGTCAACGATCGGATCTACATCTCGCCGCAGGAGCTGAGCAACTTTCTCGACTCGCCGGTGGGCCGGGAGGCGACCGCGGACGACTTCCGGGTCGGCCACATCCTCCTGTCGGTCTCCGATGACGCCTCGGTGGCGGCCACCGAAGAGGCCGAGCGCGAAGCGGCGGCGATCGTCGAGGAGCTGCGGCAGGGTGCCGATTTCGCGCAGATCGCGGTGGCGCGGTCCGCCGGAGCCCGGGCCCTCGAGGGGGGAGATCTGGGATGGCGCAAGGCCGGCCAGTTGCCCAGCCTCTTTGCCGAGGCGGTCATCCAGGCAGACGTCGGCGAGGTGCTCGATCCGATCCGCTCCTCGAGTGGTTTCCACGTGGTCAAGCTCATCGATCGGCGTGGCGCAGGCAATACCCGCATCGAACAGACGCATGCGCGGCACATCCTCATCCAGCCCTCGGAGATCCGCAGCGAGGCGGAGGCCGAGGCCCTGATCCGGGATCTCCACGCCCGCATCGACGCCGGTGAGGACTTCGCCCTGCTGGCCCGCGAGTATTCGAATGATCCCGGGAGTGCGCTCGCGGGCGGAGACCTGGGCTGGAGCATGCCGGGCCAGATGGTGCCGGCCTTCGAGGACACCATGAACGCGGCGGAGCCGGGCGTGGTCTCCGCGCCCTTTCGCAGCCAGTTCGGCTGGCACATCCTCGAGGTGCTTGAACGCCGGGAGCAGGACATGAGCGACGAGTTCCGGGAACGCCAGGCGCTGAGGATCCTTCGGGATCGGCGCTTCGACGAGGAACTCGAGGCCTGGCTCACGGAGATCCGCGAGGAAGCCTTCGTCGAGATCAAGATCTGAGTCGGCCGGTCCCGTTGCGGTCGGTTCGGAGCGGGCATCGTCCGACGCGCTCGGGGCTGACGGAACGGCCCCGCCGGCTCCCGAGCCGGGCCCCGTCCGCGCGGGCCGCTCATCCAGGGCCCGTCCCGTGGCGGGCCGTCCGTCAGTGCGTCGACGAGGGCCCATGATTCCAAGGCTTGCCATCACGCCCGGAGAACCCGCCGGGATCGGACCCGAGCTGGTCGTCCGTCTCGCCGCCCAGCCCCGGGCGAGTCAGTGGGTGGTGATCGCCGACGGAGCCTGGCTCGCCCGGACGGCGCGGGATGCGGGCGTCGCCCTCGAGCTTCTTGCCTTCGAGCCCGCTGCGCGGGAGATCGACCCGCCCGGCGTGCTCCGGATCGTCGATGTGCCCCTGCCCGTGGCGCCGCGCCCCGGTGTGCTCGAGCAGCGCAATGCCCGGGCGATCCTCGAGACCCTGGAGCGCGCCACGGATGGCTGCCTCGACGGTTGCTTCGATGCGCTGGTGACCGGACCCGTGCACAAGGGCGTCATCGCCGATGCCGGCTTCCCCTTCAGCGGTCACACGGAATTCCTGGCCGAGCGCTGCGGCGTGGAATCCGTGCTCATGGTGCTCACGGCGGACGCTCTGCGGGTCGCGCTCGTCACCACGCACGTGCCCCTGTCGGCGGTGCCCGCCCTGATCACCCGTGAGCGGGTCGCGCGGGCGCTGGAACTCCTCCATGCGGGGCTGCGCGAACGCTACGCGATCGATCGACCGCGGATCCTCGTGGCGGGCCTGAATCCCCATGCCGGCGAGGGCGGACACCTGGGCCGTGAGGAGATCGAGGTCATCGGACCCGTGTGCGACGCCGCCCGGGCCTCGGGCATGGACGTGAGGGGCCCGCTGCCGGCGGATACGCTGTTCACGCCAGCGCTTCTCGCGGAGGCCGACGCCGTGCTCGCCATGTACCACGACCAGGGCCTGCCCGTGCTCAAGCACCTGGGCTTCGGTCGCGCCGTGAACGTCACCTTCGGTCTGCCGATCGTGCGCACCTCCGTGGACCACGGCACGGCGCTGGACATCGCGGGGCGCCACAGCGCCGACACGGGCAGCCTCGCCGAAGCCGTGGCGGCGGCGGAGACCATGGTCCTGCGCCGTCGCAGGGACGCGGCATGACGCCGCGCCGGGACGGCGCCGACGCCTTCGGAGGGCATCGGGCTCGGCGGCGCTTCTCGCAGAACTTCCTGGTCGACCAGGGGATCATCGAACGCATCGTCGCCGCGGTGGCCCCGAAGCCCGGTGAGCGCATCGTCGAGATCGGGCCCGGTCGGGGCGCGCTCACCGCCCAGCTGCTGCGTGCCGCCGAGGGTCTCGGCTGCGAGCTCGTCGTCATCGAGATCGATCGCGATCTGGTCCAGGGACTGCGTGCGCAGCACGGCGCGCTGAGGATCATCGAGGGCGATGCGCTGCGCGTGGACTACAGCCAGCTGTTCGAGGATGGCGCGCCCTTCCGCGTGCTGGGGAACCTGCCCTACAACATCTCCTCGCCGCTGATCTTCCGGCTGCTCGGCGCGGCGGGACACCTGATCGACGCGCACTTCATGCTGCAGGAGGAGGTCGTGAACCGCATGGGCGCCGCGCCCGGCGACAGGTCCTGGGGGCGCCTCGGCGTGATGGTCCAGTATCGCTGTCGCGTCGATCCGCTCTTCGCGGTGCCACCGGAGGCCTTCCATCCCCGTCCGCGCGTGCACTCCCGGATCGTCCGCCTTCAGCCCTACGCGACGCTGCCCCATCCGGCGCGGGACGAGGCCCTCTTCGCGCGCGTGGTCCGCGATGCCTTCTCGCAGCGCCGCAAGACCCTGCGCAACGCGCTGCGGGCACTGCCGGGCGCCGAGCGGCTCACGGCCGCGGGTTTCGATCTCGGGCTGCGTGCCGAGATGCTCTCCGTCGCCGACTTCGTGGCCATCTCCAATGTGCTGGCGGACGCGGACGCGGACGCCGCGGCCACGCCGTGCGGACCGGGCCGCTGACCGGGATGGCGACCTACGTCGTCGGCGACGTCCAGGGATGCCTCGCTCCGCTTCGGGACCTCCTCGACCGGGTGCGCTTCGATCCGGGCCACGACCGACTCTGGCTGGTCGGAGACCTCGTCAATCGTGGCCCCGACTCCCTGGGCACCCTGCGCTTCGTGCAGGGCCTCGGCGAGGCCGCGATCACCGTGCTCGGCAATCACGATCTGCATCTGCTCGCGATCCTCCTCGGCGGCCATCAGCCCGGCCGCAAGGACGACTTCGGGCCCATTCTCGAAGCCCCGGATCGTGAGCGGCTCACGGACTGGCTGCGCTCGCGTCGGTTGATCCATTTCGACCCTGCGCTCGAGACCCTGCTCGTGCATGCGGGCGTGCCCTTCGTCTTCTCCCTCGAGCAGGCTCTCGCGCTCGGGCGGGAGGTGGAGGCCGTACTCCGTGGTGAGGATGCGCGATCCTTTCTCGCCGTGCTCTACGGCAACGAACCTGCCGGCTGGGACGACGCCCTCGTGGGGCGCGACCGCTGGCGGGTGGTGGTGAACTACTTCACCCGCATGCGCTTCATCGACGCGCAGGGACGGCTCGAATTCGCGAGCAAGGAAGGTCTCGCGAGTGCTCCTGCGGGGTTTTTCCCCTGGTTCGATCGCCTGCACCCCGACTTCGCGGCGCGGCGCATCGCCTTCGGTCACTGGGCGGCCCTCGAGGGGCGTGGAACCCCGTCCAACTGCCTTGCCCTCGATACGGGCTGCGTCTGGGGTCGCCACATGACGCTGCTGCGCCTCGAGGACGGCGTACGCTACTGCCGTGACTGTGGACCGGAATCCTGAGATGGAGGTCTATCTCGTCGGTGGCGCGGTGCGCGACGCACTGCTCGGGCTCCCCGTGGAGGAGCGCGACTGGGTGGTGGTGGGCGCGACGCCCGAGGACATGCAGCGCCTCGGCTATCGTCCGGTCGGTCGGGATTTCCCCGTCTTCCTGCATCCGGAGACGCATGAGGAATATGCCCTCGCGCGGACCGAGCGCAAGGCCGGGCGGGGCCACGGCGGCTTCAGCTTCCATGCGGCGCCGGACGTCACCCTGGAGGAGGACCTGCAGCGGCGTGACCTCACGATCAATGCGATGGCCCGCGATGCGGACGGCCGCCTTCGCGATCCCGTGGGCGGACGTCGTGACCTCGAGGCGCACCTGCTCCGGCACGTCTCCCCCGCCTTCGTGGAGGATCCCCTCCGAGTCCTGCGCGTCGCGCGCTTTGCCGCGCGCTTCGCAGGGCTGGGTTTCGCCATCGCACCCGAGACCCTCGCGCTCATGCGGCGGATCGCCGCATCCGGTGAACTCGAAGCCCTCAGTCCCGAACGCGTGTGGACGGAAACCCGCAAGGCCCTCTGCGGCCCCGCGCCGCGGGTCTATTTCCAGGTGCTGGCCGAGGTGGGCGCGCTCGCCATCCTGTTCCCTCTCCTTGCCCGTTGCGTGACCGACTCCGCAGCGCTCGATCATCCGGCCTTTATGAGTCTCGATGCGTCGGAGAGCGGGGACGATGTCGCCGCCGAGCGCTTCGTCGCGCTGGTCGCCGGCGCGGCGAGGTCCCAGGCCCGGATGCCCCCGGCCGTGGTGGCCGACGGACCCGCCAGCGAGGCGGCCTTCGCCTGCGCCGACGCCCTCCGGACCCCCAGGCTGGAGCGCGATGCCGCAGCGGCGCTCGCGCGCTGGTTCGCCGTGTTCGCCCTGGCGCCCATGGCCTCCCCGGCGCTGCTTCTCGAGGCGGCCGAGGCCTGCGGTGCAGCGCGCGCGGGGCCTCGTTTCGCGCTCGTTCGCGCCGGGGTGCTCCGCCTTCTCGGTGCGCTCGGGGTCGATGGGACCGGGGTGGGTGTGCTGCTCGACAGGCTGCCGGATCTCCTCAGGGTCGACGTGCGACCCTGGGCCGGCGCGGGCCTCGATGGCGCGGAGATCGGGCAGCGTGTGCGCCGCGCCCGCATGGACGCGATTGCCGCTGCACAGGAAGGTGCGTCTTGAGCGACGGCCCATCCGCGCCCGTCGCCCTGGTGACCGGCGGCGCGCTGCGTATCGGCGCGGCGATCACGACGACCCTGCATGACGCGGGCTTCGCCGTGGTCGTTCACTGCCGCCGGTCCCGAGCCGAGGCCGAGGCCCTGGTGGCGCGCCTGTGTCTGCGCCGACCCGGCTCCGCCTGGGTGGTCGAGGGAGATCTGGCCACGGAGGACGGCCCCGAACGGATCGCGTCCGCCTGTCTTGCGCTCGGTGGTCGCTGCGACCTGCTCGTGAACAACGCCTCGTCCTTCTTCCCCACCCCCCTGGGCCACATGGATGCGGAGGCCTGGGCCGACCTCCTCGGCAGCAACCTGCGCGGCCCGCTGTTTCTCGCCCAGGCGCTCGCGGAGGCGCTGCGCACGGCCCGCGGCGCCATCGTCAATCTCGTCGACGTCCATGCGGATCGGCCGCTGCCGGGCTATCCCCTCTATTCCGTCGCCAAGGCGGGGCTGGCCATGGCGACGCGGTCCCTGGCGCTCGAGCTGGCCCCGGAGGTGCGCGTCAACGGCGTCTCTCCCGGCGCCATCCTCTGGCCCGAGGATCCCGGCTGGGACGAGCGACGCGCCGCCATGCTCTCCCGCATTCCGCTCGGGCGCATCGGCGCCCCGGAAGACGTCGCTCGGGCCGTGCTCTACCTGGCGCGCGCGCCCTACGTCACGGGGCAGCTGCTGGCGGTGGATGGGGGGCTGGCGCTCGGCTGAGGATTCAGGCGGGCGGGCGGTGCCGTTCGATGGACAGGCGGATCTCGGCGCAGTCCGGGACCGCACCGGGTTTGTTCAGGGTCAGCGCGACCCAGGGCAGATCGAAGCTGACGATCAGATCATGGGCGATGCGCTCGGCAAGGGTCTCCAGGAGCAGCCACCGGGCCTCCGCGCAATGCGCGCGGACATGCGCCGCGACCGCCGAGTAGTCCAGCGCTTGCGAGAGGTCGTCGGCGACCGCGGCGCGATGCGCCTCCACGGGCAGCGTAAGGTCGATGCTGAGCGTCTGCCGGACCCGCCGCTCCCAGCTGTGCACGCCGATGGTCGTCTCCACGGCGAGCCCCTTCAGCTCGATCCGGTCCTTCACGGTGGCCCGAGCTCCTCGAGTGGCCAGCGGGCACGGGTTTCCACGGCCAGGGCAGCGCATGCGCCGGCCTCGAGGCGGCGAGCGCCTGCGTAGGCGATCATGGCGCCGTTGTCGGTGCAGAGTTCCGGCCGCGCGAGACACACCCGGGCGCCGAGCTGCTCGGCGAGGCGGGCGCGCAGACGTCGATTGGCCGAGACGCCCCCCGCGATCACCAGGCAGTCGTGGCCGGTCTGCTCCAGGGCGCGGTGGCACTTGATGACGAGCGTGTCCACCACCGCCTCCTCGAAGGCGCGCGCCACGTCCGCGCGGGCCTGGTCGTCGAGCGCCCCCTCGGCCGCCAGGCGCCGGACCTCGGTCATCACCTGGGTCTTCAGGCCCGAGAAGCTGAAGTCGAGGCCCGGTCGATCGACCATGGGGCGGGTGAACCGGAAGCGGTCCGGCGTGCCCGATTCCGCCAGGCGGGCGAGGTGGGGACCTCCAGGGTAGGGCAGGTCGAGCAGCTTCGCGGTCTTGTCGAAGGCTTCGCCCGCGGCATCGTCCACGGATTCGCCCAGGTGCGTGTAGGCGCCGATGCCGGCCACGTCCACCAGCAGCGTGTGCCCGCCCGAGACGAGGAGGGCGACGAAGGGGAAGGTGGGCGGGTCCGCTTCCAGCATGGGCGCGAGCAGGTGGCCTTCCATGTGGTGCACGCCGACCGCCGGGATTCCCAGCGCCCAGGCGAGGGTACGTCCGAGGGTCGCGCCGACCATGAGCGCACCCGCCAGCCCCGGCCCGGCCGTGTAGGCGATGCCGTCCAGATCCCCGCGGGCGACTCCGGCGTCTCCGAGCACCTCGTCGACGAGGGGAAGGAGGCGTCTGATGTGATCCCGCGAGGCGAGTTCCGGGACCACGCCGCCGTAGGCAGCGTGCAGGTCCACCTGGCTGAACAGGCGCTCTGCGCGCAGGCCGACCTCGGTGTCGTAGAGCGCGACACCGGTCTCGTCACAGGATGTCTCGATGCCGAGGACGCGCATGGGTCGAGGGCCCTGATTCCGGGCGGCGGAGCATAGCATCCGGCCTGCCGAGACGTCCGTCGGCGCCTTTTGCAATGCTGCGCGCCCCGGGTATAATCGCGCGCCCTCGAATCCAGCAGGTCTGAATCGTTCATGCCGACCGTGAAGGTGAAGGAAAACGAGCCCTTCGACGTTGCCCTGCGTCGCTTCAAGCGTTCCTGCGAAAAGGCAGGGGTTCTCTCGGAAGTGCGCCGTCGCGAGCACTACGAGAAGCCGACCTCCGTTCGCAAGCGCAAGCAGGCCGCTGCCGTGAAGCGTCATCAGAAGAAGCTGCAGCGCGAAGCCAAGAAGCTCGAAAAGAACTTCTGAGCGGTCCGCAGGACCGCGGCGAGGCCCCCGCCGTGCCCGATCTCGTCACCCGGATCCGAGACGCCGTCAAGGACGCCATGCGCGCCCGCGACAAGGTGCGCCTCGGCACGCTCCGGCTCATCACCGCCGAGATCAAGCGCGTGGAGGTCGATGAGCGCATCGAGGTCGATGATGCGCGTGCGATCGCTCTCCTCGATCGCATGGTCAAGCAGCGGCTGGACTCCGAGAGCCAGTATCGCGCCGCCGGCCGGACCGACCTCGCGGACGTCGAGGCCGCGGAAATTCTCGTCATCAGGGAATTCATGCCCGAGCCGCTCGACGACGCGGCGCTCGCGGATCTGCTCGAGGCCGCCATCGCCGAGACCGGTGCCGAGGGCATGCGCGACATGGGCCGGGTCATGGCGCTCCTCAAGCCCCGGGTGCAGGGTCGTACCGACATGGGTGCCCTGAGCGCCCGGGTCAAGGAACGGCTCGCCGGCTGACCGGGGCGGCCGTGCTAGGCTGATTCCCCGCTCCCGACCCCGTTGCGCGCGACCCGCATGTCCGGACGCATTCCCCAGGACTTCATCAACGATCTGCTCGAGAAGGTGGACGTCTCGGAGATCGTCGGTGCGCGCGTGGAACTCAAGCGCGCGGGACGGGAGTACAAGGGGCTGTGCCCCTTTCACGGCGAGAAGACGCCGTCCTTCCACGTGGTGCCCGAGAAGGGCTTCTATCACTGTTTCGGCTGCGGCGCCCATGGCACGGCCCTGACCTTCCTGCTCGAGCACGATCGCCTCGAATTCGTCCAGGCCGTCGAGACGCTTGCGGCGGCGGCAGGTGTCGAAGTGCCCCGGGAGCAGACGAACGTGCGCCGCGACGACCGCCGCACGCGGCTCCTCGACGTGGTGGACCGAGCGGACCGCTGGTTCCGCCAGCAGCTGCGCAGTCACCCGGAGCGTGCCCGGGCCGTGGACTACCTGCGTGCCCGCGGGGTCAGCGGGGAGATCGCCCGAACCTTCGGCATCGGCTATGCCCCGCCGGGCTACGAGAACCTTTTCGCAGGGTTGGGATCCGATCCCGCGCTGCGCCCGCTACTCGTCGAGGCGGGGCTGCTGGCCGAGCGGGAGGATGGCACGACCTACGATCGCTTCCGGGACCGGATCCTGTTCCCGATCCGGGACGGTCGCGGTCGGACCATCGCCTTTGGTGGCCGGGTGCTCGGCGACGGCCAGCCCAAGTACCTGAATTCCCCTGAAAGTCCCCTGTTCCACAAGGGCCGTGAGCTCTACGGGCTCTGGGAGTGCCGCCGCGCGGTCAGGGATCCGCAGCGGGTCCTCCTCGTCGAGGGCTACATGGACGTGGTCGGCCTCGCCCAGGCGGGCATCGCCGAGGTCTGTGCCAGCCTCGGGACTGCGGCGACCCGTGATCATCTGGAGAAGCTGTTCCGCCTGGCCCCCGAGGTGGTGTTCTGCTTCGATGGCGATGCAGCGGGGCGACGGGCCGCGCTCAAGGCCACGCACACGGCCCTGGACGTGCTCGAGGACGGGGTCTCGGTGCGATTGCTGTTTCTGCCGGAGGGCGAGGATCCCGACTCCCTGGTGCGCCGGGAGGGTCCCGAGGCCTTTCGCGAGCGCCTGGGGGCGTCCCGCCCGCTGTCCGAGTATCTCTTCGAGGAGCTCTCGGCGGAGCTCGATCTCGGCGTTCTGGACGACCGGTCCCGGCTGGTGCATCGCGCCCGTCCCCTGATCGAGCGCATTCCCGGGCCCATGCTGCGTGCCCTCATGCTGCGCCGGCTCGCGGACCTCGCGGAGCTCCCGGTGGAGACCGTCACCGGCCCGGCGTCATCGCGCCCCTCGACGGTGCCCTCGGCAGACCGGTTCGAGGAGTCCCCACCGGAGGCCCCCTCGCCGCGCGGGCAGACGATGCGGGAGGGAACCCGCCGCAGGGTGCGCTGGTCCAAGGAGCAGTTGGCGGTCGCACTGCTGCTGCGCAGGCCGGACCTTGCTGATCGGGTCGACGACGACCGGGCAGAGGCGTTGCGGCAGATCGAGGGTGCCGATGCGGCCCTGCTCCGGTCCCTGATCGCGCGTCTCCACGAAGCCCCGGGTCTGTCGACGGCGGCGCTCATCGCGGAGCAGCTGGGGACCGAGGATCACGCACGCCTGATCGCGCTCGCCCGGCGCGAGCTGCAGCTGGAGCGCGCCGCCCTCGAGCGCGAGTTCGACGACACCCTCGAGCGCCTGGCCGAGGGGGCGCGACGGGCGGGGCGGGCGCGCCTCATGGAGCGCATCCGCAGCGGTGAGGCGAGCGAGGACGAACTGCAGCGCTATCTGGCGCTCAAACGCGCCGATGCGGGGGTGCCCGAGGGCCTCGCAGGCGCCGGAGCCCGGGGCCCCGGTGCCGGCAGTGACCATTGAATCCCTTGGGGCAGGTCCCCACATCGGTTTATAATGGCCGGCTACGCCCGCCGCACCAGGCGTTGCCTCGACGACGCTAAGGAGCCCCATGCCCGCGCAAACGACGACACCTCAGCAGCAATCCCAGCTCAAGGAACTCATCGCCAAGGGCAAGGATCAGGGCTACCTCACCTACGCGGAAGTGAACGATCACTTGCCGGCGGACATCTCGGATCCCGATCAGATCGAAGACATCATCCGCATGATCACGGAGATGGGGATCTCCGTGTTCGAGCAGGCCCCCGATGCGGACGAGCTCCTCAGTGCCGGCGACTCCTCCGCGGACGAGCTGGCCGCCGAGGAAGCGGCTGCGGCGCTGGCTGCCGTCGAGACGGAAGCCGGGCGCACCACGGATCCGGTGCGCATGTACATGCGCGAGATGGGCACCGTCGAGCTGCTCACCCGCGAGGGCGAGATCGAGATCGCCAAGCGGATCGAGGAAGGCATTCGCGACGTCATGGCCGCCATGGCCCTGTTTCCGGGAACCGTGCAGACGGTCATCGACGCCTACGACAAGGCTGTCGCGGACGAGCGCCTCACGGATGTGCTGATCGGCTATCTCGATCCCACCGATGACGTGCCCGCGGCGACCCAGGTCCAGAATCGGAAGGACGACAAGGACAAGGCGGACGACGAAGAGGCCGAGGTCAACACGGGGCCGGATCCGGAGGAGGCGCGGGAACGTTTCGACGCCATCCGCAAGCAGCTCAAGAAGACGGAGCGCAACCTCAAGCGCTATGGCCGCGACGGCAATGCGGCGCAGAAGGATCTCGAGACGCTCGCCGAGCTGTTCGCGCCGCTCAAGCTGACGCCGAAGGCGTTCGACGAACTGGTCGCGAGCGTGCGCGCCCATCTCGATCGCGTGCGCGAGCACGAACGCACGCTGTCCCAGATCCTGATTCGTCGCGGACGCATGCCGAAGAAGGTCTTCCTGTCCGAGTTCCCCGGGCGGGAAGTCGACGAGAAGTGGCTCGAGAAGCAGCTCACGGGGAAGAACGACTGGGCGTCGCGACTCCAGCCCCATGCGGACGACCTGCGCCGCGCCCAGCGCCGTCTGCGCGCGATCGTCGAGGACACGGGACTGTCCGTGGCGCAGATCAAGGAGATCAACCGTGCCATGTCCCTAGGCGAGGCCAAGGCCCGCCGTGCGAAGAAGGACATGGTGGAGGCGAACCTGCGCCTCGTGATCTCCATCGCCAAGAAGTACACGAACCGCGGCCTGCAGTTCCTGGACCTGATCCAGGAGGGCAACATCGGCCTCATGAAGGCCGTGGACAAGTTCGAGTATCGACGCGGCTACAAGTTCTCGACCTACGCGACCTGGTGGATTCGGCAGGCGATCACGCGTTCTATCGCGGACCAGGCCCGGACGATCCGCATTCCGGTGCACATGATCGAGACCATCAACAAGCTGAATCGCGTCTCTCGTCAGATGCTTCAGGAGATGGGGCGCGAGCCGACCCCGGAAGAGCTCGGTGAGCGCATGGAGATGCCCGAGGACAAGGTCCGCAAGGTGCTCAAGATCGCCAAGGAGCCGATCTCCATGGAGACCCCGATCGGAGACGACGAGGATTCACATCTCGGCGACTTCATCGAGGACGTCACCGTGGGCTCGCCCATCGACATGGCCACCGAGGAAGGCCTGCGCGAGGCCACGCGGATGGTGCTGGGCGGCCTCACGGCACGCGAAGCCAAGGTGTTGCGCATGCGCTTCGGCATCGACATGAACACCGATCACACGCTCGAGGAGGTCGGCAAGCAGTTCGACGTCACCCGGGAGCGTATCCGCCAGATAGAGGCCAAGGCCCTGCGCAAGCTGCGCCATCCCACCCGCTCCGACCATCTGCGGAGCTTCCTCGACGAGGGCTGACCCCGGCGTCGATGCGGGACCATGACGGGGCGCCTTCGGGCGCCCCGTTCTCGTTCCGGACCGCCGACCTCTCGGCCTTCGAACGGCGGCCCCGCTCAGGCGCTCGCTTCGACGAATCGGGCGCGCAGCAGGGCGCGGGCGGCCGCATCGAGACCGATGCTGCGCTCGAGGTAGGCGTCCATGCCCTCGAACTCCTCCTCGATCACGCCCAGGGCGGCGCGCAGGTATTCGGGTCGCACGCCGGCGAGGGCGAGGATCGCGTCCCTGTCCGGCAGTGGGCGGTCTCCGTACCAGCGACGCAGGCGCGGGATCACCTGGCCCTCGAGATCGATGAACCGGTTGGTGGCCAGGTAGTCCTCCAGGATCGTCTCCTCGTCCACGCCGAGGACGTGCAGGATCAGCGCGCAGCCGAAGCCGGTTCGATCCTTGCCTGCCGAACAGTGGACGAGGAATCCGCCCTTCTCGATCTCCAGGAGGGCGTCGAACATGCGCGCGTAGTCCGACGCGTGCAGACGGGCGAGCTCCCGATTGATGTCCACCATGAAGCGGATCCGCTCCTCCAGGGCGAGATCCGCGTCTGCCAGCGCGGCGCGCATGGCCACGGCCGAACCCGGATCGATCTCGATCTCGACCCGACGAGGCCGCTCCGCCGGGAAGGGCGTGGGTTCCTCCATGCGTTCCAGGGGACGGCGGAGGTCGCAGATCGTGTGGATGGCGAGTCCTTCGAAGGTCTGTCGCGCCCCGGGTGCGAGGGCGGCCAGGTGCCCGGATCGGAACAGGCGCTGGCGTCGCACGGTGCCACCGCCCGTGGTGGCGTAGCCGCCGAAGTCGCGCAGATTCACCGCGCCCTCGATGCGGATGAGGCGATCGTTCACGGTGACGGCTCCCGGTCGGCGCAAGCAGGGTTCCCGATGGTAGCGGTTCCTTCTTCGCGGTACCGCGCGACCTCGGCCGCCGCGATCCCGACCGGGACGGCTATACTGCCGGCCGCATCGGGCCCGTAGCTCAGTTGGTCAGAGCAGGGGACTCATAATCCTTAGGTCGCAGGTTCGAGCCCTGCCGGGCCCACCATTGTCCTCCCACCCCTCCACACATGAATGTCGTGGCGCGTCGCACCTGATCCGGGCGATCCCTGCGCACGGAACGCGGGGGCGGCCTGCTGTCCCGGGAGCCCGCGTGCGGTCCCGGCGAAGCCGCGGCAGGGCCGTGGTGCGCGTGCTGCCTGGCGCCACCGGCCGCGGTTGACGCACCGGCGCCGTCATGGAGCATGCACGGGTCCGATTCCCGATCAGAAGGCAGGAAGGCTGCTGCGATGCGACCCATGGCGTCCCTGTTCCCGGTCTGCCTGATGCGTACCTGGCGCCGCGCCTGCGACGCCCTGACCTTCAGAGCGGTGCGGCGTTCTCTCGTCGCCCCTGTGGTGGCGGTCCTGCTCCTTGGCTGTGCATCGGCATCGGATCCCCCGGGCGATGCCGGTTTCCCCGGATCGCGGATTCTCATGCGCCTGGAGGGGTCCGGTCTTGCGCAGATCCTGGAAACGCTCGGGTTCGCCGACGTGGAGGTCGACGAGGACGGTGATCTGCTCCTGACCATGGGAGGGGTCAGGGTACTCGCGCTGCTCGGCTCCTACGGAGGCGAGTTCCTCCTGCTCATTGCGGGCTTCTCCGAGGTGTCGCTCACCGCCGAACAGGTGAACGACTGGAATCGCGAGTACCGCTTCTCGAAGGTCTACCTCGACGCCGAGGGGGATCCGGTCATCGAGGCAGAACTGGATCTCGCCGGTGGCGTCACCCTCGCCCGCGTGGAGGACTTCCTGCAGACCTTCGCCGGCGGCTCGCTGCCGCGCTTCGTCGAGTTGCTCGGCGCCGGAACCCGAGCATTGCGCCCGGTCTCTGGGCCGGGACGCTTCGACGCTCGGACCGGGTCCTGAGCTCGCAGGCCCAGGGGGGCAGGCGACACGCGAGCGAAGAAGCACCGGGCAAAGCCGCAGGTGGGCGGTGAGCCCTGGCCCGACGCGGAACGGGCGTGCGTCGCTGCAGCGCTTCAGGGCCCCCGTGCAGCGAGGATCTCCTGGAGCAGGACCGGGTCGATGTTGCCGCCGCTCACCATCACCGCGAGGGTGCGCCCCTTCGTCGGGATGCGCCCGGCGAGGATCGCGGCCAGCGCGACGGCGCCACCGGGTTCGACGACGAGGCGCAGTTCCTCGAAGGCGTAGGCCACGGCGGCACGGACCTCGTCCTCGGAGACGACCAGCCCGGACCTGACCCGATCCCTGTTCACCGCGAAGGTCATTTCACCCGGCATGGGGGCGAGCAGGGCGTCGCAGATCGATGCACGGGAGAGATCGGCGGCGAGCCGGATGCCGCTCGCGAGGGAACGGGCGTGATCGTCGTAGCCCTCGGGCTCCACGGTGTGCACGGCCGCGCCGGTGCCTTCCAGGGCCAGGGCGCAGCCTGCGGTCAGGCCGCCGCCCCCGGTGCAGACCAGCAGCGCCTCCGGGTGCAGGTCCTGCTCGGCACTCTGGGCGAGGATCTCCAGGCCCGCGGTGCCCTGGCCCGCCATGACCCATCGATCCTCGTAGGGCGGAATGATGACCTGTCCCTCCTCGGCAGCGAGCGCGCGGCCGATGGCTTCCCGGTCCTCGGTCCTGCGGTCGTAGGTCAGGATCCTCGCGCCCGAGCGTTCCGTGCGCCGTCGTTTCACGGCGGGCGCATCCGCGGGCATGACGATGGTCGCGCGGAGCCCCATGGCCTCCGCGGCCGCCGCGACGGCCTGGGCGTGGTTCCCCGACGACCAGGCGAGCACGCCCCGGGCCCGTTCATCGGCGTCGAGGCGCAGCATGCGGCTCATGGCGCCGCGGAACTTGAAGGAGTTCGTGTGCTGCAGGTTCTCCAGCTTGAGAAGGATCCGGCCACCGGTGCGCTGGTCGAGGCAGGGTGCACGCAGCAAGGGGGTGCGGACGACGCGCCCCTCGAGGAGCTGCGCCGTGGCGACGACGTCCGCCCGCGTCGGCAGGGTCGCCGAGTCCTGCCGGGGGGTTCGGGAATCAGACATGCAGTGCGTCCATCATGTGGTGGAGCGCCATCTTCGCAAGGCCGTCTCTGGAGGAAGGCCGTCCCGGATCTGTCGCGTGCCCGGCGCGGGCATGGCGTTCGTCGTCGTCCTGCCCCGGCCCTCAGGCGAACAGCATGTCGGCCACGTAGGGGTTCGACTTGCGTTCCTGCCCGAAGGTGGACACGGGACCGTGGCCGGGGATGAAGGTGATGTCGTCCCCGAGCGGAAACAGACGCTCCCGGATGCTCGAGATCAACTGGTCGTGATTGCCACGGGGAAAGTCCGTGCGTCCGATGGATCCCTGGAAGAGCACGTCGCCGACCACGGCCAGGTGTGCGGCCCGGGAAACGAACACCACGTGCCCGGGTGTGTGTCCGGGGCAGTGCCGGACCTCGAGTTCGAGGCTGCCGACGGTGACGCGGTCGCCGTCCTCCAGCCAGCGATCGGGCTCGAAGGACCGGGCGCCGGCGAAGCCGAAGCGGGTGCCCTGCTCGGCGAGGGACTCGATCAGGAAGAGATCGTCGCGATGGGGCCCCTCGATCGGGACCTGCTCGGTCTCGGCGAGTTCCGCCGTGGCGCCCGCATGATCGATATGGGCGTGGGTCAGGAGGATCTTCTCCAGGCGCGCTCCGGCTTCCCGCAGGGCCCCGCGGATGCGATCGAGGTCGCCACCGGGATCCACCACGGCCGCGCAGCCGGTCTCCGTGCACCAGATCACCGAGCAGTTCTGCTGGAACGGCGTGACGGGAACGATCATGGCCTTGAGGGACATGGGGCGCCTCCTTCTGCTGCTCAGTGTCGGGTCGGTGGGGGCCCGGATGCCAGGGGTTCCTCGACGAAGACCGTGCGGCCGACCCGGCGGCCGATCAGGACGCAGCCCGCCTCGAAGGCCTTCTGAGCCTCGTCGTTGCTCCAGGCCCAGTCGCTGCCGCGGGCGTCGGTGAACAGGCGCCAGTGGCCGGAGATGTACACCTCGCCGAAGCGCAGTTCGACGCACCAGTCGTGCCAGATGCCGTCGCTCCCGTCCTCTTCGTATTCCTGCTCCACCAGGCGGCAGTAGTTGGTGGTGTGTTCGTCGTGCGCGAGCGTCTCGGCGACCACGAGTCCGTCGTCGACGCAGGACTGCCACGCGGTGTGGACCTCGTCGGCGGAACCGAAGACGGTGCTGGAGATGGCCGCGGGGGTCAGCGAGAGGGGGATCGGGCTGTCCCAGTCAGGGTCGAGGCTGCGTTTCGTCATGCGTGTGGTCCATGGCTGCTGAGTGCGGCGTAGAGCGGGTGAGCCGCGTCGTCATCGGGCTCAGCCCGCGTCGGGCGATCCGCGCTCCGGCGATCCGCGCAACGGCGATCCGCTTTCGGCGAAGTAGTCCCGCACCCACTGCTCGAGGTTCGCCAGGGGCACGCGCTCCTGGCTCATGCTGTCGCGGTCGCGGAGCGTCACCGTCCCCTCGCCCTCGATCGTCTCGAAGTCCACGGTCACACAGATGGGCGTGCCGACCTCGTCGTGCCGACGGTAGGCCTTGCCGATGTTGCCCGTGTGTTCGTAGAGAATCCTGCCGAGACCCAGCCGCTGCAGGCGTTGCTTGATCGCACGGGCCGTGGCGACGATCTCCTCGTGGTTCTTCTTGAGCGGGATCACCGCCACCTTGATCGGAGCCAGATGACGCGGGAAGGCCAGCACGGTGCGCTCCGAGCCGTTCTCCAGGGGCTCGACGCGATAGGCCTCGTTGAGCACGGCGAGCACGCCCCGGTCCACGCCGGCCGAGGGTTCGATGACGAAGGGCACGACCCACTGCTTCGTCTCGATGTCCTGGATCGCGAGCCGCGCGTTCGAGTCCGTGTTCGGTTCCACGGTCGCCACGAGCCCGAGCTCGCTCTGGCCCTTGGTGTGCGAGCCGAGATCGAAGTCCTGCCGGTTGGCGACCCCCTCGAGCTCCTCGAGGCCGTGAGGAAAGCGGTACATGATGTCCGTGGTCGCCTTGGAGTAGTGCGACGGCTCGTCGTCGGGAACCACGAGCAGCTCGAGGCGCTCCGCGGCCACGCCCTGGGCCTTCCACCAGTCGACGCGCTGCTCGACCCAGTAGCGGTGCCAGGTCTCGTCCGTGCCGGGCTCGACGAAGAATTCCAGCTCCATCTGCTCGAATTCCCGCACCCGGAAGATGAAGTTCCGCGGCGTGATCTCGTTGCGGAACGCCTTGCCGATCTGGGCGATGCCGAAGGGGGGGCGGTGGGCGGTGGCGTCCACCACGGTACGGAAGTTCTGGAAGATCCCCTGGGCCGTTTCCGGGCGCAGATAGGCGAAGTTGCTGCCGTCGTCGACGGGACCGACGTTGGTCCGGAACATGAGATTGAAGGGGCGCGGCTCGGTCAGGTCCGTCGAGCCGCAGGCCGGGCACTTGCCCTCGAGGTGGTCGGCGCGCCAGCGCGCCTTGCAGTTCCGGCAGTCCGACAGGGGATCGGAGAAAGTGGCCTCGTGGCCCGAATGCTTGAGCGCGAGCCGATGGGTGAGGATGGCGGCGTCCAGGCCCTCGACGTCGTCGCGTTCGTACACCATGGCGCGCCACCAGGCGGCCTTGAGGTTGTTCTTCAACTCCACGCCGAGCGGGCCGTAGTCGTAGAGCCCCTGAACGCCGCCGTAGATCTCGCCGGACTGGAAGATGAAGCCGCGTCTCTTGCACAGGGAGACGAGTTCTTCCATGGATTGGGCAGGCACGGCGCGCCTCCGGAGAGCGGAAATCGGGGGCGCGAACTATAGCCGATCCGGTCCCTGGCGGCAGCCGCTCGGCCGTCGCGGCGCCGGCCCGGCGGCGGGTGGACGATGCACGCTGGTCGCTTCGGTCGAGCGCGACCCGGTCAGGCGAGACCCGGTCAGGCGAGACCCGGTCAGGCGAGACCCTGGCTGGCGCCGCCGCGTTCGCCCTGTTGTCGCAGGGCGCGTTCGCGGCGCAGGGCCTCGGCCATCAGCTCCGGCTTCTCCCAGGGGCTGCGGTGGCCGCGGTAGAGCACGTGCGTTCCGGAGGTGAGCAACCAGACGCGGGCATCGCGATTGCGTTCGATCTTCATGCCGTCTCCCTGGAATCCCTGTCACTTGCCGGGGACATGATGTTGAAAGCGTCCGACTCGGGACGGAAATGGCGGCTGGTTCTAACGGAAGCACGAAATCGAAGGGACCGGTTTTGAGGCGCGCAGCGCGTGGCCTCGGGCGGGATCGACTCCGGGGGGGCGCCCGCTCCGTACCGACGAGCGGGGTACCTCGGCGTCCGAGCGGCAGGGCCTCATCGCCGCGCGCACAGCTTGTGGCCGACGACGCCTTTCGCCTAGGCTGGTTGTAATGCGATGTCATTAACAACAGAGGCGGCGCCGGCCCGGACGCCGCCCGGGGGAGGGCACAGACCATGGCGGCAGCCGGGGACGGTATTCGCATTCGCCTCGATCCCGAGGACGAGTACACCCATCCGATCGAGGATGCGGTGAACTTCAACGAGTCCATGTACTTCAACATCTTCGATCCCGATCGCCACGTCGGCGGCTGGTTCCGCCTCGCGAATCGGCCGAACGAGGGGCGCGGCGAGATGTCCTGCTGCGTCTATCTCCCCGACGGCCGGATCGGCTTCATGTTCGCGCGGCCCGAATGCCATGCGAACGACGCCTTCGACAACGCGGGGATGCGCTTCGAGGTCCTCGAACCCTTCCGTCGCGTGTCCGTGCGCTACGAGGGCAAGCTCTGCCTGCTCGAGAACCCTCAGGACATGGCCGATCCGTCGCGGGCCTTCAGGACGAATCCGATCGTTCCCGCGCGCGTCGAGATCGCCTACGAGGGCGTGTCGCCCATGTTCGGCGGTGAGCCCGTCAAGGCCGATGGCTCCCGCATCGAGGAGAAGGCCGAGGAAGCCTTCGCCCGCGGACACTACGAGCAGCACCTCTCGGGCGCTGGCACCATCCGGGTCGGGGACGAGCAGTTCCCGATCGACGGCTTCGGCCTGCGCGATCATTCCTGGGGCCCGCGCTACTGGCAGAACATCTACTGGTACCGCTGGCTGCCGATGAACTTCGGACGGGATTTCGCCATGATGCTGTCGGTCGTCACGGGGCCGACCGGCGCGCAGCGTTGCGGCGGCATGGTCCTGCGCGATGGGGAGTACGTGCTGATCCGCGACGTGCGCATCACCGCCGAATACGATGCGAACGACTGCCAGACGCGGCTGCACGCCTGGGCGAAGACCGACGAGCGCGAGTACGAGGTCACCGGTGAGGTGATGTCCCTCATCCCGCTGCGCAACCGGCGCACGGGGCCGGATGGCGTCGAACGCATGACCCGCATCACCGAGGGCATGACCCGCTACCACTGTGATGGCCTCACCGGCTACGGCCTGTCGGAGTTCCTCGATCAGATCGAGGCAGGTCAGCCCGTCGGCAAGGTGGCCGGATCCTGATGTCGATCCCTTCCCGCGGCCCGGATCCCGTCCGTGGTCCAGCAGCGGTGAGCGACCCTTGAGCAACCAGGATCCAGCCCTGGCCGGGCGGCTCGAGCGGGCCCTCGTGCGGCATCTCTCCGGGCGTCTCGGCGATGCCCCGCAGGTCGAGCGGCTGCGCCGCCTCACCGCCGGTGCGGCCAACGAGACCTGGCGTTTCGATGCGGTCGGTGCCGAGGCGCGTCTCGATTGCGTGCTGCGGCGTGCGCCCTACGTGGTCGAGGACACGGACGCGTCCGACGAGGCAGCCGGTCTGGACAAGGCCGGGGAAGCGCGTGTCCAGGAGGCCGCACGGCGCGCGGGTGTCGAGGCCGCGCAGGTGCTGTTCGTGCTCGAGCCCGAGGACGATCTCGGTGCCGGCTATCTCATGCTGGCCCTCGAAGGCGAGACGCTGGCGCGGCGGATCCTCCGCGACGATGCCTATGCGCAGGCGCGCGCACGCCTCGCCTTCCAGTGCGGCACCACCCTCGCACGGTTGCATGCGGTGGACATCGCGACGCTCCCGACCCTGACGACCTCGACGGCGGTCACGCAGATCGAACGCTACGGAGCGCTCTATCGCGCCTGTGAGCAGCCCGTGCCCGTCTTCGATCTGGCCCTGCGCTGGCTCGCCGAGCGCTGTCCCGATCCCGAGCGGGTCACGCTCGTGCACGGCGACTTCCGCAACGGCAACCTCATGATCGGTCCGGAAGGCATCCGCGCGGTCCTCGACTGGGAGCTCGCCCATCTCGGTGACCCCATGGAGGACCTCGGCTGGCTCTGCGTCACGTCCTGGCGCTTCGGCGAGATCGACCATCCCGTCGGGGGGTTCGGCAGTCGCGAGGATCTGGCCGCGGGCTACGCCGCAGCGGGCGGTGGGGCCGTGGATCTCGAGGCGGTCCGCTACTGGGAGGTCCTCGGCACGCTCAAGTGGGGCATCATGTGCATGACCATGACCCGCGCACACCTCACCGGTGCCGCGCGATCCGTCGAGCGCGCGGCGATCGGCCGGCGCGTCTCCGAAACGGAGCTGGATCTCCTCGGTCTGCTCGCGAGCGACGCCGGCCTCCGCCCGTCTGCTGCTCGAGTGGCCAGGGGCCCGGACGAGCAGGGTGGGGCGCCGGCCGATGGACTCGCGCTGCAGCGCCCCACGGCGGTGGAGCTGGTGACGGCGGTGCGCGAATTCGTCGAAGGGGAAGTGCAGGGCGCGCTGACCGGGAGCACGGCCTTTCATGCCCGGGTCGCGGTGAACGTCCTGAAGATCGTCGAGCGTGAACTCGAGACCGGCGCCGCCCTCGCCGAGGACGACGCGGCGCGCCTGGCCGCCCTGCTCGGCCATCCGGGGCGTCCCGCGGCCCTGTCCGCGGAGCTCGCCGAGGCCATTCGCGCGGGGCGCATCGGGCTCCAGACTCCGGGACTCGTCGCCCATCTGCGCGACTCGATCCTCGGACGGTTGTCCATCGACAATCCACGCTACGTCAGCTATCAGAGAGCGCGCGCCGCCGACGGCGGTGCTTCGCACTAGTCCGACAGGACACCAGACCCTGGGGAGGGCAACGGATGGTCGCGATTCCGGGCGGCTGGAACTACGGGGACATTCTCGATGCGGTGGCCGACGCGGTGCCGGCGGATTCACCCTGCCTGATCCACGGTGAGCGCGTGGTCACCTGGGGCGACTACAGCCGGCGCACCAACAATCTCGCGCGGGCGCTGCACGCCCGGGGGATCGCCATCGGCGACAAGATGGCCTTCTATCTGCGCAATCATCCTGCGTACATGGAAGGGCTGGGCGCGGCGTTCAAGGGGCGGCTCACGCACGTCAACGTCAACTATCGCTACGTCGACGAGGAACTTCACTACATCTTCGACAATTCGGACGCGACCGTCGTGGTCTTCGGCAGCGAGTTCGCCGATCACGTGCGCGCCCTCAAGGCACGCCTGCCCAAGGTGCGCCTGTTCCTCGAGGTGAGCGACGACGGTCAGGTGTCCGTCGAGGGCGCGCTCGCCTTCGAACGCCTCTGCGAGGAGGGGGACGGCACTCCGCTCGGCATCCAGCGTTCCGGCGACGACATGCTGTTCCTCTACACCGGCGGAACGACGGGTATGCCCAAGGGTGTCATGTGGGCGCACGACGATCACTGGCACTCGGGTACGGCCGGTGCGACGCCGGCCACGAATCTGGTGCCCCCGAACAACCTCGCCGAGCACGTCGAGAACGTGCGGCGGGCGGGCGGCGGCGGTCGGCTCATTCCCTGCTGCCCCCTGATGCACGGTACGGGCCTGTTCACGGCCATCGGCACGCTGCTCCAGGGTGGCAGCATCGTCACCCTGCTCGGCCACAGCTTCGATCCGGCGGAATGCTTCACGGCTGTCGAGCGCTGGAAGGCGACGACCCTCGCCATCGTCGGCGACGCCTTTGCCAAGCCGATGCTGCGGGAGCTCGACACGCATCCGGGCAAGTACGACATCTCGTCCCTGCTCGTGATCATCTCCTCCGGTGTCATGTGGTCCATGGAGGTCAAGCAGGGGCTTCTGAAGCACCACGCCGGGATGGTGCTCACGGACTCCTTCGGGGCCTCCGAGGCGGTCGGCTTCGGCCGCTCGGACACGACCGCGGAGGGCACGGTGCAGACGGCGAAGTTCGTCCTCGGCGAGCATTGCAAGGTGTTCACGGAGGACGGGCGCGAGGTGCGCCCCGGTGATCCGGAGCCGGGCTTCATCGCCCGCGGGGGCGCGATCCCGCGTGGCTACTACAAGGATCCGGAGAAGACCGCGAAGACCTTTCCGACGATCGACGGCAAACGCTACTCCATGCCGGGCGACTGGGTGCGCGTGGAAGCGGATGGCTCCCTGACCCTGCTCGGCCGTGGGAGCGTCTGCATCAACACGGCGGGGGAGAAGGTCTATCCCGAGGAGGTCGAGGAGGTGCTCAAGGCGCACCATGACGTCGACGATGCGCTCGTGGTCGGCGTCCCGGACGACAAGTGGGGCCAGATGGTGACCGCGGTCGTGCAATTGCGGCCGGGGGCGACCCTCGACGAGGAGCGTCTGCGCGCCCACGCGCGGGCGCTCCTCGCGGGCTACAAGACGCCGAAGCGTGTGCTGGTTCGTGAAACGCTCGGGCGCGCCAGCAACGGCAAGGCGGACTACAAGCTGATCACGGCCTTCGCGAAGTCCGAGCTGGGGATCGCCTGAGGGCGCGACGTGACCGGACGCGCGGGACCCGCCAGAATGCGCGTCCTCGACCATCCTTGAAGAACGGGGGAGACCATCATGGCTCTGGCCAGCGGCAGCATGTTCGATCTGACCGGCAAGAACGCGGTCGTCACGGGTTCGTCGAAGGGCATCGGTCGCGCCATCGCCGAGCAGCTGGCGCTGCACGGCGCCAACGTCGTCATTTCCTCGCGCAAGGCCGATGCGTGCCAGATCGTGGCCGACGAGATCAACGAGAAGCTCGGCGCCGACGCGCCGAACCGCGCCATCGTCGTTCCCGCCCATATCGGTGAGAAGGACGCCCTGCAGAGGCTCGTCGATCAGACACGCGAGCAACTGGGGCAGATCGACGTCCTGGTCTGCAATGCCGCCGTGAATCCCTACTACGGCCCGTCCAGCGACATTCCCGACACGGCCTTCGAGAAGATCATGCAGTGCAACGTGCTCTCGAATCACTGGCTCTGTCACATGGTGCTTCCCGAGATGGAAGCGCGCGGCGACGGTTCCATCATCATCGTCTCGTCCGTTGGCGGCCTCCACGCGAGCACGGTGATCGGGACCTACAACATCTCCAAGGCCGCGGATTTCCAGATGGTGCGCAATCTCGCCGCGGAGTACGGACCCAAGGGCATCCGCGTCAACGCGATCGCGCCCGGACTGATCCGGACGGACTTCGCCCGGGCGCTCTGGGAGAACCCCAAGACCCTGGAGCGGGTCACGGCCACGGTCCCCCTTCGTCGCATCGGCGAGCCGGAGGAGCTCGCGGGGATCGCGGTGTTCCTCGCCTCGCGAGCCGGGTCCTACGCGACGGGGCAGAACTGGATCGTCGACGGCGGTTCCACGATCGTCTGAGGCGCCAGCCAGGGTCGGGTCGACCAGGGCGTCCCCGTGCTCAGCTATCAGCACCGCTACCACGCGGGCAATCATGCCGACGTGCTCAAGCACATGGTCCTGGTCGCCCTGCTCGAGCACCTGTGCACGAAGGACAAGCCCTTCTCCTACGTGGAGACCCATGCCGGCGCGGGCTGCTATGACCTGGAGGCCCCCGAGGCACAGCGCCTGCGCGAGCACGAAACGGGCATCGTGAAGCTGTTCGACGGGACCGATCTCCCGGAGCTCGTGGCGGCCTACGTGGGCCGGGTGCGCGCCGCCAATGGAGACGCTGCCGGCGAACGGACCCTGCTGAAACGCTATCCGGGCTCGCCGGCCCTCGCCCTCGCCCTGCGTCGACCGCAGGATCCGATCGACCTCTTCGAGCTGCATCCCGGAGAATTCGCTCTGCTCAGCGACGCCTGTGGCGCCGCGCCCCGCCTGCGCCTGCATCAGGCCGACGGTCTGGAGGGCTGCATCGGTCTGCTCCCCCCACCGTCGCGGCGCGGTCTGATTCTCGTCGATCCGTCCTACGAGACGCGCACCGAGTTCGATGCCGTGCTGCGCATGGTGCAGCGTGCCCATCGACGCTTCGCCACCGGGACCATTGCGATCTGGTATCCGGTGGTGGTCCGTCAGCGCGTCGAGGCCTTCTGCCGCAGTCTCGTGCAGACGGCGATTCCCGACATCCTGCGCGTCGAGCTGAATCCCTTGCCCGATGGCGAAGGGCGGGGCATGACCGGCAGCGGCATGCTCGTGGTGAATCCCGCCTGGACCCTCGAGCGACGCATGGGCGAGGCGCTGCCCTGGCTTGCGCAGGTGCTTGGGGACGACGGTCGGGGGTCTTGCCGCGTCGAGCGCCTTGCCGCGGAGTAGATCGGCGTAGACTCGTCGGAACGGCCCCGTGGAGGGCATCGACCATGATGTCTCTGGACGGGTCCGACGCCGATTTCGCCGCAGGGCCCCCGATCCGCGTGCCGATGGATGTCGGCAGCCGCGCCTTTCTCGATCACCGCGATGCCTGCTACCGCTGGCTCAGGACCGACGCCCCGGTGCATCGCGGGCGGCTGTCGATCCTGAGGCCCTATCTGCTCTCGCGGCACGCGGACTGCGTGATGCTGCTCAAGGATCCCCGCTTCGTTCGCGATCGCAGCAGGGCGACGGGGAAGGGGCGCTTTCCGGTGCCGCGGGCCGTGCGCCTGCTCGCGCAGAGCATGATCGTCGAGGACGAGCCGGCCCATCATCGCCTGCGCATGCTCGTGCAGCAGGCCTTCACCAGTTCCGCGATCGCCGGGCTCGCACCGGGAATCGAAGCCCATGCCGAGGGCCTGCTCGAGGCGCTCCCCAGGGACCGCACGATCGATCTGATGGAGGCCTATGCGCTGCCCATCCCCGTTGCGGTCATCACCGCCATGATGGGCCTCGAGGCCGCGGACGTGCCTCGCTTCCGAGCCGGCATGAGGGTGCTCGGGTCCGGTTTCAGCGGTCCTGCGATGCTCCGGACGCTGTTTCTCGATCTGCCCCGCCTGGAGCACTTCGTGCGCGATCTGGTGGCGCGCAAGCGTCGTCGCCCCGGTGACGACATGCTCTCGGCCCTGATCGCCGCCGAAGCCTCCGGTGATCGCCTCAGCGAGGACGAGGTCGTCGCCATGGTGTTCCTGCTCGTCGTCGCGGGCTTCGAGACCACCGTCCATCTCATCGCGAATGCGGTGGTCGGTCTGCTCGGGGAGCCGGGGATGATCGATCGCCTGCGCAGGGAGCCCGATCTCATGGAGCCCGCGCTCGAGGAGATCCTGCGCCTGTGGGGGCCGATTCACGGCACCAAGCCCGCCTATGCACTGGAGCGCCTGGTGCTTCACGGCACGACCATTCCCCGGGGCGCCATGGTGATGCCCCTGCTCGGGGCGGCGAATCGCGATCCCGATGTCTTTCCCGATCCCGACGTCCTCGATCCGACGCGATCCCCGAATCGTCACCTGTCCTTCGGCCGCGGGATCCATTTCTGCCTCGGTGCCCAGCTTGCACGGCTGGAGACGCGGATCGCCCTGAGTGCCCTCTTCGCTGCGCAGCCCGCGCTGCGGCTGGCCCTTCCCGCGGCGTCGCTCGAGCGCCAGCCCGTGCCCCTCTGGCACCGCTACCGCGCGGTGCCCGTGCGCCTGTCCTGAGCGGCGGGCGCCGGAGGGCGACGCGACGCCTCTACTCCCCGTGATCCTTAACCCATGACGCCGGGCCATGGGGACTCGGCTCTACCCCCTGTGACGGTGATTCATTATCATGCGCGCGCTTTGCGTTCCGACGACGGCAGATCAGGCCAACCCGAGATCCACGGCGGGGGGGCATGCTGTCGTTGCCGATCCGGCCCGAGCCCACTGGAGGTCCCCGTGAATCGTCCCCTGTTGCCCCTGGCGAGCGCCGTTGCGCTCCTGTCTCTCTCGGCCGTGCCGACCCATGCGGTCGCCGCCTCCATGATCCAGGAAGAGGTCGTGGTCACGGCGCAGCGGCGGGAGCAGGACATCCGCGACGTGCCGATCAGCGTCAGCACCCTGTCCGGCGACGATCTGTCGAACATCCTCGCCGCCGGAGAGGACATCGGGGCGCTCGCCGTGCGCATCCCGAGTTTCTATTCGGAGTCGTCGAACGGCCGCGTCGGTCCGCGCTTCTACATCCGCGGTCTCGGCAACACGGATTTCGATCTGGCCGCCTCGCAGCCGGTGCTCGTCGTGGTCGACGAGGTCGTCCAGGAGAACGTCATCCTGAAGAGCTTCCCGCTCTTCGATCTGCAGCGCGTGGAGGTGCTCAAGGGGCCCCAGGGCTCCCTGTTCGGACGCAACACGCCGGCTGGCATCGTGAAGTTCGACACGGTGAAGCCGACCTTCGAGAACGACGGCTACGTGAGTGCGTCCTACGGCGAGCTCGACACCAAGATCCTCGAGGGTGCCTTCGGGGGAGCCCTCGTGGACGACGTACTGGCCGGACGCTTCTCCCTCCTCTACCAGGATCGCGAGGACTGGATCGACAACGGCTTCACCGGTCAGTCCGACGCTCTGGGCGGCTTCGAGGAACTGGCCTGGCGCGGTCAGCTGCTGTGGACGCCGGCGGACTCGCTCAGCGTGCTCACGAATCTCCACGGCCGCAATCTCGACGGCACCGCGCAGCCCTTCCGGGCCAATGCGGTGGGTCCGGGTGGTGACTTCCTGAACGGCAACTTCGATCGCGATACGGTGTTCTTCGACGAGGGTGCGAACAATCCGCAGAAGTACCGGTCCCTCGGCGGCAGTGTGCGGGTCGACTGGGAGCAGGAGAGCGGCATCACGCTGACCTCCATCACTGCCTACGAAACCACGGACGGCACCAGCTTCGGCGATGTCGACGGCGGCTCCGGCGCGGGCCCGGGGGCGTTTCCGCCGCCGATTCCCTTCCCGTCCGCGACCCAGGACAGCATCGACGAACTCGATCAGCTGACCCAGGAGTTCCGCTGGAGCGGCGAGGGCGACGCCATGAGCTGGCAGGCCGGCGTGTTCCTCTTCGACAGCACCCTGACCATCACGACCGATCCCTTCTTCGTGGATCCGTCCACGGTCACGCACCGCAACCAGTCCTGGGCCGTCTTCGGACAGGTCAGCTACGACCTGAGCGACCGCCTGAATCTCACGGCCGGAGCCCGCTTCACGGAGGACGAGAAGGTGCTCACGGCGGATCGGAGCAACTTCCCGGTCGCGGACGTGCGCGTCGACGACTCCGACATCAGCTGGGATCTCGCGGCGCTCTATCGTGTCAGCGACGAGCTGAATCTGTTCGCGCGCATCGCGCGCGGCTTCCGGGCGCCGACGATCCAGGCGCGTGACGTCGCCTTCTTCGGAGCCCCCACCACGGCGGGCTCGGAAATCATCACGTCCTACGAGGCGGGCGCGAAGGCGACGGTCTTCGACAACCGTCTGCGCTTCAACTGGACGGCGTTCTACTACGAGATCGAGGACCAGCAGCTCTCGGCCATCGGGGGTGCCGGCAACCTCATCCAGCTCGTGAACGCGCGCAAGGGCATCGGCAGCGGCTTCGAACTGGACGCCGAGTGGTACCTCAACGAGAACTACTTCTTCACCCTCGGCTACAGCCTCAACGATACGGAGATCGACGACCCCAACCTGCGCGTCGCGCCCTGCGGTTCGGGCATCTGCACCGTGCAGGACGTGGTCGACGCGAGCGGCAATGCGCTCGTCAACGGCAATGCCTTCCCGCACGCGCCGGACACCATCGTCTACGCGACCGCGAACTACAATCGCGTGCTCGGTGACGGCGGCGAGATCTTCGCGACGGCGGACTATGCGCGACAGGGTGAGACGCAGTTCTTCCTCTACGAGTCGGCGGAGTTCCGCAGCGACGGCAACTTCGAGCTCGGCCTGCGCCTCGGCTATCGTCGAACGGACGGCAGCTGGCAGGCGTCTCTCTTCGGTCGCAACATCACCGACGAGGAGAACATGAAGGGCGGGATCGACTTCAACAACAACACGGTCTACGTGAACGAGCCGCGCGTCTGGGGCCTGAACGTCCGCGTCGGCCTCTGAGTCGGCGCCCTCCTCGACGGAGCGGTGCGGAGCCCGGGGCAGCGTCAGGCGGGCTCGGGCAGCGGACCGCCGGGCGGTCGCCGCGGCCGGATTCCTGGTGCCGGAGGTCGGGACAGGCGCCGGCACGGCTCGTACAATCATCATGGCGGTCGGTGATGTCGCCGCCGCCATGATCCCGGGCTGATCGCCAGGAGAGAGCTGATGCGTCTGAAGGGCCGCGTCGTGGAATGGAACGATGCGCGCGGCTTCGGGTTCGTCCTGCCGGAGGACGGAGACGAGAAGCTCTTCGTCCACATTCGCGCCTTTCCGGACCGCCGAAGGCCTCGCGTCGACGACGAGATCAGCTACGAGCTCGGCCAGGATCCCCGCGGGCGTCCCTGCGCCCAGGGCGTTCGCTACCAGGAGGCGCTTCCGCAGCGCGCACAGCACCATCTGTCGCGCTTCGAATCGATCATCGCGGTCGGCTGCTTTCTCGGCGTGCTCCTTCTGGGCGTCAATCACGACATCGTGCCCTTCGGCCTGGTCCTCATGTACGTCCTGCTCAGCCTCTTCGCCTTCGGCCTCTATGCCTGGGACAAGTACGCGGCCCTGCATGACCGATGGCGAACCAAGGAACGCACGCTCCTGCTCGTGGGCTTCCTGGGTGGCTGGCCCGGCGCCCTGATCGCACAGGACCGTCTGCGGCATCTCACCCGGAAGGCGCACTTTCGCCGCTATTTCTGGCTGTCCGTGGTCGGCAACATCGTCTTCCTCTGCTGGCTGCTGACCCCCGACGGACGCATCATCATGCGTGCGCTCGGCACCCTCGCAGGCGGCAGCTTCGGCGGCTGATTCAGCTTTCTCCGCATCCGCGGGTGCGCCTCGGGCCGCTTTCGACCCGGGCACGTGGCCGGGCCCTGAGCAGCGCGAGCAGAAGCGCAGCAGCGGCCGGGCCCAGGCGCTCGAGGAGCAGCCGTCGGCCCTCGGTCGTCGAGCCCCGTGCGAGCGCGAAGCCGGCCTGCAGGTCCAGGGCGGTCACCGGGGGGCGGTTGTGCAGGATCCGCCGCGATGCATCGGCAAGCCGCTTCTCGACCTGCGCGACACCGAGAGGACCCCGTTCGAGCGTGCCCGTTGCGCGGTGCCAGCGGAGCCGGGGCGCTGCAAACAGGGGCCAGTCACCGAAGGGCACCTCGGCGAGCCCGGCGTCCCTGTCCAGATCGTGCAGGCGTCGGGCGCGCAGCTGCAGTTCGTCGAACGCCGTGGCCAGTTCGCCGTCGCAGCACACCAGACAGGGCGCGCGATCCGGGTCCCCGGGCAGCGCAAGGGCAGTGCCCGTGCGACGCAGGTCGCGGACGCGCGCCTCGAGAAGGATCGGGAGCCCGACACCGGTGGCGCGCACCAGGCTGCAGGCGGCGCGGGGCAGGTCCGGTAGATGGCGGGCGAGGCCCTCCCAGGTGTCGGCCGTGATCGGCCTCGGCCACCGTGCGAAGCCCAGCTGTCGGGCCACGCGGTCGTCGTCGTCGCCGAGGCAGCGATAGAGGAACACCAGGGCAGTGCTGGCGGCGTCCTGTCGGGTCGCGTTCAGGCGGCGGACATGGCGGTGGATCTGCTCGGGCGTGATCCGGGCGGGATGGCGCCATCCCTGCGCGCCGAGAAACTGTCTGATGGCGACCAGACGCTCGCGCGCCGTCTCGGGCGGCGCACCCTCGTCGACGAATGCCTGGCGTAGCGCACCGAAGAGCGTCGCTCGGGACGTGCACGGATTCATGCGGGCGTTCTCGGTCCCTGGAAAACCGCAGTCTCGCCGGCCCGCCCCGCGATCGGCGCCCGGCAGGAGCTGGAGGCTGTGCGAGTGCGGGCCGGCGACGCCGTGCGAGCCTGCCCATGACCGAGCGGCTTGCGGTCGACGCCGAACGCTGGGCACCATCGTGCATCGACGCCGGGCACGCCCCGGGAGAGGAGTGCAGATGACCACGGTCGACGGCTACGGAACCCTGTTCGATCGGTTCACGGGACAGGATGCGCGCCCTGCAACGCGGGCCGGATCCGTCCGCGACGCCGGCCGCGGCTGGCTGATCGCCGGCCTTCTCGCGGCTCTGGCCCTCGGCCTGGCACCGTTGGCTGCCACGAATGCGAAGGCCATCGACCCGGAACTGCTTCTGTTGTTGCGTCTCATGGGCGTGATCAAGCTGTCCATGGCCTTCCTTGCTGCGGGGCTGCTCTGGTGGCGACTCGGCGAACCGCTCTCCGCGGGCCTGGCGTGGCTCGCGCGGGTCGCGGTCTGCGTCCAGGTGAGCACGGCCTGCCTGATCCTCGGTGTCACCTGGGTCGCGCCGGCGGCGTTCGCATTCCATGTCGCGCTGGCAGCACTGATCCTCGTCGCCTGTCTCGATCGACCGAGCCGGCGTGCATCGATCGACCGCTGATTCCAGGCCCCGGGACCGGGCGGGAAGGTTTCCCTTCACCTGCACGGATTGCGGTGAGCGGCACGCCGTGGAGACCCTCTTCGGTTTCCCCGATCCGGACGACCTCCACGAACCCGTAGGGCCGGCAGATCGCGACGCGACGGGGCGGGGCCTCGATCCCGCAGCCGGCGCCGAGGAGGATCTGCGGCGTTCCGGCGTCCACTTCTACCTCCGAGGTCTGCTTCCGGTGCCCCTGCGGGACCGCCCCGGCGCGTTCGTCTGGGGCCTCTGGGTCCGCATCGACCCGCCTTCGGCGCTTCGCTACCGTCATCATCTGGACGGCGGCGCCTTGCCCGCCTCCAGCCCGGGCGTGCTGGCGAATCGACTGCCGGGCTATCCGGAGACCCGTGGATTGCCGGTCACTCTCCGCTATGAGCCCGGGCCCGTGCGACCCGGGATCGAGCTCGATCGGGTCGAACATCCGCTGGTACGGGATCAACTGCTCGGCCTGGCGGACGGTTGCGCCGCGCGGCTCGCGATGGCGGTGCTGCACGGGAACAGGCGGTCCGTCTGAGGCGGCCCCGGCAGGCACCGGTTCTGCTCGATGGCGATCGCGCAGCGCGGCGTGCGTCGACGACCAGCGGCCCTCCATCGCGATGTACGCGCTCCGCACCACATACTTCGCGCGAATCCTGTCCAGCCGAAGGAGACCTGCCATGCCGCTCGTCCCGCCTCTTCCTGCAGACCATGACCCCGAGGTCGCGGCGCTCGCCCGCTTCTTCGACGAGACCCTGGGCTTCTGTCCGAACAGTGTCCTGACGATGCAGCGACGGCCGGCGATCGCGCGGGCATTCATCGAGCTCAACAAGGCCGTCATGGAGAACCACGGCCGGGTGACCAGCGCGCTCAAGCGCCTGATCGGCTACGTCTGCAGTCATGCGGCGGGCTGTCGCTACTGCGAGGCGCACACGATCCGTGCGGCGGACCGCTATGGCGCAGAGGATGAGCAGCTCGCGAACGTCTGGTCCTTCCGGACTCATGCGGCCTTCTCCCCGGCGGAGCGCGCCGCCCTCGAGTTCGCCCTCGCGGCGGCACAGGTCCCGAACGCGGTGGACGATGCGGTGAGCGAGGCCCTCCATGCGCACTGGGACGAGGGCGAGATCGTGGAGATCCTCGGCGTCGTGTCCCTGTTCGGCTATCTGAATCGCTGGAACGATTCCATGGGGACCGTGCTCGAACCCGATGCGGCTGCATCCGCGGAGCAGTGGCTGGTCCCGGGGGCCGGCTGGACCCGCGGCAAGCACGTCTGACGTCCTTCGCGCGTCCTGTCCCGCCGGGGGTGGCCAGGGCTATGATCCGGCGCCTCGAGGAGGGGCCGGGTCGCGCCCCCGATCGCAAGGAGAGAGCATGAGGGATGCACGAATCCGTCCGGGGACCCCGGACGATCTCGATGCCATGCTGGCGCTGCTGCCCCGCCTGGCCGAATTCGAGCTGCCGGAGGGGCGCGCTGCGGAGGATCTCTGGCGCGGTGACGCGCAGACCCTCGAGCGCTGGGCGCGACAGGGCGACGACGACTGCATCGTGCTGGTCGCGGAGGACGACCGGCATGGAGTCGTGGGCGTCGCGCTCGTGCGTCTGCAGCCCGAGTTCATGAACAGGACGCCCAGCGCTCACCTCGAGGCGATCGCGATCGCCCGGGTCGCCGATGGCCACGGCCTCGGACGCCGGTTGCTCGCCGAGGCGGAAGCCGCTGCGGTGCGCCGCGGTGCCGGCTCCATGACGCTGCACGTGTTCGCGAACAACGAGCGTGCGCGCTCCGTCTACGATCGGCACGGCTACGCGGGCGAGCTCCTGCGCTACGTGAAGCGCTTCGGGGACTGAGGCGCGCCCCGTCGTGTTCGGTGGGCTGCAGCTGCCGGGCCGCGCTCGGTTGACCGTCGTTCCCGTCGAGCGCACCGTTGGGCGAAGGCATCCCGGGGGAGGAGAGCATGCAGGGATCGGTGGATTTCCAGGTACGCCGCGACGCACTGCGCACCACGAGGTGGGTCTCGCTGGATGCGCCGGAGGCGGCGCCCCTCGCCGAGGGCGAGATCATCGTCGCGGTCGATCTGTTCGCCTTCACCGCGAACAACGTCACCTACGCCGTGTTCGGCGAGGCCATGAAGTACTGGGATTTCTTTCCCGCAGAGGCCGGCTGGGGCCGGATCCCGGTGTGGGGATTCGGCGAGGTGGTGCGGTCCCTCCACGAGGACGTGAAGGTCGGAGAACGCCTCTACGGCTACTTCCCCATGTCGTCCTGGGTGCGCATGAAGCCCGTTCGCTCGACGACGCGGGGCTTCACGGACGGTGCCGAGCACCGTGCGCATCTGCATCCCGTCTACAACAGCTATCAGCGCACGGCTTCGGATCCTGCCTATCGCAGGGCCGAGGAAGGCCTGCAGATGTTGCTGCGCCCCCTGTTCACGACCTCCTTCCTGATCGAGGATTTCTTCGCGGACGCGGATGCCTTCGGGGCGAAGCAGATCCTGCTCACGAGCGCGTCCAGCAAGACCGCCCTCGGCGTGGCACACCTGGCGCACGAACGCGGAGATCTCTCGGTGGTCGGCCTCACGTCGCCGCAGCATGTCGACTTCTGTGAAGGACTCGGCAGCTACGATCGCGTGCTGGCCTACGACGCGCTCGAGGCGATCGACGTCTCGCAACCGGCAGTCTCGGTCGACATGGCCGGAAACAGTGCGGTCCTGGCGCGCATCCATGCGCACCTCGGCGATGGTCTCAAGCACAGCATGCTCGTCGGGGGGACGCACTGGGAGGCTCGCGGTGGAGCGGGGGCCCTGGCCGGACCGGAGCCGGTGCTGTTCTTCGCGCCGGACCGGATTCGCACGCGCATGGCGGACTGGGGTGCGGACGGCTACGACGCGCGCCTCGCGAAGGCCTGGGAGGGCTTCGTCGACGCGACCGGCGCCTGGCTCCAGGTCCGCACGGATGCGGGGACCGACGCGGTCGAGCGGGTCTATCTGGACACCCTCGACGGGCGGGTCGATCCGGCCCTCGGGCAAGTGCTCACGCTTCTCTGAGCGGTTCAGGACAGCAGCGTCGCGGTCTTCACGACGCCGAAAACCTCCTGCCCCGCCTGCAGGTCGAGTCGCGCGCAGGATCGGCGCGTGATTCGCGCCACCAGGTGCACCGCCGCGCAGGACAGCCTCAGGTCCATCCAGGGACCCTCGGCTTCCATCAGCTCGACGATGCGTGCAGGAAAGCAGTTCGCGGCGCTGATCGCCTCGGGCGGGGCCAGGGCGATGAGCAGGTCTTCCGCGCGCAGCGCGACCCGCACCCGTGTTCCCGGCGCCGCGTCGCAGCGCGCGACCTGGAGCGGCCCCCCGGCCCAGTGCAGGGTGGTCAGACCCCAGGCGTCGTCGTGATCGATCACCTCCGCGAGGATCACGCTTTCCGGCGCGCCCCCGAAGCGTGATGCGAGATCCAGGCGCGTGAGCAGCTCGCCCACGGCCCCCTCCGCGACGCAACGACCCGCCTCGAGCAGCAGCACACGATCCGCGATCCGCGCGACCTCGTCCCGCTGATGGCTCACGTAGAGCATCGGAATGCCCCGCGAATCCCGCAACGCCTCCAGGCAGCCGAGGACCTCGCGACGGCGCGCCGGGTCCAGCGCCGAAAGCGGTTCGTCCAGCAGCAGGAGGTCCGGGTCCGACAGCAGGGCGCGGCCGATCGCCACCCGCTGGCGCTCGCCGCCCGAGAGGCTGTTCGGCGCGCGGGGCAGGAGCGTCTCGATGCCGAGCAGCGCCAGGAGTTCCTGGAATGCCTGCTTCGTGAGGGGGCTGCGGCGGCGCCCGGTACCGAAGAGCAGGTTCTGTCTGACGCTGAGGTGCGGGAACAGTCGCGCGTCCTGGAAGACGCAGGCGAAGCGGCGTGCCCGGGCAGGGACCCAGGTGCCGGTCCCGGCGTCGAAGAGCACCCGCTCCTCGAAGCGCACGTGCCCCTGGTCCGGTCGCAGGAGCCCGGCCACGGCGTGCAGCAGCGTGGTCTTGCCGGAGCCGGACGGACCGAAGATCGCGGTGACGCCATGCCCGTTCAGCTCGGTGCGGAGGTCCAGCGTGAAGGTGCCGCGCCGATGGCGGAGTTCGATGGCGAGACTCATGCCGAGGTCCAACGGCGCAGGCGTCGGGCGGCGAGTTCGGAGGCGAAGAGCCCGGCGAGTGCGAGCAGGATGGACAGACCGGCAAGCCGGGCCGCAAGCCCCTCGCCGCCCGGCGTCTGGAGGGCACTGTAGATCGCCAGCGGCAGGGTGCGGGTCTCGCCCGGGACGTTGGAGACGAAAGTGATGATCGCGCCGAATTCGCCCAGGCTCGCCGCGAACGCCGTCATGGCTCCGGCGAGGATGCCGGGGAATGCGAGGGGAAGCGTGATGCGGCGGAAACGCTCCAGGGGCCCGACGCCGAGCGTCTCGGCGGCCTCCTCGAGGCCGGGATCGATCGCCTCCATCGCGAGGCGGATGGCGCGAACCTGGAAGGGAAAGGACACCACGGCCGCGGCGAGCGCAGCCCCCGTCCAGTGGAACACGAAGCGAAGGCCGAAGTGCTCGAGGAGCCAGGCACCGAGAGGCGCGCGACTGCCGAAGGTGATCAGGAGCAGGTAGCCGATCACCACCGGGGGCAGCACGAGCGGCAGGTGCACGATGCCGTCGACCACAAGTTTGCCGGGAAAGTCGCGGCGAGCGAGCAGGCGCGCGACGAGAATCGCGAGTGGAAGGGCTGAGAGCACGGCGACGAGGGCGATCTTCAGGCTCAGCAGCAGGGCTTCGAGCTCGGCAGCGGTCAGCACCATCAGTTCACCCTGAAGCCGTGGCGCAGGTACAGGGACGCCGCTTCGGGGCCGCTGAGGAATTCGAGCAGGGCGCGCGCTGCCGGGCCATCGTGGCCGGTCACGATGGCGAGGGGGTAGATGATCGGTGCGTGGGATGCCTCGGGCAGCACGCCGACGACCCTGACCGCGTCCGAGAGGGTCGCGTCGGTGGCGTAGACGATACCCAGGGGCGCTTCGCCCCGGGCAACCAGCGCCAGGGCGGCACGGACGTTGTCCGCGCGGGCGAGACGAGACGCCAGCACGGGCCACTGCCCCAGGGTCTCGAGGGCCTGGCGCGCGTAGATGCCCGCGGGCACGTGGTCCGGATCGCCCACGGCGAGACGGTCGTCGCGCCCGAGGCTCGCCGCGAGGTCGTCCAGCCTCGGCGCGTCCGTTGCGGCCCCGGCGGCGGGCGCGATGACCACGAGCCGGTTCGCGATGGGCCGACGCACGCTGTCGACCGCGATCAGGCCCCGGGTGGCCAGATGATCGACCCAGTCCGTACTGGCGGAGAAGTACAGGTCAGCGGGCGCCCCAGCCTCGATCTGCCGGGCCAGCGTCGACGATGCGGCGAAGGACAGGCGCAGGGGTGGGTGGCCCTTGGCCTGCCAGCGGAGGGCGAGTGCCTCGACCACGTCCGTGAGGCTGGCCGCCGCGAAGAGCGTCAGGGAGGTTTCCTGCGCGCGGGACGGTGCCTGCAGGCAGATCAGGATCAACAGGAGCAGGCGCAGCCTGTGCGCGAGAGGGCGACCTGTGGGGCATGGGCTCATGCGGCCATGATCGCTGCTTGCGCGGGGCCAGGCGAGCCCGACCCCGCATCAGCCCTGTTGAAGCCCCGGCGTGGTGGCCAGATCCGGGATGGAGGCGGCGGCATCCATCTCGTCCTCGAGGGTCTGGGCCGCGGCGGCGCGGGGCCTGGAGAAGCGCGCGATGCCGAGATAGACGATGGGGGTCAGGTAGAGCGTGAAGATGGCGGCGAGGCCGAGACCGCCGAACACCACCCAACCGATCGCGTTGCGGGCCTCGGCGCCGGGGCCGGTGGAGAGGATGAGCGGCAGGGCGCCGAACACCGTCGACACCAGGGTCATGGCGACCGGCCGCAGACGGACCCGGGCGCTGGTCGCGATGGCTTCGCGCACGCCCGCGCCCTCGTCGCGTAGCTGGTCGGCGAACTCCACGAGAAGGATGCCGTTCTTGGCGATCAGGCCGATGAGCATCACCAGACCGACCTGGGAGTAGATGTTCAGGGAGGTACCGGTCAGGAACAGGGCGAAGACGGCCGCCGCGAGCCCGAAGGGCACGATGGCCATGACGACGATGGCGCTGGTGAGGCTCTCGAACTGGGCCACGAGCACCAGGAACACGACCAGCATCGCGAAGCCGTAGGTCATGAGCGTGTCGCGATTGGACTGCTCGAGCGTCGCGGCTTCGCCGAGGGTGATGATGTCGATGCCCGGTGGAAGCGTTTCCATGGCCACGGCCCGCAGCTCGTCCACCGCGGCCTGCAGGGGAACGCCCTGGTCGACTTCCACGTCCACGGTGATCGCGCGGCGCTGGGCCTGGCGGTCGAGCTGGCCGGCGACGCCCTCCTCGACCAGCTCGACGACGCTGGACAGGGGGATCAGGGCGCCGGATGCGGTGCGCACGTAGAGATTCACGAGGTCGCTGGGATCGTCGATGGTGCCCGTGCCGGCTTCCAGGAGGATGGGCACGGCCTGGTCGCCGACATTCAGATCGATCACGTCGAGGCCGTCGATCATGGCGCGAAGGGTCTGCGCGAGATCCTCCAGGGGAATGCCGAGATCCGAGGCGCGCCTGCGATCGATGCGGACGGACAGCTGCGGCTGGGTCGGCTGATAGGAGATGCGAGGCCGGCTCACCGTCTCGGCGTCCGTTTCCAGGCGACCGGCGAAGTCTCGCGCCGCCTCGTAGATCTCGTCGTACTCGTTGCCGACGAGCGCGACACGAACGCCTCCGGTCGCGCCGCGGATGTTCAGGCTGTTGGAGCTGAACACGCGGGCGCCGGCGCCGGGCAGGTTGCCGAGAATGGGCGCGATCTCCGCGGCCACGTCCTGCTGGCTGCGCGTGCGCTGATCCCAGGGCGCGAGCGGCGCACTGACGAAGACGACGTTGGGATCGAAGCGGCCGATGACCGTGTAGAGAGACTCCACGACGCCGCTCTCGACGAGAGGCATGAGGACGTCCTCGATGCGGTCGGCCTGACGTTCCGTGTAGGCGAGTCCGACCCCGTCCGGGCCCCGCGCGAAGACGTTGATCTGCCCTCGATCCTCCGTCGGCAGGAGTTCCTGATCGAGGGTCTGGTAGAGGCTGCCCGCACCGCCCGCCGCGCCGATGCACAGGATCAGCGCCAGCCAGGGGTGATCGAGGACGCCGCCCAGCGAGCGCGCGTAGCTGCCCTGCAGGGACCGGCCGACGCGCTCGAGGAACCGTGTCACGGGCCCGTGCTGCCCCGGCTCTTCCGTCAACCGTGCGAGGGCTGCGGGCACCAGGGACAGGGCGACGAAGGACGAGATCGCGACCGCCACGGCGAGCACGAAACCGAACTCGCGGAACAGCCGCCCGGCGGTGCCCGGCAGGAAGGCGATGGGCACGAACACGGCGACGAGCACGGCGGTGGTCGCGACCACGGCGAAGAACACCTGGCGCGTGCCGAGGACGGCGGCGGCACTGGCACCGAGGCCCTGATGTCGGCGCCGCTGCACGTTCTCGAGCACGACGATGGCATCGTCGACGATGAGACCGGTGGCGAGCACCAGCGCCAGCAGGGTCAGGATGTTGATGGAGAAGCCGAGCAGCCAGACGCAGGCCACGGTGCCCAGGAGACACACGGGGATCGCGATGGCGGGGACGAGGGTCAGGCGCATGGAGCCGGAGAAGACACGGATGGTCGCGATGACCACGAGTACGGCCAGGAACAGACTCAGGAGCACTTCCCGGACCGCACCCTTGATGAAGGTGGAGTTGTCCGAGATCTTGATCAGCTCGAGATCCGTGAAGCGCTGGTTCAGACGTTCGATGGCGCGATCGACGCCCGCCGCGATCTCGATCGTGTTCGATCCGGCCTGGCGCACCACGCCGAGGCCGATGACGCGTTGGCCGTCGAGGCGGACGAAGGACTCCGCGTCCGCCGGGGCGAAGGCCACGTCGGCGACATCGCCCACACGGATGTTCGCGCTGATGATGGTCGCGGCGATCTCCGCCTCGGTGATCACCGAGGCGTCGGCGCGCACGAGCAGGTCCTGGTCGCCGACACTGAAGCTTCCGGCCGGGACGTCCAGCGGCGCCTGGCGCAGCACGTTGGCGACGTCGGTGACCGTGAGGCCGTAGCTGGTCAGGCGCAGGGGGTCGACGATGACCCGCAGGACGCGCTGGCGGTTGCCGAAGAGGGGCACGTCGGCGACCCCGTCGAGGGAGATGAACTCGGGAACGATGTCCTGCTCGACGATGCGGGTGAGGGCCTCTTCGCTGTAGCGGGAGCTGACGACCGCGACGCGGACGATCTCCTCGGCATCCTCGTCCGCCTTGAAGACGGAGAGCTGCTCGACGTCGGCGGGAAGCTGGCGGGTCACGCGGCTGACCGCTTCACGAACGTCGGCGGCGGCGCGGTCCAGATCTACGCCCGGTCTGAATTCCACCCGGATCCGTGCGTTGTTCTCCTCGCTGGACGAATTGATCTCCTGAACGCCGGACACGCGCGCCACGGCGCCCTCGACGATGCTGGTCACCTCGGCGTCCATGGTTTCCGGCGAGGCGCCGGGGTAGTTGACGCGCACGCTGACGATCGGCCGATCGACGTTGGGCAGTTCGCGTACCTCCACCGCCATGATGGCGGCGAGGCCGGCGATCGCGATGAGCAGGTTCATGACGAGCACCAGCCAGGGCCGTCGGACGCCCAGGGCCGGAAGGTCGTCGTGGCTCGCTTGCACGGCGGGACGGGCGTCGGCGTTGCTCATGGCAGGGTGCTCAGCCGTCCGCGGCCGGGGCCATGAGGACGCCCCGGGCGTCCCGCGCCAGGGCGCTCGGATCCATGGCGCGCACGGCGATGCCGTCGCGCATGGACTGGACGCCCTCGCCGACGACCATCTCACCGGCCTCGAGCGCGGCGTTCACGAGCACGCGACCGCCGAGGCGCTGGACGATGTTCGCCGGAACACGACGCACGGCGCCCTCCTCGGCGACCCAGACGAAGGCACCGTCGGCCCCCCACTGGACGGCGACCTCGGGGACGGCCGGATACTGGGCGCCGCGGAGATCGAGGTTGACGCGGAAGCTCATGCCCGGGCGCAGGACATCGTCGGGGTTGGGCACCTCCGCACGCGCGACGAAGGCGCGCGAGGCGGGATCGATGCGGGAACCGATGTCGACCACGGTGCCCGTCGCCCGGGTGCGTTCCGCAGACCAGGCCTCGATCTCGATGGGATCGCCGCGCGTGACCCGGGCGATGAAGGCTTCCGGGACGTCGAAGCTCACGAGCAGCGCGGTGCGGTCGTCTAGGGTGGTGATCTGGGTCGCCGGATCGACCCGATCCCCGGCGTCGATATCCGTGATGCCGACATAGCCATCGAAGGGTGCGGTGACATAGCGGCGCTCGAGGGCGACACGGGCCCGGTCGCGCTCGATGCGTGCGGTCTGCAGCGCCGTACGTGTGGCGTCGACCGTGGTCTCGGGGACGGTGCGCTCCCCGCGGCGATTGGCGGCCGTGTAGCGATCCATGAGCTGCTGGGCATCGGCCAGGCGGACGTCCGCGAGCTCCAGGGCCAGTTTCTGGTCGCGGGCATCCAGCTCGACGAGCACGGTGCCCGCCGTCACCCGGTCTCCCGGGCTGAAGTGGAGCGCGACGACTTCGCCGGCGGCTTCGGCGAACAGGGAGACGGACTTCAGGGCCCGTGCGGTGCCGACCGCCTCGATGCGCGTGCGCTGGGTCTCGAGACTCACCGGTTCGACCACCACGGGCACGGGGCCGCGCCCGCCGCGGCGCGCATCCTGGGACGGCGCTTCGCTGCAGGCGGCCATCAGGACGAGCAGGCCCGCCAGGGCAAGCTGCCAGGGTCGATCCTTGCCAGAGGACGCCGCGTCCCGCGAATGTCTGCCTTGCATGACCTGTCCCGTTCTCGTGATGGATGACGCATGCACCGGGGGCGCAGCCCCGGGCGGCGCCTTTCGGCGGCGCCGTAGTCTAGACCAGATCCCCCTGCCTGTCTCGCTTTGTCTCGGACATGTCCAGGACAGGCCGGCGCCGGCGCGAGGGTCCATGAACGACAAGTCTGCGCCGCACCGGGGAACCCGTCGACGAGATTCCGGGGAGAAATCGTGAAGCCTGCAGGCGGAGGGCTCAGGGGGCGGGCATGGGTATCATCGGTTTCCCGAGCCCATCGGTCACCCTTCGGAGCCGTCCCATGAATTCCGTTCCCTCGTCGCCGGAGCTGGACAATGCCCTCGTCGATCCCGTCACCTGGTCCGACGAGGACCTGATCCATCGCTACCTGGCCTGGCTGCGCGCCCACGACCCGGTGCGGCGCATCGCGCCGGACGGTTACGAACCCTTCTACGCGATCACCCGTCATGCGGACGTGATGGCCGTCGAGCGCGACAAGGAAGGGTTCATCAACGATCCGCGGCCCACGCTCGCGCCGACCATGATCACGGACGCGATCACCCAGCTGACCGGTCGCAGGCATCTGGTGCGCTCCCTGGTGCAGATGGACGATCCGGACCACATGAAGTACCGCCTGCTCACGGCGAGCTTCTTCACCCGGCAGAAGCTCGAGGCCATGAAGACGACCGTCGAGGCGCTGGCGAAGCACTACGTCGACCGCATGGCGGAGTTCGGGGGGGAATGCGACTTCGTCCGTGACGTGGCGATCTGGTATCCGCTCCGGGTGGTGATGTCCGTGCTCGGCGTGCCGCCGGAGGACGAGCCGCTGATGATGAAGCTCACCCAGGAGCTGTTCGGCTCCACGGATCCGGACGTGCAGCGCTCCTTCGACCTGATGGCGATCGGTGACGTCGTCAAGGACTTCGAGGCGTACTTCGCGGAGCTCTCTGCGGATCGCCGCGCACACCCGCGGGACGACATGGCCACGATCATCGCCAATGCGCAGATCGACGGTCAGCCGATTCCCGATCTCGAAGCCGCGGGCTACTACATCATCGTCGCCACCGCCGGGCACGACACGACCTCGTCGAGCACTGCCGGTGGCCTGCTGGCGCTCATGGAGCATCCCGGGGAGCTCGAGAAACTGCGCGCCGATCCTGGCAAGCACGTCGCGGGGGCGGTCGAGGAGATGATTCGCTGGGTCTCGCCGGTGCGGCACTTCATGCGCACGGCGACCCGCCCGCAGGTCCTCCGTGGTCAGGAAATCGAAGCCGGCGAATCCGTGATCCTCTGGTATCCGTCCGCGAATCGCGACGAGGAGGTGTTCGAGGCGCCCTTCGAGTTCAGGATCGAACGGCCTGCGGCACGCAATCTCGCCTTCGGCTACGGCGCCCACGTCTGCCTCGGGCAGCACCTGGCGCGCATGGAGATGCAGGCCTTCTACCGGGAACTCCTGGCCCGCGTCGATCACTTCGAGCTCGCGGGCACGCCCCGCTATGCCCAGGCCGCCTTCGTCGGTGGCCTGAAGAGCCTGCCGATCCGCTACCGCATGAAGTGAGTCGGCGGCGTGTCCCGAGGGATCCGGCCATGAACGATCCGCAGTTGCTCGCCCTGCTCGACCAGGCCCACGCGCATGCGCGGGCCTACCTGCAGGGACTGGACGAACGGCCGGTCTTTCCCGATGCCGAAGCGCTCGCAGGCCTCGCGGCCTTCGACGAGGCGCTGCCGGAGCAGGGGGCAGATCCCTTCGAGACCCTGCGGCGCCTCCACGAGGTCGGAGGTCCCGCCACCGTGGCGCAGGTCGGTGGGCGCTACTTCGGCTTCGTCAACGGCGGCGTCCGGCCGACGGCCCTCGCTGCGCGCTGGCTCGCCGACGTCTGGGACCAGAACGCGGCCCTCTGGGCCACCTCGCCCGTGGCGTCCCGTCTCGAGGCGGTCTGCGAGCGCTGGCTCGTCGAGCTGCTCGGGCTGCCTGCCGGCACCGCCGTCGGCTTCGTCAGCGGCACGGCGGTCTCCCTCCTGGTGGCGCTCGCGGCGGCGCGCGACGCGCTTCTGCTCCGCCAGGGATGGGATGCCGGCAGCCGCGGACTGTTCGGTGCGCCGGAGCTGCGGGTGCTGGTCAGCGAGCAGGCCCATGCAACGGTGAGCCGGGCGCTCGGTCTGGTCGGGCTGGGTCGCGATCGCGTCCTGCGCATCCCCTGCGATGCCCAGGGCGCGCTCCGGGACGATCTCCTGCCGCCGCTCGATGATCGGACCCTGGTGGTCCTCGGGGCGGGTCATGTGGCGACCGGTGCCTTCGATCCCCTGCGCCACGTCTGCACGGTGGCGCGGCGCGCCGGCGCCTGGGTCCACGTGGATGGCGCCTTCGGTCTGTGGGCCGCCACCAGCCCGGCGACGGCCCACCTCACGGACGGCCTGGCCCTGGCCGATTCCTGGTCCGCGGACGCGCACAAGACCCTGAATGCCCCCTACGACAGCGGGCTCGTGCTGTGCCGGGACCGGGAGGCTCTCGTCGGGGCCCTGCGCATGGACGGGGCCTACCTGCAGTGGGGCAGCGACGGGGCGCGCGACGGCATGCGCCTGACGCCCGAGATGTCGCGGCGCGCGCGTGCCATCGAGCTCTGGGCCCTGCTGCGAACGGAGGGCAGGGCGGGGGTCGCGGCGATCATCGACGGCCTCTGCGCCCGTGCCCGCCAGTTCCGCGACGGCCTCGATGCGGCCGGTTTCCTGATCCTCAACGAGGTCGTGTTCAATCAGGTGCTGGTGGCCTGCGAGACGCCCGCGCTCACGGAAGCCACCCTTGCGGCCGTGCAGTCTTCCGGCGAACTCTGGTGCGGCGGCACCCGCTGGCAGGACGAGATCGCCATCCGCATCAGCCTGTGCAGCGCCGAAACCAGCCCGTCCGACGTCGAGCGATGCGTGGCCGCCTTCGTGAGCGCCCGGGAGCACGCCGGGCGCGCTCTAATTCAGGGCGATTAGTTCCGGTGCTATCCTCGCCGATCGCGACCAGGGGGAGGGTGCCGCGTCATGACCTTTCGAACGCCACTGTGTGACCTGCTCCATATCGACGTGCCGATCATGCTCGCGGGCATGGGCGGCGTGTCCTACGCGGAGGTCTGCGCCGCCGTGTCGAACGCGGGGGGCTACGGCACGCTCGGCATGGCCAACGAGGGCCCGGACGGCATTCGCGAGGAGATGAAGAAGGTCCGCGACCTCACGGATCGTCCCTTCGGGGTCGATCTGCTCACGGCAGTGCCCGAGTCCCTGACCCGGAGCGTGGACGTGATCATCGAGGGCGGCGCCTCGGCGTTCATTGCGGGCCTCGGCGTGCCGGCCTCGATCCTGAAGACCCTCCATGACGCAGGCCTGCTCGTCATGAGCATGTGCGGCACCGTGGGCCATGCGGTCAAGGCCGCCGAGGCAGGCGTCGACGTGGTCATCGCCCAGGGCACGGAAGGCGGTGGCCATACGGGGAAGGTCGCGGGCATGGCGTTGATTCCGCAGGTCGTCGACGCCGTCGAGATTCCGGTCGTCGCCGCGGGCTCCATCGTCGACGGGCGCGGTCTCGCCGTCGCGCTGGCCTTCGGTTGCCAGGGGGTCTGGATGGGCACGCGATTCATCGCCTCGCACGAGGCACACGCGGATCCGGCCTACAAGCAGGCCCTGATCTCGGCGCTGGAGACCGACACCGTCGTGACACGATGCTACTCGGGGAAGACCATGCGCGTCGTGAACAACGACTACGTCCGCGACTGGGAGCGGCGTCCCGAGGAGCTCCAGCCCTTCCCGCAGCAGGCCATCGCGTCGGCGCGCGCCGACGTCATGGGCGGAATCGGTGGCAAGCTCGTCGGGCTCGATCCGTCGAAGGACTGCATGCCCGCCGGGCAGGGCACGGGGGCCATTCACGAGGTCCTCTCCTGCCGCGAGATCGTCGAGCGGACCATGAGCGAGGCGGAGGCCGTGATGGGGCGGCTGGCGACGGTCATCGGCCGCTGAGCGTCGCGGGAGACTTTCTTCAGGCAATTCTTGGTGCGCAGGGCGCGAGGGGAGCGTATGGCGATGGATCTCGATCGGATTCCCGTGCTGGTGGGCGTCGGGCAGGTCACGGAGAAGGAGCCGGACCTCGACCGCCTGTCGTCCCCGGTCGATCTCATGGAACAGGCCTGCTGGCTCGCCTTCGACGATGCAGGCATCGGTCGCGAGCGGGTCGCGGAGCTCGATACGCTGGTCGTCGTGCGCAGCTTCCGCGAGTCCACGCCGAACTCCCCGGAGGCGCTTGCGCGGCGTCTGGGCGCGACCGGTGCCGAGCAATGGCTCATGCCCAATGGCGGCAACGGTCCCCAGTATCTGGTCAATCGCTATGCGGAAGCGATCGCGCGCGGTGAGGCCGACTTCGCGCTCTTCTCCGGCGCCGAGGCCATCGACAACCTCATGCGCCTGACGAAGGCGGGCCGCACGCCGGACTGGAGCGAGGTCGCGGAGCGTGAGCGCCGCTATCTGGTCCCCGACAAGCGCATGTCCAATGCCGTCGAGGACGCGCATGGCCTCATGATCCCCGGGCACGCCTATCCGCTCTACGAGAACGCGCTGCGCGGACACTACGGCGAGAGCATCGAGAGCCATCAGCGCACCATGGGCGAGCTCTTCGCCCGCTTCAGCGAGGTGGCCGCCCACCATCCGCAGGCGTGGTTTCCCGTGGCTCGAACGGCGGAGGAGATCGCCATCGCGACCGCGAAGAACCGCTACGTCGGCTGGCCCTACACGAAGTTCATGAATGCCATGAACCAGATCAACCAGTCCGCGGCCTTGCTGCTCACCTCCGTGGGCAGGGCACGCGCGATGGGCGTGCCCGAGGAGCGATGGGTCTACCTCCACGGCTGCGCCGACGCGAGCGAACTGTGGTACGTCACCGATCGAGAGAACTATCACTCCTCCGTGGCGATCCGCACCATGGCCGAGCGAACCCTCGCCATGGCCGGGGTCGGCATCGAGGAGATCGCCTTCATCGATCTCTATTCCTGCTTTCCGAGTGCCGTGCAGATCGCGCGGGACGAATTCGGCATCGCGCGGGACGACCCGCGACCGCTCACGATCACCGGTGGACTTCCCTTCCATGGCGGCGCCGGGAACAACTACGTCATGAACTCGATCGCCTCCATGGTCGACGTGCTCAGAGCGCAGCCCGGCGCCTACGGCCTGGTGACCGCGAACGGCGGTTATCTGACCAAGCATTCCGCGGGTGTCTATTCGACGCGGCGCTCCCCGGTTCCGTCCACAGGGAATCTGCCCTGGCTCCGCGAGGACCCGGCCGTCTACCAGGCGGAGATCGATCGAACGCCCCATCCTCCCCTCGACGAGACGCCCCGGGGCCCTGCCCGGATCGAGACCTACACGGTGGTGTTCGGCCGAGAGGCGACGCCCGAGCTGGGCATCGTCGTGGGGCGCACGGACGCCGGCGCACGTTTCGTGGCGCACGTGCCGTCCGATGCCTCGCTGCTCGAGGCCATGACCCGGGAGGATTTTCTCGCGCGGCGCGGGACCGTGACCGCCGGCGAGCCGGTCAACATCTTCACGCCCGCATGACGGCGCTCCGGCGATCCTGCTTGTGGGCTGCTGCGCGAGCCGACTAGGCTCGCACAGGGACAGGGTGCGGCATCCGGCCGCCAGGGACGAGGCAGGGACGGTATGACGGACACGACGGCGGAATCCGCGGGCAGGGCCTGGTGGGCCCAGTTCGCTCTCTTCGGGGCGATCATCGCGGCGGTGCTGCTGGTCAGCGGGCCGCTCGGCTATCGGCTGGGGATCCTCGGCGTACAGGGTGCCGTCCTCTTCGCACCCGGCATGGCCACGGCGCTCGCGATCGTCGTGCTGGCCTTTGCCCTGATCGGCGGCATCATCGCGCTGCGCCGCGGGCTGCGTGCGGAGCGTGCTCCGCTGCTCGTCGGTGGCCTCGTCGCGCTCCTCATCGTCGGCAACATGGGCATGCAGTTCTCCCGCGCCAGCTCGGTGCCGCCGATCCACGACATCACCACGGCACCGGAGGATCCGCCGCGCTTCGACGCGGTGCTCGCGCGCCGCGGCTCCGGGACGAACTCGCTCGAGTACGATGCCGCCGACCTGGCCACGCCGACGCGGACGGCCTACCCCGGCGTCCAGCCGATCCTCTCCGATCGCCCGCCTGCGGAGAGTTTCGCGCAGGCCCTCGCTGCCGTGCGCGCCCTGGGCTGGGAACTCGTGGCGCAGGATGCAGATGCAGGACGCATCGAGGCCACGGAGGAGAGCATGCTCTACGGCTTCAAGGACGACGTGGTCATCCGCGTCCGCCCCGAGGGCAGCGGGAGTCGCATCGACCTGCGCTCCGCTTCGCGGGTGGGTCAGAGTGACCTCGGTGCGAACGCGGCTCGCATCGAACGCTTCATCGAGCGCTTCGGCGCCCCCTGACCGTCGCGCGCGACCCGCTCGCTGCAGCCCGTGCGCAGCGGCCCTCCGCTGAAGGCGGCCCGCGCGACGCCGGTCGCCAGGCAGCGAACGGCCTGCCGATATCACCCTTGGCTGACGTGCATGCAGGCATCCGCCTACGGCGGCTGCCGCGCCTGGCTGCAGTCCCGCCGAGGTCCGAAAGGCATGCTGCCCGGCTCCCGCATCCAGCGAAGGCAAGGGGTCCGTGGCCGCAGCGACCGAGGTTTCGCCGCTCTTCCGTCCCGAGGTGGTTGCCGCTGCCCGGTCGCGACTGCGCGGTGACCTGCTCCTCACACGCCCACCCGGTGCGGCCACCTTCACGCTGCTCGTGCTGTCCGCGCTCTGCGCTGCCGCGGCGCTCCTCTGGTTCGGTGAGGGACGGCGCAGCGAACGGGTCACGGGCTACCTCGCGCCCGAAGCCGGTCTGCTGCGGGTGCGTGCACCCCAGGCCGGGCGTGTCGCCGAGGTCTTCGTTGCGGAGGGCGCGTCCGTCGAACCCGGAGATCCGCTCGTGGCGATCCGTGATCCGCGCACGGGCACCGGAGCGGGGCAGGCCGGCCAGGACGCCCTGGTCGCCATCGACACGGCCCTCGGCCGGATCGAGTCCCTGCGTGGCGCCGCCGAGGTCCGGCACCGGCAGGAGTCGGAGCGCCTCGCCGCAGCCCTGGACCGGGCGCGGGCCCGCGGCCTGCGCCTCTCGGAACAACAGCGGCTTGCCGACGAGGCCCTGGCCCTCGCCGAGCGCAGCCTCGAACGCCTCGATGCGCTGGTTCGTCGAGGCGGCGTCTCCTCCCAGGCCCGCGATCTGGCGCAGCGTGACGTGCTTCGGGCTCGCGGCGAACAGGCGTCCCTCGCGCTCGCGCTCATCGACCTCGACGACCGGGTCGCGCGACTGCGCTCGCAGCAGGCGGAGCTCGCGCTGGATGCAGGAGTCCGCAGGGCGGACCTCGATGACCGACGGGATCGACTGATCCGCGAGCGTGCCGAGCTGATCGCGCGCGTCGACTACCTGCTGCGGGCGCCCGGTGCAGGACGCGTCGCCACCCTCGCCGTGGCCGCGGGTGACAGCGTGCATGCGGGCCGCAGCCTGTTGACGCTGATGCCCGAGGACGGCGCCATGGATGCGGTGCTCCTGGTTCCCTCCCGTGCCATCGGCTTCGTCGAGCCCGGGCAGAAGGTGCGGTTGCGCATCGACGCCTTTCCCGCGACGCGCTTCGGCGCGCAGCAGGGCGAGATCGTCTCCGTGTCCGAGACTGCGCTGTTGCCCGGCGAGCTCGAGGGGCCGGTGAGCATCGCGGAGCCCGTCTTCCGTGTGCGCGTGCGACCGGCTGCGGATCGTGTGCGCGCCTACGGACGGCGCTATCCGCTGCGGGCCGGCATGGCCCTCGAGGCGGACATCGAGCTCGAGCGGCGCCGTCTGCTCGCCTGGCTGTTCGAACCGCTGCTCGCGGCCTGGGGACGCCTGTGAACGCCGCGCTTCCCGATCACGAGCTTTCCTCGGCCCGGGGGCGGCGCCGCGTGCCCCTGGTGATGCAGGCGCAGCGGGACGAGTGCGGACTCGCCTGCCTCGCCATGGTGCTGGCCAGCCATGGGCGCGTGATCGATCTTCCCGCCCTGCGAAACCTCCACGGGACCGCGGGCCACGGCAGTCGTCTGAAGGCTTTGATGGTCGCGGCCCGGGACCTCGGCCTGCAGGCGCGGGCCGTGCGCTTCGAACTCGGAGAGCTGCGCCGCCTGGCGGTGCCCGCGATCCTGCACTGGGATCTCGATCACTTCGTGGTGCTGGAGCGGGCCGGCCGTCGCCATGCCCGCATTCTCGATCCCGCGCGTGGGCGTCGGCGCCTGGCCCTCGGCGAACTGAGCGAGCATCTGACGGGCGTCGCCCTCGAGCTGGCGCCGGGCCATGGCTTTCGCCCCGGGGGACGCGTGGATCGCATGCGCATCCGCGAGTTCTGGACGCGCTCGCGGGGACTGCTGCGCGCCCTCGGCACCGTGCTCGCCCTGTCCCTGGTGCTGCAGGCCTTCGCGCTCGCGGCACCCTTCTACATCCAGCTGGTCGTGGACGATGCCCTGAGCAAGCACGACACCCTTCTGCTTCAGGTACTCGTGCTGGCCTTCGCACTCGTCATGCTGCTGCGGGTGGCGGTCACCTGGGTGCGTGGGCGACTCGTCCTGCACCTCGGTGAGAGCATCGGCTTCCAGATGCAGGGCAATCTTCTGCGTCATCTGCTGCGTCTGCCGATCGGCTGGTTCGAGCGCCGGCATCTCGGAGACATCGTCTCCCGCTTCGGCTCCCTGGCGCCGGTTCAGGCGCTGCTGACCGAAGGCTGCGTCATTGCACTCGTCGATGGCGTCATGGCGCTGACGACGCTGGGCATGATGCTGCTCTATGCCCCCGCCCTCACTGCCGTCGTGCTCGTCGCGCTGCTGGCCTACGCCCTCCTGCGCGCGCTCACGGTGCCGCGGCTCCGTGAACTGCAACAGGCCCGGATCGCCGCGGGCGCCGACGAAGAAACGGTCTTCCTGGAAACCCTCCGCTGCGTGACGACGCTCAAGGCATTCGGCCGGGAGGGGGACCGGGAGGCGCTGTGGAACGACCGCCGTGCCCGGACCCTCAATGCTCGCGTGGACGAGGCCCGGCTCGGGATCACCCTCGGCGCGGTGAATGCCGTCCTCTTCGGTGTGGAGAACCTGCTGGTCGTCTACCTGGGCGCCGTGCGGATCATCGACGGTCTCCTCACCGTCGGCATGCTCTACGCCTTCGTCGCCTTCAAGGGCCAGTTCACGGATCGCATGATCGCGCTGATCGATCGGAGCGCCGAGTTCCTCATGCTCGGCCTCCACCTCGAGCGCCTCGCCGACATCGGGCACGCGGAACCGGAAACGACCGGCCTTCCGACGCCGGCGCTGCGCCGGGGCAGGGCGTGTATCGAACTCGAGGACGTCGCCTTTCGCCATGCGCCCGGGGCACCGGTCCTCTTCGAGCGCCTGTGCCTCTCCCTGCCCCCCGGAGGCCTGACGGTGATCGTCGGCCCCTCGGGCGCCGGCAAGACGACGCTCCTGCGCCTGCTTGCGGGATTGACGCCGCCGAGCGAGGGACGGGTGCGGATCGATGGACAGGTGCTTGCCGGCGCTCTGCTCGACGGCTGGCGGCGGCGAATCGGAATGGTCCTGCAGGACGACCATCTCTTCACGGGCTCCCTGCTCGAGAACGTCACGCTCTTCGATCCGGAACCCGACCAGGCCCATCTCGACACCTGCGCGGCGGCGGTGGGACTGACCGGAGTCCTCGCGACGCTGGCCCTGGGCTGGCACACGCGGCTGGGCGAGGACGGGATCGGCCTGTCCGGTGGCCAGCGGCAGCGGCTGATGCTCGCGCGGGCGCTCTACGCACGACCGGACGCACTCTTCCTCGACGAGGGAACGGCTCACCTCGATCCGGTCGGCGCTCGAGCCGTCGCGGCAGTCGTCGAGGGGCTGTCCATGACCCGGATCGTCGTGACCCATGATCCCGTGCTGTTCGGAAACGCGGATCTGCTGCTTCGCTTCGATGGCGCGGGGCAGCTGGAAATCGCGTCCGGCGATCGCGGGGCGTCCGTTCCCGAGCTTCGTCCCGGCGAGGCCGCCTCCGCGAGCACGGAGGCCCTCTGTGCCGGTCTCCGCTGAGGGGGGCGCGGCAGACCGCCTCGGGAATGTGCGACGGCAGTGCCGTCTGGCCGTCGAGATCAGGCTCCGGCGTATCAGCGCGCCGTTCCGCATCGCCTCGGTGGGCGCGCTCCGGTGCCCGCCGCTGTCCTGCGGTCGACTTCCCGATGGGGGCGCGGTGTCTTCTGCGCTATCCTCTCGCCCGCATCTGGGCGTAGCTCAGTCTGGTAGAGCACGGGCTTTGGGTGCCCGGGGTCGCAGGTTCGAATCCTGCCGCCCAGACCAGATGCGCGAGGCTCAGGCCTCGGGCAGGGGAATGAACTCGTCGTCACCGGGGACCATGGCGAAGCGCCCTGCGCGCCAGTCGTCCCGGGCCCGCGCGATGCGAGCGGGATCGCGAGCGACGAAGTTCCACCACAGCTCCCGTGGGCCCACCGGCTCGCCTCCGATGAGGATCACGCGGCTGGCGACGAGCGCCTCGAGGGTCACGTTCGCACCCGTTCCCAGGACGCCCATGGTGCCCTCCGCCAGGGGGGCGTCGCCCTCGACGCGCACGCGCCCTTCGGCCACGAAGAGGCCCCGCTCGCGGGCGTCGGGCACAGCGAGCCGGGCACCGGGTTCCAGGGCGATGTCCAGATAGAGGGTGGGGCTCGCCGTCTCGACCGGCGAGCGCTCTCCGAAGGCGCTGCCCGCCACGAGGGTGATGCGCGCGCCGTCGCGGTCCACCCGGGGCAGGCTGTCCGCCGGATGGTGGACGAAGGCGGGATCACAGTCGGCGAGGGCGTCGGGGAGCGCCATCCACGACTGGATGCCGTGCAGGCGCTGTCCGGAACGGCGCAGGGCCGGGTCGGTGCGCTCCGAGTGCACGATGCCCCGGCCGGCAGTCATCAGATTCACCGCCCCCGGCCGGATCGCCTGACGATAGCCGAGGCTGTCCTGGTGGAGGATCTCTCCCTCGAAGAGATAGGTGAGGGTCGCCAGGCCGATGTGAGGATGCGGGCGCACCTCGATGCCCTGGCCCGGGCCGAAGTCCGCCGGGCCCATCTGATCGAAGAACACGAAGGGGCCGACGTGGCGCCGAGCCGCCGCGGGCAGGACGCGACGCACGGAGAAACCGCCGAGGTCCTTCGCCCGGGACTCGATCCGCGTCGCAAGGGCACTTCCCTGCTCCGTGCAGGTCGGCTCCTCGCATCCTTGCCAGCTCATCTCGATCTGTACTCCTCTCTGGCTTGCCTCTCCGGGCCCGACCGATCGCGGCCCGACCGAACGCGGCCCGACCCGCAACGGTTGCGATGCACCCGCCTGCCCCCGAAACTTCCCCGCACATCCAAGGGAGGCAGAAGCATGGCAGAAATCCTGCTCGGCAAGGGCGACCATCGGGTCGAGCTCCTCGCGAAGTACGGCAATCGCCACGGGCTCATCGCGGGCGCCACGGGCACGGGCAAGACCGTGACGCTCATGGTCCTGGCCGAGGGATTCTCACGCCAGGGCGTGCCGGTCTTCATCGCCGACGTGAAGGGCGACATCGCGGGTCTGGCCATGCCGGGCACCCTGAATGCCAGGGTGGCCGAGCGCATCGAGCAGATCGGCATCGCGGACTATCGCAACGAGGGCAATCCCTGTGTGTTCTGGGATCTCCTCGGTACCCGCGGACATCCCGTACGGACCACGGTCACGGAAATGGGGCCCATGCTTCTCGCACGGGTGCTCGAGCTGAACGACACACAGAGCGGCGTGCTCGACATCGCCTTCGCGCTGGCGGATGACGAAGGCCTGCTGCTCCTCGATCTGGACGATCTGCGTGCCGTGCTCGCCTTCATCAGCGAGCAGCGCAAGGAGATCGGGCAGCGCTACGGTCTGGTGAGTCCCCAGTCCGTCGCGGCCATCCAGCGTGCGCTGCTGCGCATCGAGCAGAGCGGTGGGGAGGCCTTCTTCGGCGAACCGGCGCTGGAGCTTCCGGACCTCATGCGCACCGATCTGAGTGGACGCGGCGTGATCAACGTCCTCGCGGCGGATCAGCTCATCCTGAGGCCGCGGCTCTATTCCACCTTCCTGCTCTGGCTGCTCTCGGAGCTCTTCGAGAACCTTCCCGAGGTGGGCGATCCGGACAAGCCGTCGCTGGTCTTCTTCTTCGACGAGGCCCACCTGCTCTTCGATGATTGTCCGCCGGCGCTCCGTCAGCGGGTCGAGCAGGTCGTGCGCCTGATCAGGTCGAAGGGGGTCGGCGTCTATTTCTGCTCGCAGAATCCCGACGACATCCCGGGCGAGGTGCTCGGGCAGCTGGGCAACAGGGTCCAGCATGCCCTGCGCGCCTACACGCCTCGCGATCAGAAGGCGGTCCGGACCGCGGCGGAGACCTTCGTGCCCAATCCGACCCTCGACGTCGCCCGGGTCATCTCGGAACTGGGCGTCGGGGAGGCGCTGGTCTCGACGCTGCAGGCCAAGGCCGTCCCCGCCCCGGTGGAGCGGACCCTGATCTGTCCGCCGCGGTGCCGGATCGGCACCATCAGCGACGAGGAGCGCGCGGAGATCCGCCGCCGCAGCCCGGTCGGCAGCCGCTACGATCAGCCGGTGAATCGTGAATCCGCCTACGAGATGCTCGCGGCCCGCGCGGAAGCGGCGACCCGGTCCGCTGCGGAGGCGGCTGCCGAACGCGCCGCGGCGGAGGCCCTCGAGGCGAGCAGCGCGCCGGAGGTGGCCAAGGCGCAGCCCGAAGCGAGATCGCGCCTCACGGAATTCCTCTGGGGTACGGGGCGCCGGCAGGGTGCCGTCGAGGCCGCTGCGAAGTCGGCGGCACGGACCGTCGGGCGCAGGCTCGGTCAGCAGATCCTGCGCGGTGTCCTGGGCAGTCTCGCGGGGCGCCGCTGACGCCGGGGCCCGCTGCGGCTCCGCTGAGCTCAGAAGTGCAGCAGCTCGGCCGCGAGGCGGTCGAGATCGACGATGCCGACGGCGTTCAGACCCGCCATGTGTCCGGCACATTCGCCCGGATTGAAGGTGAGGCGTCCACCGTCGCGCTCCAGGCGATGGCGATGGGTGTGCCCGTGGAGCACGAGGTCGATCTCGTCGAGGGCTTCCGCCTCGAGGTCGAGAGGATCGTGCACGACGAGGATTCGCCGGCCGTGCCAGACGAGGCGCAACGGCGGATCCACGAAGTGGAATCCCAGTGCGCTGGCCGTCGCCGCGAGGGAGGGCAGTTCGCCGAGATCGTTGTTGCCGAAGACGCCGAGCAGCGGTGCGTCCAGTCCGGCGAAGATCTCAAGGGTTCTTGCCTGGGTGATGTCGCCGGTGTGGATCACGCGATCGACGCTCGCTCCATTGAAGAGCTCGACGATGCGCGCCACGTTGGGGCGGTGGTTGTGGGTGTCCGAGACGATCCCGATCCGCATCAGAGCGGGGTGCTCCCTGCCTGATCCAGGAGGCGCGGCGGTCCGATCTGCATCAGGACCGGGGGCGATCCGGTGGCCATTGCGACGACGGCGGGATCAGGCGACGCGCTCGAGAATGTGGATCGCACAGGCGGAGCCGAGGCCGATCACGTGTGTCAGGCCGAGGCGTGCGCCCTCGACCTGGCGCTTGCCCGCCTCGCCGCGCAGGTGCGTGGCGACCTCGTAGATGTTCGCGATGCCCGTCGCGCCCAGGGGATGTCCCTTCGACAGCAGTCCGCCGGACACGTTGACGGGGATTCGCCCACCCAGCGACGTCTCGCCCTCGTCGATCAGCCGCCCCGCGTCGCCGTCGGCGCAGAGACCCAGATTCTCGTAGTGGAGAATCTCGGCGGTGGCGAAACAGTCGTGCAGTTCCACCAGATCGATGTCGTCGGGACCGATGCCGGCACGCTCGTAGGCTTCCTTCGCCGCAAGGCGCGTGCAGCTGTTCACGTCCGGCATGACGAGGTCGCGTTCCTGCCAGGGGTCGGAGGTCAGCACCGAGGCTCGAACCTTCACGGCTCGTTTCATGAGGCCGAGCTCGCGGGCCTTGCGACCGCTGGCGAGCACGGCGGCTGCAGAGCCGTCGACGTTCACGGAGCACATCAGCTTGGTGTTGGGGTAGCTGATCATCTCGGCGTTCATGACCATCTCGAGGGGAGTCTCGATCTGGTACATGGCCTTGGGATTCAGCGTGCTGTGGTGGTGATTCTTCACGGAGACCTTCGCGAACTGCTCGAAGGTCGTGCCGTACCTGTGCGCGTGCTCCATGCCGGCCTCCGCGAACACGGTCGGCATGGTACCGCCGCCGAGCAGGCCTTCCCTGGAGATGCCCTTGCCGGCGCCCGCGCCGCCCAGGAGCCCCTTGCCCATCTGCTCCACGCCGACCGCCAGCACCAGATCGTGGACGCCGGCCTTGATGGACATCCAGGCTTCGCGGAATGCGGTCGCCCCCGTCGCACAGGCGTTCGCGCAGTTGACCACGGCAATGCCGGTCTGGCCGATTTCCTGGAGGATGCGCTGTCCGACCATGGCGTTGGACTGATAGAGATTGCCGCAGTACAGGGCTTCCATGTCGGTGATGGCGAGGCCTGCGTCATCGAGGGCGAGCAGGGCGGCCTCGGCGCCGATCTGCGGCACGGTTCGATCCGGGAATCGACCGAACTTGATCATGTCGACCCCGATCACGTAGACGTCGTCGTTCATGGCGCGAGACCTCCGGTCCGTTGCGGCCGCTCAGGCTGGCGTGAAGAAGTAGGCGAGATAGCGATTGCCGTCCTTGTCGCGACGGCCCAGGGCATCGCGGAACACGACGCGCACCGGCATGCCGAAGTGGATCTTCGCGGGATCGGGCTCCACATCCACGAGGTTCCCCTTCAGGGTGCCGCCGCCGTCGAGATCCACGATCGCGGAAACGAAGGGCACCTCCACGCCCGGGAAGGAGCGGTGAACGATCGCGTAGCTGTAGAGGGTGCCGGTCTCCCCGAGGCGCTTGCTGCGCATCTGGTCCCGGGCGCCGCAGCGGGAGCACACGGAACGCGTACCGAGGAACACGGCGTGGCAGGCGGCGCACTCGCATCCTTCCAGCCAGGGCGGGCCATCCTCGGGGATCTTCAGGTAGTCGACGGCAGGCAGGGGTGTCGAGGTCGTCTCGGCCATGCGCAGGCTCCCCGGATGATCGTCGCCACGAACGGCTGAGGAGCATAGCGCTCGCCATCGGCGTGCGGCAATCGAGCGCCGAGGCGCCGCGTCAGTCCACGGAGTGTTCTGCACCATGGGTGCGGGCGTTCCGCGGGCCGCGGCGGGCGCACTGCCGCTGGCCGCGAACGCGCGCGAGAGGATGCTGGCGGTGGCTCAGAGGCCTCCCAGAACCTCGCGATCGCGCAGGAGCGTCATCACGCGCTGGACACAGGTGGCCAGATCGTCGCGCGCGCTGTCGAGGACCAGATCCGCATCGCTCGGGGCCTCGAAGGGCGCGGTGACACCGGGAAAGTCGAGGATCTCGCCGCGGTCGGCCGCAGCGTAGAGCCCCCGCTGGTCCCGCGCGCGACAGACGTCCAGCGGGGCATCGACGAAGACCTCGAGGAACTGGTCCTCGCCCACCGTCTCGCGCGCCCGGCGACGCGGGAGCTCGGCGGGGGCCACGAAGGCGCAGAGGGCGATGACGCCGGCGCGATTCACCGCCCGGGCCACCTCGATGCCGCGGCGCAGGTTCTCGGAGCGCTCCGTCGCGGTGAAGCCGAGGTCCCGGGAGATGCCGACGCGGAGCTGCTGGCCGTCGATGGTGGTGGCCAGGTGGCCGGCATCGAAGAGGGCGCGTTCGACGGCCTGCGCGATGGTCGTCTTGCCGGATGCGGTGAGTCCGGTGAAGAGCACGGTGACGGCGCGCTGGCGCAGGCGTTCCGCCAGGGCGGCGCGCGGGACGGCCCCCTGGGGCACCAGGTGCTCGGCGCCGGGCTCCGTGTCCCAGGCATCCCTCGGGCCGCTGTCGCCCGTGTCGCTGACCATGCCCGCACCCACGGTCAGGTTGGTCAGCGGATCGATGACGATGAAGGCGCCCATGCCGCGATTGTGATCGTAGCGATCCAGGGCCACCGGCCGTGCGAGACGCAGCTCGCAGCGGCCGATCTCGTTGAGGCCGAGGCTCGGTGCAGCCTGCAGTTCCAGCGTGTTCACGTCGATGCGATGGCGGATGGCCGAGATCAGGCCGCGGACCTGCTGGGCGGCGTGCTTGATGCGGTATTCACGGCCAGGAACCAGCGGCTCGTCGTGCATCCACACGACCATGGCGTCGAAGCGGTCGCGCACCGCGGGCAGCGCGTCCTGATGGACGATCACATCGCCCCGGGAGATGTCGATCTCGTCCTCGAGGGTGAGGGTGATCGCCTGGGGCGTCGAGGCGTCGTCGAGATCGCCGTCGAAGGTGACGATGCGCTCCACGCGCGACGTGCGTCGTGAGGGCAGCACCATGATCGGGTCGCCGGGTCGCACCACGCCGGACACGATGGATCCGCTGTAGCCGCGGAACCGGGAATCGGGACGATTCACCCACTGGACCGGGAAGCGGAAGTCCGTGTGCTTGCGGTCTCCGGCGACATGCAGCGTCTCGAGCAGATACATGAGCGTCGCGCCCTGGTACCAGGGCATCTGTGCGCTCGGATCGACGACGTTGTCCCCCTTGAGGGCTGAGATCGGCACGAAGTGCAGATCGTCGATGTCCAGGCGGCTGGAGAACGACAGGTAGTCGGCCTTGATCTGTTCGAAGCGCGCTTCGTCGAAGTCGACGAGGTCCATCTTGTTGATCGCGACGACCACGTGGCGAACGCCGAGGAGCGAGACGAGGAAGGTGTGTCGTCGGGTCTGCGTGAGCACGCCGTGGGCGGCGTCGATGAGAATGACCGCAGCGTCGCAGGTCGAGGCGCCGGTCACCATGTTCCGCGTGTACTGCTCGTGGCCCGGGCAGTCCGCGATGATGAACTTCCGCCGCGGTGTGGAGAAATAGCGGTAGGCCACGTCGATGGTGATGCCCTGCTCCCGCTCGGCCTGGAGCCCGTCGACGAGGAGCGCGAGATCGAGTTCGCCGCCCTGGGTGCCGCTGCGCTTGCTGTCCTTGCGAATGGCCGCGAGCTGATCCTCGTAGATCATCTGCGAATCGTGCAGCAGTCGACCGATGAGGGTGCTCTTGCCGTCGTCGACGCTGCCGCAGGTGATGAAACGGAGCATCTCCTTGCGCTCGTGCTCGGAGAGATAGGCGTCGATGTCCTCTGCGATCAGATCCGATTGATGCGACATGGCCGGCTGCGTGCCCCGTGAGGAATGGTCTGCGACATCTTCGACGCGTGGCGCGTCAGAAGTAGCCTTCGCGTTTCTTGCGCTCCATGGAGCCGTCGGAATCGTGGTCGATCACGCGTCCTTCCCGCTCCGAGGAGCGTGCCAGGAGCATCTCCTGGATGATCGCGGGCAGGGTGGTCGCCTCGGATTCCACGGCCCCGGACAGCGGATAGTCGCCGAGGGTCCGGAAGCGCACGCTGCGCTGCTCCGGGACCTCGCCGGGTTCGAGCACCATGCGGTCGTCGTCCACGACGATCAGCTGTCCATGGCGACGCACCACCGGTCTCGGCATGGAGAAGTAGAGCGGGACGATGTCGATTCCCTCGAGATGGATGTACTGCCACACGTCCAGCTCGGTCCAGTTCGAGAGCGGGAAGACGCGGACGCTCTCGCCCCGGTCGTGGTTGCCGTTGTAGAGATTCCACAGCTCGGGGCGCTGATTCTTCGGATCCCAGCGATGATGTCGATCGCGCATGGAATAGAAGCGTTCCTTGGCGCGGGATTTCTCCTCGTCGCGGCGCCCGCCCCCGAAGGCGCCATCGAAGCCGTGGAGGTCCAGCGCCTGGCGCAGGGCGCGGGTCGCGGTCACGTCCATGAAGGTGCGCGAATCGGTGGTGAAGGGATCGATTCCGCGTTCGGCAGCCTCGGGATTGATGTAGACACGCAGATCCAGCTGCAGGCGCTCGGCCAGGGCATCGCGGAAGCTGATCATGTCCCTGAAGTTCCAGCCCGAATCGATGTGCAGGAGCGGAAAGGGAACCGGGCCGGGGTGGAAGGCCTTGCGCGCGAGGTGCAGGAGCACCGAGGAGTCCTTGCCCACGGAGTACAGCAGGACCGGATGCTCCAGCTCCGCCACGGCCTCGCGGAACACGTGGATGCTCTCGGCCTCGAGCTGCTGGAGATGGGTCAGGCGGTCGATCGCCATGGTCGGGTCCGGCGGTCGTCGACAGGGATCGACGGGAGGGCGCCATTCTAGGGGCTCTCGGGGGGGGTGCAATGCCGCGCTTGCACCGTCAGCGATCCGGGGCGGCTTCGCGAGGCTGGAGGGCGCCTCGCGGATGCCAGAAACCCGCCACATGGCCCCAGAGCAGCCAGGCGTCCGGATCGGCGAGGATCTGCGTTTCCGCGAAGCGGGCCAGGTGCCGGGTCGCGGCATCGATCCCGAGGCCGTGGCCGGGCGTCATGAGCGGGTGCGCCTCCAGGCGCAGCACTCGGTCGCCGCGAAGCGCCATGGGCCAGAGCAGCGCGTTCCCCGCGGCGGCCAGGGCGGCCGGCCCCGCCGGGAAGTGGCCCGTGGCGCCGAAGAAGGGGACCTCGACGGTGCGGCCGACATCGAAGGAGGGCGGCACGTCGTAGAGCAGGAGCAGATGGTCACCGCGGCGCAGGGCGCGCAGGGCGGCTCGCGCGGGGTGGTCGCGGCTGCGCTCGACGCGCAGCTCGAGCCCCTGGCGCGCGAAATGCGCGAGCATCGGCGCTTCCAGGGGATTGCCCCGCTCGCGGCGGATCACGGTGACCCGGCGGAGCCACGCCAGGGGGCCCGCGAGGGCCAGCAGGTTCGACAGGTAGTTGCCCAGGTGCAGGGTCGCAAGGACCAGGGGTCGGCCGTCGCTGCGCACGAGCGCCTCGAAGTGGGACTGCTCGGGCCAGGCCGGGGGGTGGGGGCGGACACGGCTCGCGCGTGCCAGGCGCACGTAGTCCCTCCGGAAGCGCGCGTTGGCGCGGATCGTCTGCCGCAGGATGCGTCGCGCCCCGCGCGGTCCGCAGCCGAGGGCGAAGGCGATGGCGTGCAGCTGGGCGGCCACCTCTGGCGTCGGAGGAGCGAGCGGCATGGTCCATGAGGCTCCCGGCTATCGCTGCGCCCAGTAGAGCGCCCTCGCGGCCGGTCCCGGAAGGGACCGGTGCGCATGCTGCCGTGGGTGATCGCTGTCCCGGGCCCTCATCCGAAGGGCGGTGTGTCCGTGATTGATCTCCCCCGTCGGGCCCTGTATTCAGGAAGCGGGGAATCTGGATCCGGTGCCGACGTGACGGACCGGCACTGCCATCGGGGAGAGACAGCAATGAGATCGGTGAAAGTGGCCGACTACATGACGCGCCAGCTGGTGACGTTCACGCCCGACACGCCGCTCTACGAGGCCATGTCGAAGATGCTCGAGCGCCGCTTCTCCGGCGCCCCGGTGGTGAACAGGGACGGGGACCTCGTGGGGGTCCTCTCAGAGATCGATTTCCTCGATGCCATGCTGAAGGGCGCCTATCACGGTGACGTCGAGGGCACCGTCGGCGAAGTCATGACCCACGGCGCCGAAGCCATCGATGCCGAGACGGACATCTACGAGGCGACGCGGATCTTCATCGAGAATCGGCGGCGGCGCCTTCCGGTGACGCGGGACGGCCGCCTCGTCGGTCAGATCAGCCGTCGCGACGTGCTGCGGGCGGTCAAGGACTGGATCGAGCGTCAGTAGCGCGGTCTCGCGTCGTCGTTCGTCGCGGAGTTCCCGGATGCGACGCAGGTCGACACCCCGCCCGAGAGCCACTGCCGAACGCGAACAGGGTGAGCCGATCCCGCAGGCCCCTAGAGCGATCGATCCACCAGGCGTTCCACCAGTGCTGCCGCCGCCCAGGTCAGGGGCGGCAGGATCACGTACAGGGCCACCCGCCGCAGCCCTGCGAGCCCCAGAGGCCAGCTCGACACCGACGCGATCCGCGCCCGCAGGGTCAACAGGTGCTCCGCCCGTGCGAGGGCCTCGTCGCTCGTCTGGGCGTCGAACATCCCCCGTCCCTCAGCGAGCGCTGCGATCCGCGCATCGAGGGTCTGCAGGGCCTCGTCCCGGCTCTGGCGCAGCTGGCTGCGGACGCCGCGAAGCGGGACGAAGAACAGGCCGACCACGAGGCTGAAGGCCACCGCGAGGCCGATGTAGTTCTCCGCCGCCAGGCCGTCGCCAGGACCCAGGGCCAGGATCGGATAGGTGCACTGCAGACCGATCATGAACAGCGTGGGGCGCAGCGCGGTCGCACCGAAGGCATGGAGCCGATGCGGAAGCAGGAGATCGGGGGTGACCGAGCGGCCGAGCTCGTCGAAGAGGCGAGCGTTGCCGAGCATCGGTGCGGCGATCTGGAACATCATGATCCACAGGCAGAGGGTGCCCAGGGCCGGCGGCAGGGCGACGCCGAGCGCCCCGGGGCCGAAGATCAGCGTTGCGTGAGCGCTGCCCAGGGCCGCGCCCAGTAGTCCCTGGACGACGCAGACCCTCGTCGGCATGCGCAGGAGCGCCCGATGCAGGATCCGGAAACGGGCCGGATCCTCGTCGAGGATGGGCTCCAGCCGCTCCAGATCCCGGACCGCGGCCGGAAAGATGATCGGCGCCGCACCGAACAGGAAACCGAGACTCGTGGCGAAGAAGGCGGCGGAGGCCAGGAGGTCGAGTTCGTCCAGCGGCGAGAGGCTCGCGTAGGCCATCGGCGCGCTGACCGCGCCGAACACGACGGCGGCCGTGAGCAGCCCGAAGGCCCAGGGTGGCAGACCGCTGGCCTGATGCAGGCGCAGGAACCAGAGCTCGGGCGCCTCGGCGCGATCCTTCGCCGAGACTCCGAGGAACAGTGCCTGCACCATGGTCTCAGCCCTTCTCGAGTCGCTCGCGCAGCAGGGCGTCGAGTTGCTGCGGATTCGCCCGACCGCCGGTCGCCTTCATGATCTGTCCGACGAAGAAGCCCAGCAGTTTGGTCTTGCCGCCCCGGTACTGTTCTGCCTGGGCAGGATGCGCGGCGACGATCTCGTTCACGAGCGTCTCGAGTTCCCCCGCGTCCGACAGCTGCCGGAGACCGCGCGCCTCGATGATCTCGTCAGGAGTGCCGCCTTCGCTCACCATGACCTCGAAGACGCTGCGCGCGGTCCTGGAGGAAAGGGTCCCGTCGACGATGCGGGCGATCAGCGCCCCGAGCGCCGGGGCCGGCACGGGCGCCTCCCGGATCGACAGGGCATCGCGATTGAGCAGTCCCGCGAGTTCGCCGCTCACCCAGTTGGCGGCGAGCTTCGCATCGCCTGCCGTCGCGGCGACGGTCTCGAAGTACTCGGCGGTGTCCCGGTCCGCGGCCAGCAGGCGCGCGTCGTACTCGGACAGTCCGTACTGGGCGACCAGCCGTGCGCGCAGTGCGGCAGGCAGCTCGGGGAGCTCCGCGCGGATCGCCTCGATGAGCGCGTCGTCGATCTCCACGGGCAGCAGATCGGGATCCGGGAAGTAGCGGTAGTCCTCCGCCTGCTCCTTGCTGCGCATGGGGCGGGTCTCGTCCCGGTCTGCATCGTAGAGGCGGGTCTCCTGGCGAATCTGCCCGCCACCCTCGAGGACCTCGATCTGCCGCGCGATCTCGAACTCGATCGCGCGCTCCAGGAAGCGGAAGGAATTCACGTTCTTGATCTCTGTGCGCGTACCGAGCGTCGAGGTGCCGGAGGGACGGACGGAGACGTTCGCGTCGCAGCGGAGCGAGCCCTCGTTCATGTTGCCGTCGGAGATGCCGAGGCAGCGCACGAGCGCATGGATCTCGCGGAGGTAGGCTCCGGCTTCGGCGGCACTGCGCAGGTCCGGCTCGCTGACGATCTCGAGCAGGGGCGTGCCGGCGCGGTTGAGATCGATCCCCGTCATGCCGTGCAGGTCCTCGTGCAGGGACTTGCCCGCGTCTTCCTCGAGGTGCGCCCGGGTGATCCGTACGACCTTGCTCTGGCCATCCGGCAGGGCGATCGTCAGCGCGCCGCGGCCGACGATGGGCGCATCGAGCTGGCTGATCTGATAGCCCTTGGGCAGATCGGGATAGAAGTAGTTCTTGCGCGCGAACTGGGTCACCGGGGCGATCTCGGCCTGGACCGCGAGCCCGAAGCGGATCGCCATGCGGACCACCTCGCCGTTGAGCACGGGCAGGACGCCGGGCAGGCCCAGCTCGACAGCGCTCGCGGTCCGGTTGGCCTCGGCACCGAAACTGTTCGGGGCACCGGAGAAGAGCTTCGAGGCCGTGGCGAGCTGGACGTGCACCTCGAGCCCGATGACCGCTTCCCAGCTCATGAACCTGCTCCCGCGGGGCGCTGAAGATGGTGATCCGTTTCCCTCTGGAAGGCGGCAGCCAGGGCGATGAGCGTGCGCTCGGCGAAATGCGTGCCGAGGAGCTGGACGCCGACGGGCAGTCCTTCGACCCGTCCTGCCGGCATGGAGAGGCCGGGGATGCCCGCGAGGTTCGCGGGAATGGTGAAGACGTCCTGCAGATACATGGCGACGGGGTCGTCGGTCTTGTCCCCGAGGGGAAAGGCGGGAGTCGGCGTCGTCGGCGTGAGGATCGCGTCGACGCTGCCGAAGGCAGCCAGGAACTCGTCGCGGATGAGACGCCGCACGCGCTGGGCGCGGCGGTAGTAGGCCTCGTAGTAGCCGACGGACAGCGCGTAGGTGCCGGTCAGGATGCGTCGCTTGACCTCTGCACCGAAGCCCTCGGCGCGGGTGCGAGCGTAGAGATCGTCGATGCTCGTCGGTGCCTCGCAGCGGTGGCCGAAGCGCACGCCATCGAAGCGCGACAGATTCGTCGAGGCCTCCGCGGGCGCGATCACGTAGTAGGCCGCGACGCCGCTCGAGGCGTGATCGAGGCGCATGGGCACGCAGCGGACACCGAGGCCTTCGAGCACGGCCCGAGCCTCGTCGATGACGCCCGCCAGGGCGGGTGACAGGGCCTCGAAGAGATGCTCCGGGATGCCGACGGTGAAGGGGGTCACGGCCATGCCGCAGGCGTCGGCGTAGCGCTCCGCGGGACGATCCACGGAGGTCGAGTCACGGGGATCGAAGCCGGCGATGGCGTCCAGGAGCAGGGCGACGTCCTCGGCGCTGTGCCCGAGCGGTCCGGCCTGATCCAGGGAGGAGGCGAAGGCGATCATGCCCCAGCGGGAGACGCGACCGTAGGTGGGCTTGAGGCCCGTGAGACCGCAGAACGCTGCGGGCTGGCGGATCGATCCGCCCGTGTCCGTGCCGATTGCGCCCGGAACCAGGCCCGCGGCGATGGCGGCGGCAGAGCCGGAGGAGGACCCTCCGGGCACGCGTGTGCGATCCCAGGGATTGAGCGTGGCGCCGAAATGACTGTTCTCTCCGGAGGACCCCATGGCGAATTCGTCCATGTTCGTCTTCCCGAGGCTCACGGCGCCGGCAGCGTCCAGTCGTTCGGTGACCGTGGCGTCGTAGGGCGCGATCCAGTCCTGGAGGATCCGCGAGCCGGCCGTGGTGCGGACGTCCCGGGTGCAGAAGATGTCCTTCAGGGCGATGGGCACGCCCGTCAGCGCCGTTGCCTCGCCGTCCCGGCGCCGGCGGTCGGCTGCGTCGGCGGCGGCCAGGGCGCGCTCGGCCGTGACGGTGATGAAGGCATTCAGGGCCGGATCCCGGTCGATGGCCGCGAGGCGCTCGGTCACGAGTTCGCGGCTGGACAGCGCGCCGGCCTCGAGCGCCGCCGCTGCGCCGGCGACCGTGTCGATCTCTTCGCGGCTCATTCGACCACCCGCGGAACCAGGTAGAGCCCCTTCTCGACCGCGGGCGCGGACGCCTGAAACGCCTCTCGCTGGTCGGGCTCCGTCACGACGTCCTCACGGAGTCGCTGGGCGATCTCGATGGGATGCGCGAGCGGCTCGACCCCTTCGACGTCGACGGACTGGATGTCGTCCACCAGGGCGAGGATCGCGTCCAGCTCCAGGGTCAGCTGCTCGGATTCGCCGTCGCCGAGTGCAATGCGTGCCAGCGCCGCGAGGCGGTGCATGGCAGCGGCGTCGATGTGCATGATGTCGAGTCTCTGGGCGGGTGTGGGAAGCTTTGCGCTCTCGCGCGCAAGGTCGCGAAAAGTATCATATTTCTTCCTTGCTACGCAGCCCTGCCGTTGCTAGAGTGCGGCGCAGTCACGCCACCCTCATTTCACCGGGGCGCCTTCACCTACATGTTCAAGAACATCAGGGGGTTGTTCTCCAGGGATCTCTCGATCGACCTGGGGACGGCCAACACCCTCATTTACGTTCGTGATGAAGGAATCGTCCTCAACGAACCCTCCGTCGTCGCCATCCGTCACCACAACAACCAGAAGTCGGTCGCGGCCGTGGGTGTTGATGCGAAGCGGATGCTCGGCCGCACGCCGGGCAACATCACCGCGATCCGTCCGCTCAAGGACGGGGTCATCGCCGATTTCCAGGTCACCGAGAAGATGCTCAAGCACTTCATCGCGAAGGTGCACCAGAATTCCGTGATCCGCCCGAGTCCCCGCGTGCTGATCTGCGTGCCGGGCAAGGCGACCGCCGTCGAGCGCAAGGCCATCAAGGAATCGGCCCTCTCCGCCGGGGCGCGTGACGTCTGGTTGATCGAGGAACCCATGGCCGCGGCGATCGGCGCGGGGCTGCCCGTGCACGAGGCGATCGGGACCATGGTGGTGGACATCGGTGGCGGCACGACCGAGATCGCCGTGATCTCCCTGAACGGCATCGTCTATTCCGAGTCCGTTCGGGTGGGCGGCGATCGCTTCGACGAGGCCATCGTCGCCTATGTGCGCCGGACCCAGGGCAGCCTCATCGGCGACGCGACGGCGGAGCGCATCAAGCAGGAGATCGGGACCGCTTATCCGGGCAAGGAGATCCGCGAGATCGACGTGCGCGGTCGCAATCTCGCCGAGGGCGTACCGCGCAGCTTCACGCTGAATTCGAACGAGATCCTCGAGGCCCTGCAGGAACCGCTGTCCATGATCGTCCAGTCCGTGAAGAGCGCACTCGAGCAGACGCCTCCGGAGCTGGCGTCGGACATCGCCGAGGCCGGCGTGGTCCTCACGGGCGGCGGCGCCATGCTGCGTGACCTGGATCTGCTGCTCGCGGAGGAGACCGGTCTCCCTGTGCTCCTGGCGGAGGATCCCCTCACCTGTGTCGCGCGCGGCGGCGGCAAGGCGCTCGAGCTGATGGACAAGGCCGGTACGCTGGATCTGCTGTCCAGCGACTGAGGGCCGTGCGGGCGCTGATCGATGCGCGCCGCCCGCCCTGCGCCGCGGTGTGATCCCGGGAGGCAGCCATCAAGCCGCTGTTCGTCGAGCGCTCGTTCACGGGTTACAAGGCGCTCGCCCTGTGTCTTCTCTCGCTCGCCCTCATGGTCGCGGATCACAACAGTCCGCTCCTGCGCCCCCTGCGCTCCGTGCTCGGGACCCTCGCAACGCCCGTCTTCACGGTCGCGGAAGGGCCCTATGCGGCGCTCGAGACGCTCTCGGCCTGGGTGTTCCTGCGTCGGGAGAACGTTCTGCTGGAGCAGGAAGTGCTGCAGCTTTCCGTGGAACAGCTTCGCCTGCGCGCCCTCGAGGAGGAGAACGATCGCCTCCGGGATCTGCTCGGGAGTGCGGGCCAGGTCACGGGGCGCATGCTCTACGCGGAAGTCGTCGGGATCAGCCCGGATCCGCTGCGCAGTCAGCTGCTCCTCGACAAGGGGCAGGCGGACGGCGTCCGCATCGGTCATGCGGTGCTCGATGCCGCCGGGCTCGTGGGTCAGGTGGTGGAGGTGGGCAGCCTGACCTGCCGTGTGCTGCTCGTCGATGATCTCGCCCACGCGACTCCGGTGCTCGTGGCGCGCAACGACCTTCGTCTGGTGCTGCGCGGCACCGGCGAGGGCAGGCCGCTCGAACTCCAGCACGTGCCGGATACGGCGGATCTTCGTCGGGGAGATGTGCTCATCACCTCCGGGCTCGGTGGACGTTTCCCGCCGGGATATCCGGTTGCCGAGATCACGGAGATCGCCGACGACCCGGCCGGCCCCTTCGCCGCCGTCACGGCGCGTCCGCTGGCCCAGCTGACGCGGAGCCGGCACATGGTCATCGTGACGGACGAGGATGCCGTGGGGCCGCCGCGCCCCTTCGCGTCGGGCTTCGAGCGGGAGAGCGGTCCGTGAGTGTGCGGACCTTCGTCGCCGTCTGGGGCACCCTGCTCGTCGCGCTCGTGCTCACGGTGCTGCATCTGCCGCCGGGGGCCGCCGCCTGGCTCGCCTGGGTCCGGCCGGACTGGGTGGCGGTCATCCTGCTCTACTGGGTCATGGCCGTGCCGCAGCAGGTCGGCATGGGGACCGCCTGGCTCGCCGGCCTGCTCGTCGACAGCGTCACCGGCAGCCTGCTCGGGCAGCACGCCCTGGCCCTGGTCTTCATCGCCTGGGCCGGTCTGTCCCTCTACCAACGCCTGCGCATGTACTCGCTGCTGCAACAGTCCTCGATCGTCTTCGCCACCGTGCTGGTCGCGCACTGCCTGGACCTCTGGGTCGAGAGCCTGCTCCGTGGCAACGCCTGGACACCACTGGTCCTGCTGCCGCCCCTGCTCAGCGCGATGCTCTGGCCGCCGCTCTTCGTCGCGCTCCGGGCGCTGCGTCGCCGGCTGCAGATCGCGTGAGCCGCGCCCTGCCGCAGCGCGATCCCGTGATCGTGCTCGCGTCCGCATCGCCGCGTCGCCGTGAGCTGCTCACGGCCATCGGGGTGCCCTTCCTGGTGGATCCCGCCGACGTGGACGAGACACCCGGGGTCCAGGAGACCCCGTACGCGCTCGTTCGTCGGCTCGCTGAGGCGAAAGCCACTGCCGTGCTCGCCAGACGCGGCGCTGATCTGCCCGTGCTCGGCGCGGACACGCTCGTCGTCGTCGACGGCCGCGTGCTCGGCAAGCCCCGTGATCGAGCCGATGCGCTGGGCATGCTCCAGCGGCTCTCGGGGCGCTCGCACGAGGTGCTCACGGCGCTCGCTCTGGCGAACGCCGGTGACGTTCAGGTCGTGCTCAGCCGGACGCGCGTATGGTTCCGTGAGCTCGAGGCCGGTGAAGCCGAGCGCTACTGGGCCACGGGTGAACCGCGCGACAAGGCCGGCGCTTACGGCATCCAGGGCATCGGCGGTATATTCGTCGACCGGCTCGAAGGGAGCTATTCCGCGGTGGTCGGTCTGCCGGTCGCCGAGACGGACCGGCTGCTCCGCAGGTTCGGTATCGACGGCTGGGCAGAGCGCATCCCGATGCCGGCCACAGGCGACGAACCCAGGGCCGACGATCCATGAACCAAGTCGTCCTCATCAACGTCAACGCCTTCGAGACCCGGGTCGCGCTGCTGGAGAGCGCGTCCCTGCAGGAACTGCACCTGCAGCGGGCGAGCGGCCCCGGGGTCACCGGCAATCTCTATCTCGGCCGCGTGGCCCGCGTCCTGCCCGGCATGCAGGCCGCCTTCGTCGACATCGGTCTCGAACGCCCGGGGTTCCTCCACGTCAAGGACGTGCGGGGCAGTCACTGGCCGCAACTGGAGGCCGCGCGTGAAAGCGGCGACGACGTGCCCGGCATCGAACGCGTGCTGCGCGAGGGCGACGCGATCCTGGTCCAGGTCGCCAAGGACCCCCTCGCGGGAAAGGGCGCGCGTCTCACGACCCATGTCGCCCTGCCGTCGCGACACCTCGTGCTCATGCCGTTCAGCAATCATGTCGGCGTCTCCCAACGGATCGAGGACGAAGCGGAACGGGAGCGGCTGCGCGAGTGTGTCGAAGCGCTTCGCTGCGAAACGGGCGAGCCCACGCGGGGGTTCATCGTCCGCACGGTCGCCGAGGGGGCGGACGAGGACGCCCTCCGAGCCGACATGCGCGTCCTCGATCGCATCTGGACGCGGGTCTGCCAGCAGCAGCAGGCCGCACGCTCGGCACCGGCGCTCATCTACGAAGAGCTGCCCGTGCAGGTGCGCGTGTTGCGGGACTTCGTGGGCCCCGAGGTGACTGCGATCCACATCGATTGCGTGTCCACCCATGCACGCGCTCTCCGCTACGTGGAGCAGTTCGTGCCTGCGCTCCGGGATCGCGTTCGTCTCTACGAGGATGCGGTGCCGCTCTTCGACCGTCATGGCGTCGAGGAGGAGCTCGCGCGGGCGCTGGACAGGCGGGTGCCCCTGAAGAGCGGCGGTCATCTGGTGATCGATCAGACGGAGGCCATGACCACCGTGGACGTGAACACGGGCTCCTACGTCGGCGAACGGAGCCACGAGGAAACCGTGTTCCGCACGAACATCGAGGCAGCGTCGGTCATTCCGCGCCAGCTTCGGCTGCGCAATCTCGGCGGGATCGTCGTCGTCGACTTCATCGACATGGAAGCGGACGGGCATCGGGCGGAGGTGCTCCGGGCGCTGGAAGCGGCCTGCGCGGCCGATCCGGCGCGGATCCGGATCTCGGACCTGTCCGGTCTCGGGCTCGTGGAGCTGAGCCGGAAGCGGACCCGGGAGAGCCTCGCCCGGCAGCTCTGTGAGCCCTGTGCGAGCTGTGGCGGCCGAGGCTACACGCGGACCGCGGAGTCGATCTGTTTCGAGATCTTCCGGGCCCTCCTTCGGGATGCGATGCGTCGCAGCGAACGTCCTGCGCACGCCGCCTACCTCGTCCGTGCCACCCAGGCCGTGCTCGACCGTCTGCTCGACGAGAATGCCGACGACGTCGAGCGGCTGGCGGCTCGGGTCGGATTGCCGATCCGCTTCCAGGTCGAGCCGTCGTACGCGATCGAGCACTTCGACGTCGTGCTGCTCCAGGACCCGGCCTGAGGCCCCTGGTGATGCGCGCGCGAACCGAGGCGGGGAGGACGCGGTGACGCCTGGCGCTCGCCCGGCCGGACTGCTCCGCCGACTGCTCCGCGGCGCCGCGCCCTGGGGCTTCGCATGCCTCGTTCTCCTGCTCGCTGTCTACGCGCTTGCCGGGCGCTGGGCCATGAGCCGGCTCGACGAACAGGCGGCGCGTGTCGACGCGCTGCTCGAAGGTGCGCTCGATCTGGACGTCAGCTTCGAGGCCCTGCGCGGTCGATTCCTTGCCTGGGATCCGGTGCTGGAGGTCGAGGGTCTGTCCCTCGCGCCTCCCGGTGCAGAGCCGGCGGTGCGCATCGGTCGGCTTCGTCTGGAGCTCGATCTCTTCGAGACGCTCTTCCGCGGCCACGCCGTCGCCTCGGCGATGGTCGTGGAGGATCTCCAGCTCGACCTTGCTCCGCGTGCGGAGGGAGGTTGGGGGCTTCGCGCCGGGAAGGGTGGGGCGCTGCCCGCGCCGGAGCAGATCGTCCGCTTCCTCTACCAGTCGGACTATCTCGATCTGCGTCGAGCGAAGGCGACCCTGCATCACGAGGGCCAGGCGCCCGATCGCGTCGAGCTCGATGGCGGCGTGATCAACGAGCGTTTCGTGCACCGCAGTCATCTCCGCGTTCGCTATCTGCCTGCGCGCCTCGGAGCCGACGAGACGGACGAACCCGCGGTCGGCGAGCTCTTTCTCGACCTCACGGGGGATCCCCTCGATCCGGCCGATCGGGCGGGTCGGCTGGTGGTCCGTCTCGACAGCGTCGCGCTCACGCCCTTCACGCGGCTCTTCGGGGTGGCGCCCCGGGTGTCGGGCATGTTCGACCGCCTGGATCTGCGTTCCGCCTTCGATCCTGCCTTCGGCGTCCAGCTGCGGGTCGCGGCGACGGCCGTCTCGCTGGAGCTCGGAAACGAGGCACCCATCCGCATGCGCAATACGCGGCTGGTCGCGGAGAGCGGTGACGCGACGCGGCCGAGGGGAGACGTGGTCTTCCGTGAGCTGCAGACCGTGGTCGGTGACGAGGCGCTCGATCTCGACGGCCTGCGTGTCGCCTGGCGCTCGGAGGCGGGGCGTCAGTGGTTCGTGGCGCTGCCGGCCTTCGATGGTCGCTCGGCCCTGCAGCTGCTCTCCGCCATGGACGTGCTGGGACCGGTGCCGACACGCTGGTTGGCGAATCTGGCACCGGACGCGGAGACCGTCGGCACGCGACTCCACTTCGACGAGGTCGGGGACGACTGGGCGGCAGCCGTCGACCTCCGGGATCTGCGGCTGCAGGGCTATCGCGGTGTCCCCACGGTGCGGGGCGTCGATCTCGAGCTCGTCGCCTTCGACGGCGGGGCCTGGGCCACGACCGATTCCGGACCCTTCTTCATCCATTTCCCCGACGTGTTCGCGGAAGGATGGCAGTACGACAGCGGGGTCGGCCGCGTGGACCTGCGCTGGGGCGCCGACGGTCTGCGCGTCGTCGGATCCGGTCTCGAGGTTGCGGGCGAGGCCGGGCAGGCCGCCGGGGGGTTCGCCCTGGACATCCCGCGCGAGGAGAGCGATCGGACCTTCGCGCTCAGCCTCGGGATCCGCGGCTCCGACGCGATCTTCACGGAGCGCTATCTGCCGCGAAAGCTCTCCGCGCCGCTTCGGGACTGGCTGGTGCGGGCCATTCGCGCCGGACGGGTCCCCCAGGCAGCGGTGGTCGTCAATGGACGAATCAAGCCGGCCACACGGTTGGAGCGCACGGCGGCCCTGTTCTTCGACGTGGAGCAGGGGCGTCTCGCCTTCGATCCGAGCTGGCCGCAGATTCTCGGCATCGACGCGCGCGTCGATGTCGATGTCGAGGGGGTGCGAGGCACCCTCCGTCGTGGTCGCCTCGGTGCCGTCGACCTCGAGGCCGCGGACGTCTCGCTGCCGACCGCAGAGATCCCCAGGCTTGCCGTGCGCGGGCGGGGTCGGGGGGACGGAGACGCGCTCATCTCGCTGCTCGAGACGGCGCCGCTCGGCGCCGCGTCGGATTTCCTGCGCCAGGGCTGGGCGGCCTCGGGCCCGGTGGAGCTGTCCTACGACCTGATCCTGCCGCTCGACGCCTCGTCGGCGCCCGCAGCGCAAGGATCCACATCCGGAACGCGTGGGTCCGCGCGGATTCCCGAGCGCCTCGAGGTCGAACTCCGGCCTGCCCTGAATCGTCTCTACGTGCCTCAGGGGCGTCTCTCGTTCACGGATCTCGCGGGGACGGTGCGCTATCGCTATCCCGGTCGCTTCGATGCGGAGGATCTGACGGGTCGGCTCTTCGGGGGCGAGGTGCGACTGGGCGTCACCGGGGATCTCGGGGGCAGCGGCCTCGCCTTCACGCTCGACGGCCTCTTCGAGGGCGCCGAGCTCGCCGGGTGGCTCGACGCAGCACCCCTTCAGGACCTGCGCGGCGTCGCGAACTACTCGGGACATGTCGACCTCGCCCCCGACGGCGCGCTGGCGCTTCGGATGGAGGCGCCGGCAGCGGCGCTGACCACGGGACTGCCGGCCCCCATGGATGCCGGGACGGGGACCCTGCGCGTCGCGCTCGAGCGCGACGTCGACGGCCTGATCGATGTCGAACTCGACTGGGAGCGCCTCGTCGGACGCTTCCGTCTCGACGGGGACCGGCTCCTTGCCGGGTCCCTCGGGCTGGCGTCGCCGGTGCCACCCCTGCCCGAGTTCGGCCTGCTGGCGCGCGGGCGCGGCGCGCAGCTCGATGTGGAACCCTGGCTCGACACGGTGGCCGCGCTCGGCGGCGGTTCCGGCGGCGGCGCGGACAGCGGGCTGCGTGGTCAGGCGCTGCTGCTCGATGTCCGGCTGGACATCGACGACGCGCGCTGGGGCGAGACCGCCTTCGGCCCGGCCGAACTGGTGGTGTCGGGGTCCACGGTGGCGCCGAGCGTCGAATTCGATGCACCGCGCATCGCGGGGCGCGTCCGCGCGCCGGCCGGGGACGGTCCGCTGCGCGTCGAACTGGAGCGCCTCGATCTGCCGCTCGATCCTCGGGCCCGCGCCGATCAGGAGGCTCAGCCCGACGCCGTTCCCGCGGCCTGGCTTCCCGATGATCTGGACACGGCGGCCATGCCCGCGATGGACGTCGATATCCGGGCCATGAGCCTGGACGAAGCGCCGCTCGGCCGCGCGCGTTTCGATCTGCGGCCCGATGCGACCGGTCTGGTGCTCAGGGACATCGAGGCGTCCGGTCGTGGTCTCGCCTTCGGGCCCGACCAGCGCGGGCGTGCGGAGGTCGATCTTCGCCTGCGTCCGCAGACCCGCACCAGGATCGAGGGCGCGCTCTCCGGTGACGATCTCGCGAAGGCGCTCTCGGCCTGGGGCTTTGCGCCGGTCGTGGAGTCCGAGGTGTTCGGCTTCGAGCTCGACCTCGGCTGGGATGGCGGACCGGAAGCCATGGCGCCGAAGCGCCTCGAGGGAACGCTCGTCGCCGACATCGAGCGTGGGCGTTTCGTACAGATCGAGGGCGGCGCTGCGCGCATGATCGGCCTGTTCAACTTCGCCGCCATCGCGCGGCGCATGCGCTTCGATTTCTCGGACATCTACAAGCGCGGACTCGCCTTCGAGGACATCGACGGGGCGCTGCGCTTCGGTGACGCCCGACTCGAGACGGCGTCGCCCATCTCCGTGGTGGGGCCGTCGAGCAGCGTCTCCATCACCGGGAACCTCGATCTGGAATCCCTCGCCCTCGACGGCGACATGATCGTCACCCTGCCGGTGAGCCGGAATCTTCCCTGGGCCGCGGCCTACGCGGCGCTCCTGGCCAATCCTCTCACCGGGGCGGGCGTACTCGTCGCCGAGCGCATCTTTCGCGACCAGATCGATCGCTTCTCCAGCGCGCGCTACCGTATCGACGGCACGCTCCAGGCCCCGGAAGTGGAGTTTGATACGATCTTCGAGAACGAGGCGTCCCGGTCCCCGGGCAAGCCCGCCCCGTCACCCGGCGATCCGGGCGAGCCGCCTCGCGCCGATCCCGACGGCGCGGCGGCGGGCATCGATCCCGGCGAGCCGCCTGCCACCATCCATGAGGAGTCCTCCCCTTGAACGACGTCTTCGCCATCGCCCGGCAGAGTCTGCTCGAACCCGCGGAGCTCGACGAAGGGCGTCTGGAGGGCGTCCTGTCGAGCATGCTGACGCGAGACGTCGACTACGCGGACCTCTATCTGCAGTTCACGCGCAGGGAATCCTGGTCCCTCGAGGACGGCATCGTCCGCGATGCGAGCTTCAGCCTCGACCGCGGCGTCGGCGTGCGTGCGATCAGCGGTGAGCGCACGGGCTTCGCCTATTCCGACGACCTCGTGCTGCCGGCCCTCGACCGCGCCGCCGACGCGGCGCGCCGCATCGCCCGTACGGGCGGCCCCGCGCACGGCGTGGCGATCGCCAGTGGTGCGGCCGTGCCTGCGCTCTACGGCGCCGAGGATCCGCTGGGCAGCCTGGGGGATGGCGCGAAGACGGAGCTGTTGCGCCGCGTGGATGCCCATGCCCGATCGCTCGACCCCAGGGTGATCCAGGTCTCCGCGAGCCTGTCGGCCTCGCACGAGATCGTTCTGATCGTTGCCTCGGACGGCACGCTCGCCGCCGACGTGCGCCCCCTGGTCCGTTTCGGCGTCTCGGTGATCGCGGAGGACAAGGGTCGCCGGGAACGGGGTTCCTCCGGCGGCGGCGGACGGTTCGACTACCGACGCCTGCTCGAGAGCGACCGCGCACTGGCCTGGGCCGACGAGGCCGTCCGCGTCGCGCTGCTCAATCTGGAGGCCGTCGATGCGCCCGCTGGCACCATGCCCGTGGTGCTCGGGCCGGGGTGGCCCGGCGTGCTGCTCCACGAGGCCGTCGGCCACGGGCTCGAGGGGGACTTCAATCGCAAGGGCACGTCGAACTTCGCGGGGCGCCTCGGCGAGCAGGTGGCGTCCTCCCTGTGCACCGTCGTCGACCAGGGCGATCTGCCCGAGCGTCGCGGGTCGCTCACCGTCGACGACGAGGGGACCCGCACGCAGCGCAACGTCCTCATCGACCGAGGGATCCTGGTCGGCTATCTGCAGGACAAGCACAATGCGCGGCTGAGTGGGGTCGCGCCGACGGGCAACGGGCGCCGGGAATCCTATGCGCACCTGCCGATGCCACGCATGACCAACACCTTCATGCTGGCTGGAGAGGACGATCCCGAGGACATCCTCGCGTCCGTCGAGCGTGGTCTCTATGCGGTGAATTTCGGTGGCGGCCAGGTGGACATCACGTCCGGGAAGTTCGTCTTCTCCGCGACGGAGGCCTATCTGATCGAACACGGCCGCGTCACCGCCCCGGTGCGTGGCGCGACGCTCATCGGCAACGGCCCTGAAGCCATGCAGCGCATCTCGCGGGTCGGTCATGACCTTGCGCTCGACGACGGGATCGGTGTCTGCGGCAAGGACGGGCAGTCCGTCCCTGTCGGTGTCGGGCAACCCACGCTTCTCGTGGACGCAATGACCGTCGGTGGGACTGCGCGCTGACCGCGGATTCAGCTGCGCGCCTCGCCTCCGTCCGGTGGGGGGGGCAGGTCCTGCTCGCCGGCCTCGTCACGGAGGAAGCGGAACAGGGACCGGAAGGCGCGGCGGGGAAGATCGGGTTCCTGCGCTCTGCGTTCATGCTCGCTGCGCGCGCCGCGCACCAGCTGGCGGAGGCGGGGTCGGTCCGTGTCCGGAAAGGCATCGCACCACAGGGTCAGGGCGCCGTCCTCGGCGATCAGCGCATCGCGCCACTGTTCGAGGCGGTGCAGGGCCGAAGCGGAGGCAGCGCTCGCCGCATCGAGGCGGTCGAGGGCCGCGTTCAGCGCCTCGAGGTCCTCGGTTCTCATGAGCCGCCCGATGAAGGAAAGATGGCGTCGTTTCGCCTCGCGAGCGCGCAGGCGGTCGTGTTCCGCCAGGGCCTTGCGCAGTGCCTCGCTCGTCGGCAGCGCATCGCGCTGGGCAGTGGGCATGGCGGCGATGCGTGCGCCGAGATCACGCAGCGCGTGCATCTCGCGCTTGCGCTGGCTCTTGGAGGGGGGCTCCCGATCGGCATCGGTCATGGTGGTCCGGGTGTCCTGTCAGCATGCTTCGCGCCTCGGAGCGGCACAGTCTAGCGGAGCACAGGCGCAGTCCCGCGAATCGTTCAACGAAATCACGAGGGGAGAGGCATGACTCAGGATGTGGCCGAACAGATCGATGACCTGCGCGGGAGCGAGGCCGGGCTGAGACGTGAGGTCCAGGAGATCCTCGAGGAGGCACGGCGACAGGGTGCCACGGCTGCCGAGGTCGGGGTCTCCCGGAGTCTCGGTCTGACGGTCACGGTCAGGCGCGGTGAACTGGAGACGGTCGAGTTCACCCGTGACCAGGGCTTCGGCATCACGGTCTACGTCGGCCATCGGAAGGGGACGGCGTCGACCACGGACGCGCGGCCGTCGGCCGTTCAGGACACGGTGCAGAAGGCCCTGGAGATCGCTCGACACACGGCGGAGGACCCCGCGGCCGGGCTCGCCGATGCCTCGCTCATGGCGACGGAGTTGCCGGAGCTCGATCTCTTCCATCCCTGGAGCGTCGAGGTGGCGGATGCGGAGGCGCTCGCCCGGGAGTGCGAGCGAGCAGCCCTCGGCACCGATCGGCGCATCACGAACTCCGAAGGTGCGACGCTGTCGACGAGCCAGAGCTGCCGGGCCTACGGCAACAGTCATGGGTTCGTGGGCAGCGGCTGCGGAACCCGCCACGGCGTCAGCGTCTCGGTGATCGCATCCGATGCCCAGGGCATGCAGCGAGACTACTGGTACACCAGTTCGCGCGTCCCTGCCGAGCTGGAGTCGCCGGAGGCCGTCGGTCGGCGTGCGGCAGAGCGCGCACTGGCGCGGCTCGGTGCGCGTCCCGTGGACACGAACCGCGTACCCGTGGCCTTCGCGACGGAGATCGCACCGGGACTCATCGGCAGCTTCCTGTCGGCGATCAGCGGCGGTGCGCTCTATCGTCGTGCGTCCTTCCTCTGCGACAGCCTTGGAACACGGCTCTTTCCCGAGCGTGTCCGCATCGATGAACGGCCGCTGGAGCCCCGGGGCTTCGGCAGTGCGGCCTTCGACGGCGATGGGGTCGCGACCCGGCCCAAGGCGATCGTCGAAGCCGGACGGCTGGTCAGCTATCTGCTCTCGGCCTATTCCGGCAGACGCCTCGGCATGGCCAGCACCGGCAATGCGGGGGGCGTGCACAATCTCTACGTATCCGATGACGGGATGGATCTGGACAGGCTGCTCGGGCACATGGGGCGCGGCATGCTCGTCACCGAACTCATGGGTCAGGGCTTCAATGCCGTCACCGGTGACTATTCACGAGGCGCTGCGGGCTTCTGGATCGAGGATGGTGCCATCGCCTTTCCCGTTCAGGAGGTGACCGTGGCAGGCAATCTTCGCGACATGCTCGGCGGCATCGTCGCGGTGGCGGCCGACGCGACTCGACCTGCCAACGTGCACTGCGGCACCCTGCTGATCGAGGGCATGACGGTCGCGGGCAAGTAGGCGTCCGGGCCGAGCGTCACTCCTCCTCGCCGAAGCGGTCGGCGACGATTCTCGCGATCGCGTCGAGCGCCTCGATCTCGTCCTCGCCCTCGGTGGTGACCTCGATCGACGTCCCCCTGGACGCGGCGAGCATCATCACGCCCATGATGCTCTTGCCGTCGGCTTCGGTGTCTCCACGGCGGACGCGCACGTCACTCGCGAAGGCGCCAGCGACCTTCACGAACTGAGCGGCGGCGCGCGCGTGCAGGCCGAGCTTGTTGATGATCGGTAGCGTTCTCGCCTGCATCTCAGCGATTGCCATCCGCAACGGCATCCTCGACGGGCGTGCCGAGTTCGCGATGGCGAACGAGGGCATTGCCCGCGGATCCGCCGAGGGCGCGACCGAGACGATCCGCCAGATAGACGCTTCGATGCTGACCGCCGGTGCATCCGATGGCAATGGTCAGATAGCTTCGATTGTTGCGCTCGAAGGAAGGCAGCCACCGCGTCAGGAAGGCGTGGATGTCCTCGTACATGCGCTGCACCTCGTCCTGCTGCTCCAGCCACTCGATGACCGGTGCATCGCGTCCTGTCAGGTCGCGCAGATCCGGATGCCAGTGCGGGTTGGGCAGGCAGCGCACGTCGAAGACCATGTCCGCATCGAGGGGAACGCCGCCCCGGAAACCGAAGGAGCGCACCATGACGGACGCGCCCCGGGCGCCCCGCTCCGCGACCCGCGCGCGGATCTCGCTCCGCAGCACATGGAGGGTCATGGAGGTCGTGTCCAGGGTCAGATCGGCCAGATTCGCGATGCCCTGGAGCAGTTCACTCTCCGCTTCCAGTGCTTCGCGGAGATGGGTCGCATCGTCGGTCAGCGGATGTCGGCGCCGGGTCTCGCTGAATCTTCTCACCAGCGTGGTGATCTCAGCGTCCATGTAGACGACGTCGACGGAGAGCTCGGGCTGCGAGCGCTGGAGGGTCTCGAGGATCTCGGGAAACCGCTCCAGGTCCTCGGGAAGGTTGCGGGCATCGATGCTGACCGCAAGCGGCATCGTCTGTGCGCGCTCGCTCGCGCTGGCCATCAGGGAGGGCAGTAGTCCGACCGGGAGATTGTCGATGCAGTGGTGCCCCTGGTCCTCGAGGGCGTGCAGGGCGGTGGACTTTCCGGACCCCGAGCGACCGCTGATGACCACCAGTTTCATGCGGGAATCCGTGTGTCCGGGCGCGGCTGGTCCTGCGGGTTCACGGAACCCTCGCGCACGCCGCTCAACCCGTCCGCGCGGCGCTCGTGGCTTCTGCGCCCCCCGTCGCCACGGCGAAGAGCCCGTCGTCGCTGTCCGCCTCGCGGAGCCCTGCGCGGAAGGCCGGACGGTTCATCTCGGTGGCCACGGAGGCGAGGAGCGCGAGGTGCTCGTCGTCGGCCTCCTCGGGCACCACCAGCACGAAGAGCAGGTCGACCTGATGACCGTCGGCGGCTTCGAAGTCGACGGTGTCGTGAAGATGGAGCAGGGCGGCCACGGGTGCACGGCATCCGGGCAGGCGGCAGTGGGGGATCGCGACGCCCTCACCGATCGCCGTCGAGCCGAGCCGCTCGCGCGCCATCAGGGCGTCGAAGAGACCGCCCGCTTCGAGGCCCTCGGTCTGGCTGGAAATGAGCTCGCTGGCCAGTTCCAGGGCGCGCTTGCGGCTCGCCGCCGCGAGGTCGTGGCGGGTGCAGGCCGGGTTGAGGATGTCCTGGAATCGCACGATCTGACCGATCCGGAATGCGAAGGGCGCGCATTCTAGCCCAGGCCCCGACGACTGTCTCCTTCAGGGACGGGGCACGGCGCGCTGGCGGTCGATCACCTTCTCCTTGTGCTTGAGGATCTGGCGGTCGAGCTTGTCCACGAGCGCATCGATGGCGGCGTAGAGGTCCTCGGATTCGGCATCCGCGAACAGCTCTCCGCCCTTGACGTGGATCGTCGCCTCGGCCTTCTGGCGATTCTTCTCGATCTCGAGGATCACGTGGATGTTCGTGATGTGCTCGAAGTGGCGCTCGAGTCGGTCGAACTTCTCGAGCACGTAGCTGCGGATCGAATCGGTGATGTCCAGATGGTGGCCGGTGACGTTGATCTGCATGACGCTCTCCTTGTGCGGGTCCGGGTCGCGCTGGATCAGGCCAGCGCCAGCCTCAGACCAGTCTCTTTCGCTCGTTCGAAGGCGGTATGGCCAGGGATTCCCGGTACTTCGCGATCGTTCGTCGGGCAACCTGGATGTTCTGGTCCGCAAGCAGCTGCGCGATCTTCGAATCGGACAGCGGCTTGCGTGGATTCTCCTCGTCCGTGAGCTTGCGGATCAGGGCGCGAATGGCGGTCGACGACACCTCGCCTCCGGTCGTCGTGCCGACATGGGACGAGAAGAAGTACTTCAGTTCGAAGACCCCCCGCGGCGTGTGCATGTACTTGCGGGTGGTCACGCGGGAGATCGTCGACTCGTGCATGCCGATGGCCTCGGCGATGTCGTGAAGCACGAGCGGTTTCATCGCCTCCGGCCCGTACTCGAGGAAACCACGCTGATGTTCGACGATGCGGGTCGCCACCTTCAGCAGCGTCTCGTTCCGGCTCTGCAGGCTCTTCAGGAACCAGCGCGCCTCCTGCAGATTGTCCTTGAGGAACTGATTGTCGGAGCTCGAATCCGCACGGCGCACCATGGATGCGTAGTTCGCGTTGATGCGCAGGCGCGGTGTGGCCTCGGCGTTGAGTTCGACCACCCAGCGACGATTGTGCTTGCGCACGAAGACGTCGGGCACGACGTACTCCGTGCGCGGCGGTGCGATGGAGGAGGCCGGGCGCGGGTTGAGGGTCTGGATCAGGCGCATCACCTCGCCGAGCTCGTCCTCGCTCAGGCGGGCGCGGCGCAGCAGGGTGGCGTAGTCCCGGCCAGCGAGCAGGTCCATGTGTTCCGACAAGAGGTTCAGGGCCTCTGCCCGCCAGGGCGTGTCCGGGTCCAGATCGCGCAGCTGCAGGATCAGGCACTCCGCCAGGCTCCTCGCACAGACGCCGGGCGGATCGAACTGCTGCAGGCGGTGCAGCACGGCCTCGATCTCGTCGAGCTCGATGTCGAGTTCCGGATCGAAGCCCGCGGCGATCTCCTCGAGGCTCGTGGTGAGCATGCCGTCCGCATCGACGGAGTCGATGAGCGCCATGGCGATCGCTCGATCACGATCGGACAGCCGCGTGAGATTCAGCTGCCAGGCGAGATGATCCGAGAGGGACTCTTCCGCACCGTTCCTGCTGTCGAAGTCGAAATCGTCGTCGCCGCCGAGGGAGCCACTCCCGGACGGGGCGGTGGACGTGTACACGTCGTCCCAGCTCGAATCGACGGGCAGTTCGTCCGGGATATCCTCCTGCCAGTCCGAGTCCGGAGCACTCGCGTCGCTGTCCCAGGCGTCGTCCTCCGAGGCGGACGTCTCTGCCGCCGCCGGCGCTTCCGCCTGGGAGTTCGGCGCCTCGGCTTCGGCCGCCTTGTCCGCCTCGCCGAAGTCCTCTTCCTCCATCTCGAGCATCGGATTGCTTTCGATGGCCTGCTGGATCTCCTGCTGCATTTCCAGGGACGACAACTGCAGCAGGCGGATGGCCTGCTGGAGCTGGGGCGTCATGGTCAGCGACTGCCCGACCTTGAGTTGGAGCGACTGTTTCATGGCTTCGATCATACTGAGCCGATCTGCGGAAACACAATCGGCCCGAAGTCTGCATGGCAGAAGGCGACGGACGGAGGGCGACCTGCGATCCGCGGAGGGTTTCCATCGCGACGGACGGCTTGCCGGTCGGAACCTGTCGCCTGTCTGCGCCGGTGGGTCCCGCCCCCGGCAGGCTGCTCGGGATCGCAGTACAGCACGTCCGTGGGGATCTGCCTGCGGGCGCACGGGGGAGGGACGCGCCCCGATCCACCAGGTCCCCGGCTAGAGGCGGAAGCCCTCGCCCAGATAGACCTGACGCACCCGCGTATCGGCGAGTACGTCGCTCGGCTTGCCGCTGGCGATGATGTTGCCGCTCGCGACGATGTAGGCGTCGTCGCAGATGTCCAGGGTCTCGCGAACGTTGTGGTCGGTGATGAGAACGCCGATGTTCCGTCCCTTGAGATGACGAACGATGCCCTTGATCTCCGCAACGGAGATCGGGTCGACGCCGGCAAAGGGTTCGTCGAGAAGGATGAAGGCGGGCTCCATGGCAAGGGCGCGGGCGATCTCCGTGCGCCGGCGCTCCCCCCCCGAGAGGCTGGCGCCCATGCGCTGGCGGCGGTCGCTGAGGGAGAATTCCTCGAGGAGGGCATCACAGCGCTCCCGGCGGGCGGCGCGATCGAGATGCTTTCGCGTCTCGAGGATGGCCATCACGTTGTCCTCGACGCTGAGCTTCCGGAAGACGCTCGCCTCCTGGGGCAGATAGCCGATGCCGAGCCGCGCGCGGGCATGCATGGGCAGGTGGGTGAGGTCCGTGTCGCCGAGCAGGATGCTGCCGGCATCGGGTTTCACGAGGCCGACGATCATGTAGAAGGTGGTGGTCTTCCCTGCGCCATTCGGACCGAGCAGGCCCACGATCTGCCCGCTCTCCACGGAGAGGGACACGTCCTGCACCACGGCGGTGCTGCGGTAGGACTTGCGGAGACTGGAAACGGTCAGGCGCATGGGTACGGGCTGCGGCAGCGGTGCGGGGGAGGCGCGGGTCGCGTCCCGGTTGTCGCTCGCGTCGTACTCACTCCTCGCTGGATCCGCCGTCCTGATCGCCGGCCGGGGTCTCCGTGCCCTCGGCACGCAGCCGCTCGGGTTCGATCACCATGCGCACGGGTGCTCCACTGCGACCGGTTGCCGCCGCGACCTTGCGACTGCGCAGATCGTAGCTGATCAGGTCCCCCTCGAAGCGATCGGCAGCCTGCTCGAGGCGCGCGTCGCCGGACAGCTCGATGGTCTCTGCGGTCGTGTCGTAGACGATCGTCTCGGCGCTGGCGCGCACGACCGGATCGCCCACCCGCGGGATCTGGTGATAGCGCGCCGGTTCGCCGTCCTGTTCGCCTTCCGCCGTGATGCGTGTGACCCGGGTGCCATCGGTCTGGATCGTCAGCGTGTTGGCGGTGACCTGCAGGCTGCCCTGGTCGAGGCGCACGGACCCGGAGTAGACGGCGCGGCCCGTGGCGTCGTCCAGCTCCGCGCGATCGGCCTCGATCTCGATCGGCTTCTCGCGATCGTCGGGGAGGCCCTTCGCGGCCGAGGCTGCGAGGAGCAGGGCGAGGGCCGCGAACTTGATGCAGTACTTCATCGGATGGTTCCCGGAAGCAGGGTCGAATGGACCCGCTGGCTGATACCGGCTTCGAGGACGAAGCGACCTGCCGCGAGATCCGCTTCCAGGCCGGCAGCCGTGGTACGACCTTCGAGCGTCCGGATCATAACAGGTCGTTCGGAGACGGCGTATTCACGGCCCGGGTAGAGGGTCAGCTGTTCCGTGGACAGCTCCACACCCTGGCCGTCGAGTCTGGGCCGCTGGATGCGGACGTCCGTTTCCAGAGTCACCGTTTCCTCGATGGGGGTCGCGGTGTCCCCTTCCCCGGGGACCGATTCGAGGAGACGGGTGCTGCCCACCACGCGACCGGTTGCGGCGGTCACGCGCCACGGGGGCCGTCCAGGATCGTAGAGCGTCAGCAGGGGCGCGGCGAGGAGAGTGTGGGCGGCATCGGGATAGTGGGTGATCCGATCGGCGCGAAGACGGTAGTGGAGGGTGCCGTCGGGTCGGAACTGGGTGATCTCGGCCGTGTCCATGACGAGATCCGGCATGCCGAGTTCCGTGTCGGGGGCTTCCACGGCGGCCTCGTCGTCGCGCTCCACGCGCATCTTCATGCTGAAGACGAGCACCAGCACCGCGCCGATGGCGAGCAGGAGCCAGGGGGTCCGATTCATGGTGTCGCCTTCATAGCCAGGCCGCGAGTGCCTCGTCCCAGGTGCCGCGGGCCCGCATCAGGATCTCGCAGGCTTCGCGTACGGCGCCGTCGCCGCCCGCCGTGCGCGTGACCAGGTGCACGTGGGGGCGCAGTGCGGGGTGGAGATTCGCAGGCGCCAGGGCGAGCCCGGCATCCCGCAGCACCGGGAGGTCCGGGATGTCGTCACCCATGTGTGCGGCCTGGCTCGCATCGAGGTCGAGCTGTTCGAGAAGCGCCCGGAAGGTTGCGCGCTTGTCCTCCGCACCCTGGTGAAGGTGGGTGATACGCAGTTCCGCGCTGCGCCGTGCCACGAGCTCGGAGCGACGCCCGGTGATGATCGCGAGGGTCACGCCCGTCGCGGCGAGCATCTTCAGGGCCTGGCCATCCTGGGTGGAGAAGGCCTTCGCCTCTCCGCCGGTCTCGTCGTAGATGAGGCGACCGTCGGTGAGGACGCCGTCGACGTCGAGGGAGAGCAGGCGGATCCGGGCGCAGCGGTCCAGGACGTCCCTGGACAGGCCCCGGGTCGGATCCTCGCTGTTCATGCCGTGCGCCTGAAGGGGAGGGACGCGGCGTCGGTGCCGAAGGCGTCAGGACTGCACATAGAGAAGCACGTTGTAGCCGATCCAGGACGCCAGCAGGATCAGGCCTTCGAAGCGATTGATCAACGGCCGGGCACTGATGCCGTAGGCGAAGAGCGCCAGCAACAGGGTCATGGCCAGCATCATGCCGAAGTCCCGCCAGAGCACGGCGCTGTCCAGGGCGAAGGGCTGGATCAGCCCGGGCACCGACATGACGGCGAGGATGTTGAGGATGTTGGAGCCGACGACGTTGCCGATGGCGATATCCGTGTGTCCCTTCAGCGCGGAGCCGACCGTCGCCGCGAGCTCGGGCAGGCTGGTGCCCACGGCGATCACCGTCAGGCCGATCACCAGCTCGCTGACGCCCAGGGCCTCGGCGATCCGGGTGGCGGACCAGACCAGCACCTGGGCCGATGCGAGGAGCACGAGCAGCCCCGAGAGCAGCCAGAACAGCGCCTGGCCCTTCTTCAGGTCGGGAACCTCCTCGAGATTCTCGAGCTCCGGATGCCCGCTGGCCTCGCCGCTCCGGTGGGCCTGGACCAGGCGATGGATCAGCACCGCGAGCATGGTGAGCAGGAACAGGCCTTCGAGCACGCCGAGGTGCAGATCGAAGAGCACCACGAAGGCGGCAGCGGTCGTGGCCAGCAGCCAGGGCAGCTCCTCGCGGAGCACGGATCGGGCGAAGGGCAGGGGCACCAGGATGGCCGTGAACCCCAGGACCAGGCCGATGTTGGTGATGTTGGAACCGATGGCGTTGCCGAGGGCCAGAAGGGGGGTGCCGTCGAGGGCCGCTGCGACGGCGACGAGGATCTCCGGGGCGGACGTGCCCAGGGAAACGATCCTCAGCCCGATGAGCAGAGGCGACATTCCGAAGTTGAACGCCGTGGCGGCCGCGCCGTTGAGGAAGCGGTCGGCGCTCCAGACGAGCGCGACGAAGCCGAGAATGAGTGCGGCGACCGCGAGCCACATGGCGACGTCCGAAGCGTGAGAAGGGAGACGGGGCAGCGCTGACCGCCGGCACGGGTCGGTGGCGGCGAAGCGGCGGCCAATTGAAGGGGAAGCCCTGCGCCTTTGCAAGCCATGGTCGGGGACGTTCGGCCATGGCACCCGCGGTGGTATACTTCCCTGTCCCGGGGCCGCGTCGCGGCGCCGGGCGATCACAGGGCCCTTTCCTTCCCGGAGTGTTCACGCTCGTGTCTTCTCGTCATCGGCTGCTCGTCGCACATCGACTGCTGGCGCTCGCCGGCTGTCTCGTCGTCCTCGCCCTGGTTCGGCCCGTCTCCGCCATTGCGGCTTCGGAACCCGATCAGGCCGTTCGCGAGGTCTCCGAGGACATCCTCGGCATCATCGAGACCCATCGGTCCTCCTTCGCGGACATGCCGCAGGCCTACTACGACGACGTCGATGCACGCATGCAGTCGTTCATCGACTACGAGGCCATTGCCCGTGCGGTCATGGCCCAGTACTGGGACGATGCGACCCCGGAGCAGCGCGAGCGATTCATCGCCAGCTTCCGTCGCAGCCTGGTGCGCAGCTATGCGCGGGCCCTCATGGAGTTCGAGCACGAGCGGATCGACGTGTTGCCGGTCAAGCCCGAGCATCGTCGCGGCAATCGCGCGCTCGTGCGCATGGAGATCGTCGGCAACAGCGGACGCGCCTATGAACTCGACTATTCCATGGCCCAGGACGAGGCGGGCGACTGGCTCGTTCGCAACGTGATCGTGGACGGCATCAATCTCGGGGTGACCTACCGCAACCAGTTCGTGAGCGCGATGCAGAGCCCGGATGGCGGCAACATCGACGCGGTGATCGAGAGCTGGTCCGTCAGCGATCCGGAGACCGGTATCGGCAGCTGATTCCCGCGGGAAGGGCGCGCCCGCAGTCTGCTCGAGTCCCCCCGGCGCGCCCGCCCTTCGTGCGGGCCGCCCTGCCACGGCATGACAGGATCGGAGTTTGCGAACATGAACGCAGCGGAAGTGCGCGCGCTCGTCGAGGGTGGTCTGGAAGGCTGTGAGGTCATCGTCGAAGGCGGCGAGGGTCGCTACGAGGTCACGGTCATCGGCGACGTCTTCGAGGGCATGAAGGCGGTCAGGAAGCAGCAGCTCGTGTACGGCACGCTGAATGCCGCGATCGCCGACGGTCGCGTCCATGCGGTCACGATCAGGACCTTCACCCCGGATCAGTGGACCGACAGGGCCTGACGTGGATCGCCTGCTCATCGAAGGCGGCACCCGGCTGGAGGGCGACGTCAGGATCTCCGGCGCCAAGAACTCGGCCCTGCCCATCCTTGCCGCGACCCTGCTCAGTGACGGCCCGGTCACCATCGCCAATCTGCCGCATCTGCACGACATCACCACCATGATCGAGCTGCTCGGTTGCCTGGGCGTCGAGGTGGTGATCGACGAACGGCTCGACGTGGAAGTCCATCCCGAGACGCTCCATGACTACCGCGCGCCCTACGACCTCGTGAAGACGATGCGGGCGTCCTTCCTCGTGCTCGGGCCGTTGGTGGCGCGCCATGGCCGCGCCGAGGTGTCCCTGCCCGGCGGCTGTGCGATCGGGCCGCGGCCCGTCGATCAGCACCTCAAGGGGCTCGAGGCCCTGGGTGTGCACATCGAGGTCGACGGGGGTTACGTTCGCGCCGAAGCGTCCGGACGCCTGAAGGGTGCGCGCATCCTCATGGACGTGGTGACGGTCGGCGGTACGGAGCATCTGATGATGGCCGCGGCCCTCGCGGAGGGGACGACGGTGCTCGAGAACGCGGCCCGGGAGCCCGAGATCGTCGATCTCGCGAACTTCATCAACGCCATGGGCGGCCGCGTGCGGGGTGCCGGCACGGCGGTGATCGAGATCGAGGGTGTCGCTCGCCTCGGCAGCTGTCGTCATCGCGTGCAGCCCGATCGCGTCGAGACGGCCACCTATCTCATCGCGGCCGCGGCCTCCCGCGGCCGGGTCCGCTGCGTGGACACGGCGCCGGAGTTGCTCGATTCCGCGGTCCTCAAGCTCGGCGAAGCGGGTGCGCGCGTGACCCAGGGCAAGGACTGGGTCGAGGTCGACATGGCCGGGAAGCGGCCCCGCGGCGTGAACATCCGTACGGCGCCCTATCCGGGATTCCCGACCGACATGCAGGCCCAGTTCCTGGCCATGAACGCCGTCGCGGAAGGCACCAGTCGCGTGACGGAGACGATCTTCGAGAATCGTTTCATGCACATCCACGAGATCAATCGCATGGGCGCGCGGATCTCCCTGGAGGGCAACAGCACGGCCATCATCGAAGGCGTGGAGCGTCTGCAGGCGGCGCCGGTGATGGCCACGGACCTGCGTGCGTCCTTCAGTCTCGTGATCGCTGCGCTCGCGGCGGAGGGAGAGACCGTCATCGATCGGATCTATCACATGGATCGAGGCTACGAGTGCATCGAGGAGAAGCTCGCGGGACTGGGAGCGCGCGTGCGCCGACTCCCGGATGCGCGGTGATTCCATGCTGACCATCGCGCTCAACAAGGGACGTATCCTCGACGAGGTCCTGCCGCTGCTCGCGGCGGCCGACATCGTCCCGCAGGAAGACCCCCGCGAAAGCCGCAGGCTGATCTTCCCAACCAATCGTGACGACGTCCGGCTCGTGGTGGTGCGCGGCAGCGACGTGCCCACCTGCGTCGAGCACGGCGCCGCGGACATGGGCGTCACGGGCAAGGACACGCTGCTCGAATACGGCGGCGACGGTCTCTACGAGCCGCTCGATCTCCGCATCGCCCGCTGCAGGCTCATGACCGCCGGCCCCATCGAAGAAAGGCCGCGATCCGGCCCGCGGCTCCGCGTCGCCACCAAGTTCGTCAACGTCACGCGGCGCTTCTACGCCGCGCGCGGCGAGCAGGTGGAGCTGATTCCCCTGGGCGGTGCCATGGAGCTCGCGCCCCTGATCGGACTCGCGGATCGCATCGTGGACATCGTCGACACGGGGCGCACCCTGTCCGCCAACGGCCTGGAGCCCCTCGAACTGATCGCCGAGATCAGCTCCCGGATCGTCGTCAATCGGGCCGCCATGAAGCACCGGTCGCGAACCATCGCGCCGATCCTCGCGGCGCTGGAACGGGCGGTCCTCGAGCGGGAGCGCGAGGCGGTGCGGTCATGAGCGTGCGTCCCGTGCGCCTGGATGCGCGCAAGGCCGGGTTCGGGGAGGCCCTCGATCGACTCCTTCACTGGGACACGTCCGAGGATGCCTCGGTCGCGCGGGCCGTGCGCGAGATCATCGCCCGGGTCCGTGCGGAGGGCGATGCGGCCGTGCTGGACTACACGGCCCGCTTCGATCGCCTGTCCGCATCCACCCTCGCAGAGCTCGAGGTCGGGGCCGACGAACTCGACGCGGCGCTCGCCGGGCTCGGTGCGGCGGAGCGAGAGGCGCTCGAGTTCGCCGCGCAACGCATTCGCAGCTATCACGAGCGACAACGGAGTCCCTCCTGGGATTACGTCGACGCGCTCGGCAATCGTCTCGGCCAGCGGGTGGTGCCCCTCGACCGGGTCGGCCTCTATGTCCCGGGTGGACGGGCCAGCTATCCCTCCTCCGTGCTCATGACCGCGGTCCCGGCGAGCGTCGCCGGCGTGGGCGAGATCGTCATGACGGCGCCGACGCCCGATGGACAGATCAATCCCCTGGTGCTCGCGGCGGCCCGCCTGGCGGGGGTGCATCGCGTGTTCCGGATCGGGGGCGCCCAGGCCGTGGCGGCGCTCGCCTTCGGAACCCGGAGCGTGCCCCGGGTCGACAAGATCGTCGGCCCGGGCGGCGCCTTCGTCGCGGAGGCCAAGCGCCAGGTGTTCGGACCGGTCGGCATCGACATGATCGCCGGGCCCTCGGAAATCCTCATCGTCGCCGAGGGGGACCAGGATCCCGAGTGGCTGGCCATGGATCTCTTCTCGCAGGCGGAGCACGACCAGGTCGCACAGGCGATCCTCATCAGCCCCGATGCGGCCCTGCTCGATGCGGTGGAGGCGGCCGTGGTGCGGCTCCTGCCGACCCTCGAGCGACGGCAGATCGCCGAGGCGTCCCTCGGGGATCGGGGGGCCCTGATCCAGGTTGCGGATCTCGAGGCGGCCGTCGCCCTGATCAACCGCATCGCGCCGGAGCATCTGGAACTGGCCGTCACGGATCCGGAGGCGCTGCTGCCTGCCATCCGCCACGCGGGCGCCATCTTCCTCGGTCGTCACACGCCGGAAGCGCTCGGGGACTACGTCGCGGGGCCGAGTCACGTGCTGCCGACCTTCGGGACCGCGAGATTCTCGTCGCCGCTCGGCGTCTACGACTTCGAGAAGCGCAGTTCCGTCATCGGCTGCAGCGCGGAGGGTGCGGCCGTGCTGGGGCGCATGGCAGCGGTGCTGGCGCGCGGCGAAGGGCTCGATGCGCACGCCCGCTCCGCACTCCTGCGGGTTCCCGGGTTCGATTCGAATGGAGAGCCGCGCGAGGGCTGAGGGGCCGGGGTTCGCGCCGCGGCGAGCATCACGCCGGATTCGGACGGCGCCCGACGACCGCTTCGAGCGCGAGCAGCGTTCCGTCCCGACGTATGCCCAGGACGATGCGCCGGCCCGGTTCCATCATGGCGATCCGCTGCACCACTTCGCGGGCGCTCTCCACGGGGGAGCCGTCTACCGTGATCATCACGTCGCCCGGCTGCACCCCCGCGGTGGCCGCCGGCCCGCCCGGCGTCACGGCCGCGACCGGCAGGCCCGCGGTGGTGTTCGCGGCGGGGTTCACCTCGACGCCGAGCCAGCCCCGGATCACCTCGCCGCGCGCGATGATCTCGTCGAGCACGCCGAACGCGAGGGATGCCGGAATGGCGAAGCCGATGCCCTGGTTGCCCCCCGAGCGACTGAACAGCAGCGTATTGAGGCCCACGAGGCGTCCCCGCGAGTCCACGAGCGCGCCGCCGGAGTTGCCTGGGTTGATCGCCGCATCGGTCTGGATGAAGTCCTCGTAGGGATTGGTCGAGATCCCGTAGCGCCCGAGCGCGGACACGATGCCCTGGGAGACGGTCTGCCCGATCCCGAAGGGGTTGCCGATGGCCAGCACGACATCGCCGACGCGCAGTGCCGTCGAGGGCGCGACCTCGGTGATCGAGAGCGCCTGAAGATCGATCCAGAGCACCGCAAGGTCGGTTTCCGGATCGGTGCCCACGACCCGAGCGGGGGCCTCGCGACCGTCGGCCAGGGCGACGAGGATCTCGTCCGCATCGGCGATGACGTGATTGTTCGTGAGGATGTAGCCGTTCTCCCGGACGATCACGCCGGAGCCGAGGCTGCCCTGCATGCGCTGCTGCCGGCCGGGCAGGCGTTCACAGAATTCACGGAAGCGCGGCAGATCGCAGAGCGGATGGATCCGCGTGGTCACCACCTTGCTCGTGTAGATGTTGACAACGGCGGGGGCGGCCTTGGCGACCGCGTCCGCATAGCCCATGGGCTTCGCCTCCGGCGCCACGCGCCCGAGCAGCAGGCCGAGCGCCAGGCCGAAGGCAATGCCGCCGAACACGGGCAACCATCTGCGAAGCTGTGGTGACATCGGGGCCCATCCAGCCTGTCTGCTGCGGGCAGTCTAAGCGCTCGGGGCGCGGTGCAGGGACTTTCGATTGCGTGCGCAGGGACAGGTCGCTAAGGTGCGCGCCGCCGCGCGGGGCGGCGCGCAGGAAAAGGGGTCTGCGGCGACGCCCAGGGGGATCCGCGATGACGCCAGCTCAACGTTACGCGCTCGACCTGTCGAAGGGCAGCATCCTCGAAGATCCCGCCCAGGCCGCAGTCGTGCCGCTGCTCGACGATCTTGCCGTGCGTCTGGCGGCGCCGCGCCCGGGGCGGTCCTGGCTGGACCGCGTCACGGGCCGAACGCCGCGACAGCAGCCGCCCCGGGGGCTCTACCTGTGGGGTGGCGTCGGCCGCGGCAAGACCTACCTCATGGATCTCTTCTACGAGTGCCTGCCCTTCGAGGATCGGCTGCGCGTGCACTTCTACCGGTTCATGCGCCGGGTGCAGGACGAGCTCAGGGGCCTCGGGCCCGGCGCCGATCCCCTGCACGCGGTCGCGGAGCGGCTCGCGGCGGAAACGCGCGTCGTCTGCTTCGACGAGTTCTTCGTCTCCGACATCGCGGACGCCATGATCCTCGGCGGGCTCTTCGATGCCCTGTTCGCACGGGGCGTCGCGCTGGTGGCGACCTCCAACGTGCCCCCCCGGGACCTCTATCGGGACGGGCTGCAGCGGCGCAATTTCCTGCCCGCCATCGCCCTGCTGGAGACCCATACGCAGGTGGTGCATCTCGATGGCGCCCTGGACTATCGGCTGCGCGCCCTGGAGCAGGCCGAGCTCTACCACGCACCCCTCGACGAGGCCGCGGAGCGCTCCCTGGCGAGGAGTTTCGCGGCGCTGACCGGCGATGCGGCGCCGAGGTCCGGTGCGCTCGAGGTCGAGGGCCGGCAGCTCGAGACGCGCGCCCTTCACGAGGACGTGGTCTGGTTCGACTTCGCGGTGCTCTGCGAAGGCCCCCGGAGCCAGAACGACTACATCTCGCTCGCCCGGGAATTCCACTCCGTGATCGTCAGTGGCGTGCCGCGTTTCGGCGCGGGCAGGGACGACGCAGCGCGGCGGTTCATCAGCCTCGTGGACGAATTCTATGATCGCGGGGTCAAGCTGATCCTCTCGGCCGAGGCGCCCATCGAGGCGCTCTACGAGGGGGGGCGTCTGGGCTTCGAGTTCGAAAGGACCCGATCGCGGCTGCTGGAAATGCAGTCGAGACAGTATCTGGCGCGCGATCATGTGGCCTAACATACTGTTTTTGCGAGGTTTTTGACGGCTCTCGGGGCGCGTTCGGCCCGTGCCCACGACCTGCACGGCGCCAGTTGTCAGCCCCTGGTCGAGCGGCTAACATTCGCGCTCCGTTTTTCCGGGCCCCGATCCGGCCCCGAGGACCCCACGGAATGAAGACGCTGAGCACGAAGCCTGCCGACGTTCGTCGCGACTGGCTGGTCGTGGACGCGACCGGCAAGACGCTCGGTCGCCTGGCCACGGAAATCGCCAACCGCCTGCGCGGCAAGCACAAGACCGAATTCACGCCGCACGTGGACACGGGCGACTACGTCGTCGTGGTCAACGCCGAGAAGGTGCACGTGACCGGCAACAAGGCGGCACAGAAGACCTACTGGCGGCACACCGGCTATCCCGGTGGCATCCGCGGTGTCGTCTACAAGGACATGCTGCAGAAGCACCCCGAGCGCATCATCGAATCCGCCGTACGCGGCATGATGCCGTCCAACCGTCTCGGACGCGCCATGTTCCGCAAGCTCAAGGTCTATGCCGGCCCGGAGCATCCGCACACGGCCCAGCAGCCGCAGCCGCTCGAGATCTGAGGAAGAGCACATGACCACCGCTTCAAGCGCCGCACGCGGCACCACGGCGAATTACGGCACAGGCCGTCGCAAGACCGCGACCGCACGGGTCTTCGTGCGTCCGGGCCAGGGCCGCGTCCTGGTCAACAACAAGCCGCTCGACGAGTACTTCGGTCGCGAGACGTCACGGATGGTCGTGATGCAACCGCTCCAGCTCACGGACATGGCGGAGCGGGTCGACGTCCGGGTCACCGTGCGGGGTGGTGGGCCGTCGGGGCAGGCCGGTGCCATCCGTCACGGCATCTCGCGGGCGCTCATGGAGTACGATGAGGCGCTGCGCCAGCCGCTTCGCCACGCAGGCTTCGTGACCCGCGATGCGCGTGCGGTGGAGCGCAAGAAGGTGGGCCTGCGCAAGGCGCGGAAGCGCCCGCAGTACTCCAAGCGTTGATGCGACGGCGGGTGCCCTGCGGCGCCCGCCGCTGCGGTGCAGACGGGCGCCCGAGCGGGAGGACCCCTCGGGCGTTCTTCGTGTCTGGAGTCCTCGCGGGGTGCCGCGATGCTCCGGCCTCGAGCGACCTCGTCGCGGGCCCATGGGCAATCGCCTGTGCTAGACTGCGCCCGCTGCGACGCGGGCACGTCGGGCGACGCTGAAGCAGGCGCTTCGATCCCGGCAATCAGACCATTTCGACCAGGGAGACTCTTCGTGAGCGAAGGCGAAGTGAATCTTGCTCGGCGTCGTTTCCTGATCGGTGCCACCGCCGTCGTCGGCGGCGTGGGTGTCGTCGGTGCCGCCGTTCCCTTCTTGGCCTCCTGGCAGCCCAGCGCGAAGGCGCGAGCGCTGGGTGGTCCCGTGCGTGCCGACGTCGGCAAGCTGCAGCCCGGCGAAATTCTGGGACCGCTCCCTGAGTGGCGCGGCAAGCCGATCTTCCTCGTGCGCCGCACCCAGGAGATGATGGACCGCCTCCCGGAAATGGACAGCATCCTCGCTGACCCCGATTCCGAGCGGGCCACGCAGCAGCCCTCTTACGCGGCCAACGTCTGGCGCGCTCGTGAGGAGCACAAGGAATACTCGATCCTGGTCGGCATCTGCACCCATCTCGGGTGTTCGCCGAAGTTCAATCCTGAAGTGGGCCCCCAGCCGTTCGATGCGAACTGGAAGGGTGGCTACTTCTGTCCCTGTCACGGGTCGAAGTTCGACCTGTCGGGACGTGTCTACGCGGGCGTTCCTGCGCCGTCGAATCTCGAAGTGCCGCCCTACATGTTCGAGACCGACAGCGTCGTATTGATCGGGCAGGATGAGGAGACCGCGTAATGAGCGAGACGAAACCTGTCGATCGCCCTGCCGGGGCGATGCAGAACCTGCTGTCCTGGGTCGACGAGCGCATGCCGCTCATGGAGACCTACGAGTACCATCTCTCCAAGTACTGGGCGCCGAAGAACTTCAACTTCTGGTACCTGTTCGGCGTGCTCTCGATGGTGGTGCTGGTGAACCAGCTGCTCACGGGCATCTGGCTGACCATGAGCTACGTGCCGAGCGGTGCGCAGGCCTTCGCCTCCGTCGAATACATCATGCGCGACGTGGAGTTCGGCTGGCTGCTGCGCTATCTCCATTCCACCGGCGCCTCCGCCTTCTTCATCGTCGTCTACCTGCACATGTTCCGCGGCATGATGTACGGCTCCTATCGCAAGCCGCGCGAGCTGATCTGGCTCTTCGGCATGGTGATCTTCCTGCTGCTCATGGCCGAGGGCTTCCTCGGGTACCTGCTGCCCTGGGGCAACATGTCCTTCTGGGGGGCCCAGGTCATCGTCTCGCTGGTCGGGGCCATCCCGGTCGTCGGCAACGACCTCATGACCTGGGTGCGCGGCGACTTCCTCATGAGCGAGATCACGCTCAACCGCTTCTTCGCGCTGCACGTCGTGGCGCTGCCGATCATGCTGATCATGCTCGTGTTCCTGCACATCGTGGCGCTGCACCACGTCGGCTCGAACAACCCTGACGGCATCGACGTCAAGAAGCACAAGGACGAGAACGGCAAGCCGCTGGACTCGATCGCCTTCCATCCCTACTACACGATCGGGCACGACCTGCCCGCGATCGTCATGTTCCTGATCATCTTCTGCGGGGTGGTCTTCTTCGCGCCGGAGATGGGCGGCTACTTCCTCGAGCCGCCGAACTTCGAGGAGGCGAACCCGCTGAAGACGCCGGAGCACATCGCGCCCGTGTGGTACTACACGCCCTTCTACGCCATGTTGCGTGCCGCGACCTATCCGCTCCTCGGCCTCGATGCCAAGTTCTGGGGCTTCGTGGTCATGGTCGGC